>CAZWQX010000120.1:0-12023 GCA_964635965.1 uncultured Cryomorphaceae bacterium
AGATGAGATTTCTTTTAAGGATCGTTAAAGACGATAACGTTGATAGGTTGCAGGTGTAAAGGCAGTAATGTCAAAGCCGAGCAATACTAATTATCCGTAGACTTTGAATACTGAGCATAACCAATACGTCATCCCATTGGGTGTTCTGCAAACGCGCAGAATTGGAGGCAAAAAAAGCCGTCAGCCCTGACAATTTTAGGTGACTATTGCGGTGAGGTCCACCTCTTCCCATTCCGAACAGAGAAGTTAAGCTCACCAGCGCAGATGGTACTGGTATTCCGGGAGAGTATGTCGTCGCCAATTTTTATTCAAACCCTGTAGTTCCGACTACGGGGTTTTTTTGTGCTCAAAAATTCAAGGATTTTCGCTTTCTTAACTTCTGAGTAACCTTGTTTCCTTAATTTAGAAAGGAAGAACATAGACGATGAAGACTTTCCTAACCTTCTTCCTAATCCTCCTTTCGGTTGGTTCTAATGCCCAGAACGGCAGTAAGAGCACCAGCCCATATTGGTATTTTGATGTTCCGATTCAGCTGGACTTTTATCGAACCAATAGTGACCAGCTTAACTTCAGTAGGAGAGGGGTAATTTTTAATCCTTTACTAGGAACAGTGATAATGGGCAACGACTCTTCAAAATTTGAAGCTCATCTGGGACTGGGAATTTTCATCAGTAAATTCAATCAACAAGTTGCATCTCAAACTTTTGAATACGAAGCTATTGGTCTTATTCAAACTTCATTTACCGGTTACTACAACTTCAGTAATAAATTTCAGGCAGGAATTGGTATCTGTTTTGGCTGGTACGGAATAAATGAAAGGGGACCGAGTTTTGACTTGGATGGAGAGTACGTCGATAGACTCGGGGATGGCTTTAGTTCCATCAACGTTGGTAATAGCGTTGATCTGCGCTATAATCTGAGCTCAAAAATTTCCTTCGGTACTAAGTTCACATATTGGTATTTGCCTCAGCTTGAGTACACGAGAATCAGTGATTACGGAGATTTCCTTGAGCCACAAAAGGATCTCCTTATGACACGACTTGAATTTTCTTTTCGAGTGTTTTTGCGAGGTAGAGAATACAACAGAATATGAGGTTATCGTATATCCATATTATTCTAGTGCTTCTACTTTCTTCATGTTATTCTGAAGATGAGAACACCTTCATTGCCGATCCTCTTGACCCCAGAGTTCCGCAGTATTCAGAAGAAGGAGCAAATACAGCGGGTGCATACATAAACGAGGAACCATGGGTATCAAGAAAGAGTACGCTGTATTCAGGTTTTAGCTCATCACCGCATACCAGTGGAACGATGAGCTTTTTGACCTCTCCCGATTCAAATGGAACCTTGATTGCTTTTCAGGGAGCCTCTATATACGTGGGAGAAAATCAATCCAGACAGAGTTGCAGCGTAGGCTTTTTTCTAAAGGATTTTGAACTATTTGAACCTGAGGATTTATTCCAACTTGCAGGAAAGCGGATTGAACTTGACGGGGTGGAAAGTTTTGGTCAAGTATACTATAACAGTGATTTTAATAGTATAGGCGGAGATTATAGTGGTTCAGGTATCCTATTTGTCAGAAGGGTTGCCAGAATGGGAACCCACATCGAAATATCAGGTACGTTCGGATTCACCACCGATCAAAGTAATGAAGATATCGATGTTTTTTCAGGAAGATTTGATTACGAGGTATTTGAGGAGCAGTTTGAGGCTTTCTAAAAGAGGCGATTAAGCCTACTAACTCTGTGTGGAGCTACCTCTTTCTCGACTTTGGTAATAACTCCACTCAATCCACGAACCATCGTAATTATACACGTGCTTGTATCCTAGAATCTCTTTTAGAACCATAAGGGTATGCGCCGAACGAACTCCTGACTGGCAATACACCAAAATCGTATCCTCTGGCTGAAAGAATTCAGAATAAACCGCCTTCAGCTCTTCAGGTGATTTCATCTTCATCTTTGAATTCGGAGATGAAATTGTGTTTGAATAACAGATGTTTTTTGACCCTTCGACGTGACCTGCCAAGAAAGCTCCTTTTTTTATGTACTCTCCGTTGAATTCGTCTGCTGATCGACAATCCAGCACTTTTACTCCCTCGTTCAAACGCCATGATTCAAACTCTTCATAACCAACCAATGTATTATCCATGGTTTCACCTTTGAATGCAAAAGGCTTTGCTAGTCTTTTTGACGGACCCACTTCCAATTCTTCTTCCCAAACGTGCATTCCACCGTTGAGCAAACACACTTTTTCGTGACCGTACATTCGCAAGATCCACCACAACCTCGAAGCCTCAACTCCCCCTTTATCATCGTACAAAACCAAATGGTCGTTAGCTGTGATTCCCTTTACACTGAGTAATAAGGCCATGCTATCGGCGCTTAAGGCCATTCCTCCATAGGGTAAATCTCTCCGTTGAAATTCCGATCGATTTATGTTTATCGCACCTGGTATATGGCCTTTTAGAAAGTCATCTGAAGGTCGGAGATCCACAAAAACAAAATCATCACCATTCTCCTCAATCTCCGTTAGCTCAACCACAACATGATGACCTGAATAAGGACTTTCTACTTCGTTACTCGCTTCTTTTTCTGCTTCCGGTGAACAAGAGAAAATGCTAATTCCAATGAATAAGAAGACGATTTTAGTTCTCCAATACATACCAATCTTCATCAGCGATTTCTAGATTTTTTCTTCGGCCCACATTTTCAGGAGCGTAGTTTTTTGCCAGGTAATCGATGATTTTCGATTCATCTTTGCCTAAATCCCAGAGATTTTGTTTTTCCTGCATCCATTCAATAATGCTCTTCCAGCCATCAGCTGTCTGTTTATTTTGAATGACCAATTCCGCTGCATGACAACCCGTGCAATTGGTAACAATCAGTTCAAAGTTCCTATCAGCAATCAAACCGGTAGGAAGGTGAACTCCATTTTCTACCTCAGCTAAAAGAGGTGATTCTTTTTTCTCTGTTTTCTTTCCGCTACTAATGACGGGGGAATCAGGAACTTCTTCTCTAGCGGTGAAAGCGATCACGACGGAAAAGAAGGTCATCAAGGCCATCAGTACGATAAAATTTCGCGAATGCTTGTCTTCTCTCATCTACTCAACTTTTAGAGCGATTCTATGGGTGGCATTGTTCAAGTATCCTCTGGGGTTCCAGCCAGGCACCACCATGGGTTGGGAGATTCCGTTTTCATCGGTCGCTTTGACCCAAATCTCATAGTATCCCTTTTCTTCAAAGGAGATTTTTGTGGTGAAATTCTGCCATGCCAAGCGATTTGTGGGATCTTCAACCTGCACTTCCGTCCAAGTTTGCCCATAATCCGTGGATACTTCAACCATAGAAACTTCCAGATCACCTGCCCATGCGTGCCCCCTTACCGTAAACTCTTGTCCCGGTTTCACAATTGCTCCTGATTTCGGATAGGTAATGATCGATTTGACAGGCATTGACTCAATGATCATCATGTCTTCATCAGGAACTTTTGTTCCTGGTTCAACAGGGTATTTCGGTACTCGATAGGAGGGAGATTCCATTTTCGGACCATCGTGGACTTGGTTTCTTACTACTAAACGGTGAAGCCATTTTCCCGAAGCAGATGCAGGCCAACCACCAACTACCAGCCTTAACGGATAGCCATGGACGATGGGAATATCTTCTCCGTTCAATTGAAAGGCAATTAGCGTTTCGTCTTCCATCGCCTTCTCCATGGGAACTCCACGAGAAATCACCACTTTTTTTGGATCCCCGCTGAGGTGCTTATCCGTTCCGTAGTAGCCAACATATACTGCATCATCTTTGATGCCCACATCTTCCAAAACATCCTTTAGTCGAACACCTGTCCAACTTCCGCAATTCACTGCACCATATCCCCATTGATTTCCTGTGGCGGGTGGGTTTATTTCACCTCGACCATTTCCACCACATTCCAGCACCAGCGAGTAAGTATAGTGCGTGAATTTAGTCTTGAGTTCATTCAGGGAATAAGTCTTGGGATTGGGAACACTTTCTCCTTCAATTGTCAAAGTCCATGAATCTTCATCCAAGTCTGTTGGAATCAGCCCATTGTTCCGTACAAACATTTTATCCGTTGGAGTTATGGCATCATCCAAAAGGTGAACGGGAGATTCGATATTCCATGGGCGATCGTTGTGAACAATCATTTCCTCGTGTTTCCAATCGGTTGGTTTCTCGTTTGGATCGTATTGGCCAAAAACGAGAATCGAGGAAAGAAAAAATAGGCTTGAAAAAGCGAGTCTTATGATAGGCATTGAACGATAGGTTTTTAACAACTATCAAATTTACTCAATGCTCATAATTTGATCGTGATGGATGTCACCCAGGCCTCAAGTCTTCTGGTGCTTTTTCTTTGCAGCAGGAAAGAGAATGTTATTGAGAATAAGCCTATAGCCAGGACTGTTCGGATGGAGGTTTAAATCTGTTGGAGGATCGCCCACTCGATGCTGGTAATCCTCAGGGTCATGACCTCCATAGAAGGTCCACTGCCCATTACCAAAAGTGCCGTGGATATACTTCACCGTTCCCCTGGATTTACTCTCACCCATGATTAGCACATTGCTTTTAACGTATTGCTTTTTAAAAGCGGTGGTTTGTCCCATGAATCCTTTAACAACTTTGCGGTGATTCTGGGTGAGCATAGTCGGGACAACATCCCATTTCGCGGAAAAATCAAAAAGCGTAAAAAAGTCTTGTGTCTGCGGTACTTTACCGTGGATATTCGTTGCATCAATTGAAGAGAACTCGTAAACCAAGGGGTCTCTTTCAAGCTGAAAATCGGTGAAGGCGAAAGTTTGATCAAATTCGAGTTTAGACTGTGCCGCAGGATCCGCACCATCACCATCAAACATGCTTTCAGCGATGTCGGTGTTTTGGGCAGCAAGTGCAATATCATATGAGTCAGTTCCTGAACACATCGTAAATAGGTACCCTCCACCTGCGACATATTCTTGGATTTTTTTGGCCACCGCAAGTTTCAGTTCGGAGACCTTATCAAACCCCATCTCAGCTGCGTCTGCCTCTGCGTCTCTTACCTGTTGTTGGTACCAAGCTGCATTCTTGTAGCTGCGATAAAATTTTCCATATTGACCGGTAAAGTCTTCGTGGTGTAAGTGAAGCCAGTCATACTTTGGAAGGGCAAAGTTCAGAATCTCCTTGTCATAAATGACGTCGTAGGGAATTTCGGCATAGGTCATCACCAAAGTAACGGCATCATCCCACGGCTGCTTCGAATCAGGACTATACACGGCAATCTTAGGTGACTTTTCCAGTTTTACTACTTCCATATTCGCCTCGGGATCGGCAATTTCACGGAGTATGGCACTTGCCTGAACATCGGCGATGACTTGATGAGAAACACCTCGAATCAAGCACTCATCCTCAATCGTCTTGTACTGATCAATCAAAAAACTCCCACCCCGATAATTGAGCAGCCATTCAACTTCAATATCGTTTTGAAGAACCCAATACGCTATTCCATAGGCCTTTAGGTGGTTTTGTTGACTCTCATCCATCGGAATAAGAATCTTGGCAGCCATTAAAGTGAAGCCGCTGAAAAAGAAAAGGGAAAGGAGAATTAATCTTTTAAAAAGGTGCGTCGTCGCTGTTATCTCTCTTGAAAAAATCGTCATCATTATCGCTATTCATCCTCGATTGCATCGTGATAGTCTGAAACCTATCAAAATCCGAGCCACCCGGTAGAGGTCCACCCTGATCATAAACGGTTTCGAGGTTCTCAAATTTTGCAAAGTCTTTTACAAATTTAAGCGAAACCGTATCTAATGCACCATTCCTGTGTTTGGCAATGATTATCTGACCAACTCCTAAGAGTGAATTTCCCTCTTCGTCTTGATCAATATCGTAGTATTCAGGACGATAAATAAATGAAACGATATCCGCATCTTGCTCGATCGCACCAGATTCACGAAGGTCTGAAAGCATTGGTTTTTTATCCCCTCCACGTGTTTCAACCGCACGACTCAATTGCGAAAGTGCGATAATAGGGATGTTCAACTCCTTGGCGATTGTCTTGATTGATCTAGAGATAGTTGAAATCTCTTGTTCTCTGTTTCCTTTATCGCTTCCCGCTGTCATGAGCTGGAGGTAGTCGATAATGATCATCTGGATGTCGTGCTTTGACTTCAATCGCCTCGCCTTCGCTCTCAGTTCGAATACCGAAAGTGAAGGAGTGTCATCAATGAAGATGGGAGCAGTACTTAACTTCTTGATTCGCGTGTGTAGCTGGGTGAACTCATGGTCTTCCAAATTTCCCCTTCTGATTTTTTCACCGCGAATACCCGTTTCTGCCGATATCAATCGATTTACCAGCTGAATAGAAGACATTTCCAGGCTGAATACGGCAATCGGCACATCGAAATCTACCGCGATATTCCTGGCCATCGATAATACAAAAGCCGTTTTACCCATACCCGGCCTTGCGGCGATGATGATCATATCAGACTTTTGCCAACCTGAAGTAATTCGGTCCAATGCATGAAACCCAGATGGAACCCCGCTTACACCATCCACATTTTTCTTGGCAGCTTCAATATTGTCAATAGCCTCCTTGAGCACATCACTCATGGTGTCATACTCCTTTCGGATGTTACCCTGAGCAACAGTGAAGAGATCTCTTTCGGCTTTATCTAAAAGATCAAAAACGTCGGTGCTCTCTTCGTACGCTTCGCGGATTGTGTCGGATGAAATCCGAATCAATTCTCTCAAAATATGCTTTTGGGAGATGATCCTCGCATGAAATTGGATATTGGCCGAACTAGCTACCCTATTGGTCAAATAACTGATGTAGTATGCTCCTCCAACCAGCTCAAGATCTCCCGTTTTCCTAAGCTCAGCGGTCACCGTTAGTATATCGATCGGCTCAGAGCGCTGAAAAAGGTCATGGATGGCATTGAATATTTTTTGGTGTGTTTCCTTGTAAAAGGACTCCGCTTTCAGGATGTCAATCACCTCATTTACCGCCTCTTTTTCAAGCATCAAAGCTCCCAATACGGCTTCCTCTAAATCAACTGCCTGAGGAGGGATTTTCCCGAGTTCGTTGTTTTGTAAAGGCAGCTTCGAGACCGACCTTCTGCGGTCGTTGGGCTTTTTTTGCGAAATTTCATCCATATCTCAAAGATACTATCTGTGCCCGCTTGAATTTGATAGCGCATTGAAGGATATGAAAAGTTTTAAGACCTTATTCTCAACATTTGTTTATTCAGCATCTATCTTCTTGATTATAAGTGGTTGTAAAGAGGAAAAAGATGAACTCGCTCCACGAATATTTCCCGAATCTCCATTTGAGAATCAGCAGTTCTTTTCCACCGATACAATTACAGCTGAGGCAAGGATTACCGATGATAACCAAATCGAATATGTTGATTTGGAAATACTTGATGCCAACTTCAATCAAGTCTCAGTAAAAGAACGCTACCTTGCTTCGGGGACCACCTTCGAATTTGGACAACTCTTCCCCATAAATGGTCCTGAGCTTCAAACCGGGATATATTACCTCGCCTTTCGGGCTGGAGATGGCGAAAATGTTGGTTCTGCTTTCGTTGAGATTAGAATAAACGCTATTCCCAGAGAACTTGAAGGTGTGATGGTTGGTTGTGGCCAAAACAACCAGACGTACATCTATCGCAGTGATGACTTGAGTCCTGAATTTACTCTTGAATTCACATCTTTTACTGACTTAAGAGGGGGAGGACTCAATTACCGTCAGAATATTTTGGGCATTGCAGGTGGAGAAGTAGGGAATGTGGATTTTCTGGAAATAGAAGAATACGGAGTGGTTAATTCCCTCACTGGCTTTGGTACTCCGGGATTACCTTATTTTCTCTCCCTTTCTTTTGATGATGAACGCGAACGATTTTATTTAACCGAGAGGGAAGAACGAATTAGGGTCTTTGACAAAAGGGGATTTGCTTTGGTTGGATTTGATGGTTTACCGTCGCATTTACCACTAAGTGTTTTTGGAAGTGATGAGGGTTATTTTGTTCTGGAGAAGGAAATTGACGCTCCCATTTATTCACTTTGTTTTTATTCGGAGGCAGGGCTTCGGTTTGAAGTTTACCCTGTAGCGGGAGAAGTAAGAAGTGTTGAAGTCAGAAATACAAATGAGTTTTTTGTTTGGGTTGATAATCCCGATGGTTTGGAGCTTAGGCTATTAAATCTGACGACCGGTTTGCTTTCTTTGCCTTATTCAAGACCAGGAGATCGACTTCAAGGTGCAGTCAGAACCGGATCAAATACATTCGTGGTAAGCACGAGTTCAGGATTATTGAGATACAATTACTCCAACGGTGGAACTGTGATACTGAACAGTAATTTGGAATTGGGTGAACTCTATTACGATGAGCTTAACGAACTCATTTACCACATTAATGGCAATGATCTAACTATCCTGACTTCAGCTGGAAATCAAGTCGGTGAGGAGACTTTTCCTCATCCAATAGCCTTTGTTGGATTTGATTACAATCGCTAGGAGATCACTCCCATTTTCGAGAACTTCCTGATTCTGGTCTCAACGAGTTTTTCGGCGTCCATCTTTTCCAGCTTCTCCAGGTTTTTGAAGATAGCTTGCTTTACGTTTTCATAGGTGGTCTCAGGATCTACATGTGCACCACCAAGCGGCTCTCTGATGATTCCATCAATCAGTTTATTCTTGTACATGTCGTTAGAGGTGAGTTTCAGCGCTTCTGCTGCTTCTACCTTATGATCCCAGTTTCTCCAAAGAATTGTTGAACAGTTTTCGGGCGAAATAACAGAATACCAAGAGTTTTCCAGCATCAAAACCCGATCTCCAACACCAATTCCGAGAGCACCACCTGACGCACCTTCGCCAATAATGATACAGATGATTGGAACTTCCAACTTGGCCATCTCATAAAGGTTCCTGGCAATTGCTTCTCCTTGTCCTCTCTCTTCGGCTTCAAGTCCGGGAAAAGCACCTGGAGTGTCTATGAAAGTCACTACGGGGATATCAAATTTTTCGGCAACCTTCATTAACCTTAGGGCTTTCCTATATCCTTCGGGGTTGGGCATTCCAAAGTTCCTGAATTGTCGCATTTTGGTGTTAACACCCTTTTGCTGGCCAATAAACATAAATGTCTTACCGTCGATTTTACCTAATCCACCGACCATGGCTTTATCGTCTTTCACGTTGCGATCGCCGTGCATTTCAATAAACGATCCTTCAGTCAAGTGTTTGATATACTCAAGAGTATATGGCCGTTCGGGATGTCGAGAAACCTGGACTCTTTGCCATGGGGTCAGATTCTCGTAAATTTCTTTTCGCTTGGTTTTAATTTTTCGCTCGAGATCTCTGAGCGTTTTTGACATATCAATTTCGCCCTTATCTGAGATTTCCTTAGCTTTTTCCAGCTGTTCGGTTAATTCGCCAATGGGCTCTTCAAAATCAAGTAAAACTGCCATTTGAATGAATTCTGTGACCGTCGAAAGTACGATTATTCTTAAAAAGTATAATAGTGGTGGATATTTCCTTTGAATCCATCATCTTTGCCGCTGATGGTCGTTTTTCCTAATGCAAAAATTAATCTTGGTCTCGAAATTCTGAGAAAACGAGAGGACGGGTATCACGATCTCGAATCTCTGTTTTACCCCATTCCTTTAAAGGACGCTCTTGAAATTGTACCAATTAAACATGGATCCGGGGATCGATGGCATTTTTCAGGACTGGAAATTCCTGGAAAGCCATCCGATAATCTTTGCGTAAAGGCTCTTGAACTATTGCGTGCTGAGTTTGAGATACCTTGGTTAAATTGTTTTCTGCACAAGGCGATACCAATGGGTGCGGGATTAGGTGGGGGATCTTCTGACGTAGCCTTTTTAATAGACGCCGTTTGCGAAATGTATTCTCCCGATTTCCCAAAGGAGAGGAGAGCCGAAATCGCTTTAGCCATTGGAAGTGACTGTCCTTTCTTTTTGAGGAATGAGCCTTTAATGGCTAGAGGAAGGGGAGAAATATTTGAGCCCATTGAGCTCGATTTGTCGGGTCTCCATCTCATTCTCGTTTGTCCCGATATTCATATCTCAACCCCTGCTGCCTATGGGTCAATTTCACCGTCGCAACCTGATATGCCCGTTGAAGATATTTTGCGAACTTCGGTTTACAACTGGCGAGACAAACTGAATAATCGATTTGAAGGTTTTGCTTTTAAGCAGTTTCCTGAGCTCGCTAAAATCAAAGCTGAGATGTACGAGTTTGGGGCTGCATATTCCTCGATGACGGGCAGTGGTTCATCCATTTTCGGCATTTTCGAACACTTACCGGATACCTTATCTTCAGAAGAGGAGAATCAGAGTTTTCGGATGAAGCTGTGACTATTTCTGTGCTCTTCTGAGAACAAAAACGGCGATTCCCGTGAAGAAAATATTGGGTAGCCAAACAGCTAACATTGGGTTCAGCCCCGCATTCGTCGCAGCGACCGTAGTAACTTTCATCGCGAAAATGTAAATCACTGCAATGAGGACTCCAGTTGCCAAATGAACCCCAATTCCCCCTCTCACTTTTCGACCTGCCAACGAAACGGCAATCACCGTTAGGATATAAGTGGCAAAGGGATAAGAAGTTCGTTGGTGTTTTTCAATTTCGTAATAAACGGTTTGGTCCGATCCTTTTTGCCTCTCTTCTTCAATAAAATTGGTAAGCTCCTTATAGCCCATTGTCGAGGCAATGTTTGCTTTTACACCAAAGTCTTTCGGTTCCATATTCAATAAAGTGTCGAGTGTTCGACCGTTGTAAATCGTTTCTCCTTCTTCAGAAAACTCTCTAACGCGGTAACCCATGATTTCCCATCGGCCCGTCGTAGTGTCGTACTTTGCGCGATCGGCCATCATTTTGTATTCGAGATTGCCTTGATCATTCCACTTCTCCAAAGAGAATTTATAACCGATGTTGTTGATGGTACTGAATGTCTCGAAATAGGCCAGCGTATTCTTTTCTATTTCCCTGTTTAGATTCTCGTCTTTAATCTTAAACTTCTTGTTCATGTATTGCTCCTCAAAAGTGATTCGCACTCGATTGGCAATAGGAAGTTGGTAGTGAGTGAAGTACAGTGAAATACTAACCAAAATGGTAGCGGCAATAAAATAAGGACGAAGTAACCTCCTGAAGGAAATACCACCGGCAAAAATGGCAATGATTTCAGATCGTTGTGCCAACTGGCTGGTGAAGAGCAGGACACTCAGGAAGATCAATAACGAACTAAAGAGATTGCCGAAATAAAAAACGAAATTGACGTAATACTTGAATATTATCTGATCGATCGGAGCCTCGTACTTGACGAATCTCTCCAGCTGTTCTGAGACATCAAACACGATGGCTATCGACATGATTACCGCCAACATGAAAAAAAACGTTCCGAGAAAACGTTTGATGATATAGATGTCGAGTTTATTCATTCGCTACAAGCGATTGTCAAGCTTCTTGACCATTTGGTTTTTCCAAGAGGCAAAAGTTCCTGCCACGATTTTCTCTCTGGCCGTTTCCATTAACCACAAATAAAAGGCCAAGTTGTGAATGCTGGCGATTTGGGCACCTAACATCTCTTTGCTGATAATCAAATGTCTTAGAAATGCTTTGGAGTAGGCCTGATCCACGTAAGACTTACCATTAGGATCAATCGGACTGAAGTCGTCCTTCCATTTGGCGTTTTTAATATTGATTATCCCTTCTGATGTAAAGAGCATTCCGTTTCGCGCGTTTCGCGTGGGCATTACACAGTCGAACATATCGATTCCGAGAGCAACATTCTCAAGCAAGTTTGATGGAGTTCCAACTCCCATCAAATACCTCGGTTTGTCTTTCGGGAGAATTTGGCATACTACATCGGTCATCGCGTACATGTCCTCGTGTGGTTCACCAACGGAGAGCCCACCGATAGCATTTCCCTCTCTTTCGGTGGATGCAATAAACTCAGCAGATTGTTTTCGCAAGGCCGGATAAACACTTCTTTGCACAATGGGGAAGGAGGTACG
>CAZWQX010000121.1:0-11803 GCA_964635965.1 uncultured Cryomorphaceae bacterium
GAGCACAACCTTGCCAAGGTTGGGGTCGCGGGTTCGAATCCCGTCTCCCGCTCAACAAAAGCCATCACGACGAAGTTGTGATGGCTTTTTTCATATCTGAAAACGAGAGCTTGCTCTCAAGTTTTCGGATATGAAAAAGGCCAAATCGGCGGAGCGGATTGGCTTTTGTTGAAAGCCACCCTTCTTGGGATCACCGTAGCGGAGCGAAGGTGAATCCCATTTCAACAGATTGGTTATTGCCTGTAAAACGAGAGCTTGCTTTGAAGTTTTCGGATATGAAAATGGCCTGAAAGGTTTCAGGCAGAAATCGCCAATTCCTTTTACTCAGAAAAGTATTTCAAAGACTGCAAAAGTTTTATATTTGCCGTCCCAATTCGCCCGGATGGTGGAATTGGTAGACACGCCGGACTTAAAATCCTGTGGCCCTTGCGGCCGTGCGGGTTCAAGTCCCGCTCCGGGTACAAAAACAGGGTGAGAGTGAGAGCGAGAGCGAACACTCAAACTCTGTTTTTTTTCTTCACTCTGGCCCGACACTCACCTTTGAGATTATGATTGCCGAATCTGAGCGAGAGTGATGTTTCGAGCTCTGAATTTTTTTGCTTCTGCTTCTGTTTATAGCTCTGTACCCAGGACTCTTTTACGGCCAAAGCGAGAGCGAACACTCGATCTCTGTTTTTTCTTCACTCTCGCTCCCACATTCACATTTGAGATTATTGATTGCCGAATCTGAGCGAGAGCGGTGTTTTGAGCTCTGGATTTTTTGTTTCTGCTTCTGTTTTTAGCTCTGTACCCAGGACTCTTTTATGGCTAAGGCGAGAGCGAACATTCAAACTCTGTTTTTTCTTTAGATTACAGGGTATCTCAAATTTCTTATTCGAGAATTTCCCGAATCTCCTTCGTCCAAGCACCAAAGTCAAAGCTGGTTTCATCATACATTACTCCTAATCGAACGATAACCATGTTGTCCTCGGGATGAACTGAAACTATTTGTCCTTGAAATCCATCAAGAGCATAATCGATGGGTTTATAGCCTTCTTGTCCTCGTGCATGTGGAAACCAAACTTGTCCTCCATAGACGCCATCGCTTTGGCTAACAGGCGTTGCGCAGAATTCTACCCAACTCGAGTCTACAATTTGCTCTCCGTACATATTGCCCTTGTTCAAGAATAGCAGGCCCATTTTGGCCCAGTCTCTGGCCGATGCATATCCGTAAGAAGATCCCACAAAGTGACCTGATGCGTCTGTTTCTAACACAAAGGTCTCTGTGCCTAAAGGTTTAAATAGACTTTTATAAGGGAATTCGATGTAATCTTTATCCGTCGGAAAAGCTGAAGCCATGGCGTAGGAGATAATATTTGTTGTCCCTGAAGAATACTCCCAAAATTCGCCAGGTGCATGCTCTGGTTCATAACTGCTGGCAGTTGCTCCCATATTGCTTGAGCTATACAGCATCTTTGTTGCTGAAGAAACTGACCCGTACTCTTCTTCCCACTCCAGTCCCGTGCTCATATTCAACGCATTGGCTAAAGTGATTTTTTCTTTTTCTGTTCCTTTCCAATCAGAAATGGGTAGGTTAGAAGATAAATCCCAGTAACCTTCTTGTGCTAATATTCCCGTAAGGATTGCGGTTATGCTTTTTGCCATACTCCAACCCAGCAGAGGTGTATCCTTGTTGATTCCAGGTCCATATGCTTCACCTACAATTTCTCCATTTTTTACTACCACCACTGCTCGAGTATTGAGTAGATTTTCTCCGTCCTTATCGAATGCTTTTTGCAAGATATTCTGCATCTCAGCACTACCTTTTATCTCCTCTTCTGGCCAGCCTGATAGGTCTTGGATTCCGATTTTACCCAATGCAGCCATAGGTTCTGCTTCGTTGTGGATCAACGAACATCCCATACCGTCGCGGAAAATGGCTTTCTTGGGGTGCATACCCATAACCGAAGTGTAAACCGTTTTATTCTCAAAGTCAACTTCGTTTGAGGCGAGCCATAAAGGGCCAAATCCTAAATCGACTTCTTCTACGACTTCCTGATCGAATCCCGACACAAAAAGACAGGAGCACATGATCTTGGCATTGTATCCTGAGACGATTTCGAGCTTTGGGTATTGAGTGAAATAAACTGCAACTCCTCCTATAACAAGTAGGGAAAGGATGATAATACCTGTTTTTTTCATGTAGACTTTTCTTTCAGAGCAAATAGCTTGATTACCTTCGTCGAAATTAACCTTCAAAGCGCTAAAAGAAAACAATTTAGCATCCGATTCGTAGACGGTGGGTAGAATAACTCAAATGAAAACGGCATATACATACGATATTATCAAAAGATGGATCTTCATTTTTGCGGTCTTTGTATTGATCTTGATGAATTCTCTGTCGGGGATCACGTATTTTGGCGGTCTCCCGATGGCAGAAGTCAGTTCGAAGTATGCAACACTCATTACCCCTGCAGGATACGCATTTAGTATTTGGGGTGTTATTTATCTGACTTTAGCGGTTTTTGCCGGTTTCCAATTCTTTAATGGGAAAGAAGTTAGATTTTACAAACTCATTTGGCCATATTTTTTAATTAATGTCGCAGCAAACAGCCTTTGGCTAGTTGCCTTTCAGAATGAAGCTTTTGCTGTTTCAGTGGCACTCATGGCCGTGATTCTTTTGACATTAGTCTCGATTTTTAAGATTTTCTATCGTCTTAAAAGAATGATGGGAACTACGCATAGATACTTTTTCCACGTCCCTTTCGGCCTCTATTTTGGTTGGGTTTGTGTAGCGACAATCGTAAATATAGCAGTTGCACTTCAGTCTTATCAGATTGCTTTTTTTACTGCTAATGAAGGTTTGTTTGCTATTCTCGCAATTGCGGTAGCTACAGTTTTGGCTTTGGTGATAGTCATCGCCCAAAAGGATTTCATTTTTTCTTTCGCAGTTTTATGGGGACTTGTGGCGATCTACTTTAATCAAATCGATGAGGCCGTTATAGGATACACATCTAAAATCGCTTCAATTGTGCTGATTGCCTCAATGATTATTCGTTTTGTTATGGATAGAGCCAAACTAGCGAGATATGGCCGATCGGTTTAGTTCAGTATCGTGCCGATTATTTTCTTGGTAGCACCTGATTGGATTTTCACGTAGGTTCCTGCCATTTTCCCTGATTCTTCGCGGTACTTCTCCTCACCAAATAATCTAGTGAATGTTTGAGCTAATTCTTGATAATCCTTGACAGGAAAGGCACCACCACGTTCTATTAGATCTTTAGCCTCTTTAAACTTTAAATAATTTGGTCCAAAAATTACGGGGACTCCATAAACTGCGGCTTCCAGTGTATTGTGAATGCCGTCACCGAAACCGCCTCCGATGTACGCGATTTGGCCATAGCGGTATATTCTGCTTAAAAGACCTATTGAGTCAATAATTAGAACTCTGGAATTAGTGATGTTCCCATTGAGATCTGAATATAGAGTTGACCCCGCGAAGGCCGCTTGAATTGAATTAAGTTTTTTCTGCTTTATCTCGTGTGGAGCAATTATCAAAGTCCAGTCTTGACGATCTGTCAATACTTTTGCCAAAAGCTTCTCATCTTCTGGCCAGGTGCTTCCTGCGACAATCGCTTTTCTACCATTGACCCACTTCTTGATTTCGGATATTTCCTCACCACTTTCCGCAATTTCAATCACTCGATCGAATCGGGTGTCACCTGATAACTCTGCGTTCTTTAATCCTTTTTTTGAGAGCAGGGATACCGTCTGTTGATCTTGGCAAAAGATCTTATCAACCTTTTTCAAAGTATCCAGAAACCACTTGCCAAAAGGCTTGAAATAGTACTGATTCTCTCGAAAAATGGCTGAGATCAAATACACGGGAATGTCTTTGTTAAAGGCTTCTCGGTAGAGGTTATGCCAGACCTCGTATTTTACAAAAATCATGGCTTTGGGCTTTATCTGGTCGATAAGCTTTTGCCCATTTATTCTGGTGTCGAGAGGTAAATAGGCGACATGATCCACAAGAGGGAAGTCCTTGCGCACTTCAAAACCTGAAGGGCTGAAAAAAGTAAGTAGGATTTTCCCGTTCCATCTCTTCCGAATGGCTTCTATTATGGGTCGCCCTTGTTCAAACTCTCCGAGCGAAGCGCAATGGATCCAAAAACATCCTTTTAGATTCTTTGGTAGTGATTCGAAGTAATTTTTTCTCCCTGCTTTCCACTTTCTCGCTTTCTCATTGAAGATCGAAGCTAGGTTAATGGCGATTCCGTAAAACCTGACGAAAAGGGAGTATAAACCCCGCATCAATTAATGTAAAATTTATCAGCGTATCTTTTATAGACCGGTATTGTCCAGCCAAATCTCAATCCCAAAAACATATCGAAATAGTCATTATCCGTGGCTGTCATTGAGTCAAAATTATACGACCTGTAGTCGGTAGTGAAGCCCTGATAGAAATCAACTCCAATAAAGAAATTTGCGAACTTGTTATTGCTGAAGTGTCGGTACCCGATGAATTGATAAGTAGCTATTCCGGCTCTTTTCCTATCGTAACCTTTGCGATATTCATCTTGAAGGGGTGGATAATCGTCTTCTCTGGTTTCGATCCAAGTACGGTGCTCTAAGTATTTAACCCCGAGTCTGATTTCAAGACCTGAATTGGGGTTTGGACCGAATATCGGGAATATCTTGCCAGTATAGATACCGGCAATAAAACCCCGTTGAAGGACCAATTCATTTATGAATTCGCCCTCAATACCAATGATTCTCCCGGTTGAGGTTCTCAGACCTCGAGCTATCTCATTGGGATTCTTCACCCCGTCACCGAAAAGAAAAAGAAAATCAGATCCGATGAGAACATTCGATCGGGTTTTGTAAGCGTAAGAGAACCCTATATCGGCAAAAGTTCCGTATAACTCTCCAACATCACCCGATGGAGCTAAGAAACCACCTTGAAATTGAAATAAAGACATGCCAATTTGATCTGAGGAAAGAGATTCTTGGGCTTTAAGGGAGGATGTATATAGTCCTCCGAGTAGAATGACTAAACTGAACAGTTTGAATCGGAATAAGTGACCGATTCCGAGGACTTTTGAAAGGCTTGATGTAGGCATTTATCCGTATATTCGCCGTCCAAATTTAAGCCTTTCAATGAAGAAAATTCAAATGGTTGATCTTATCTCGCAGTATGAGCGAGTTCAAGATGAAATCGATAAGGCGGTAATTGATGTTGTCCGTTCTTCGGCGTACATCAATGGCCCTGAAGTAAAGGCCTTTCAGCGCGAACTTGAAGAATATATGGGTGTAAAGCATGTCATTCCATGTGCGAATGGGACAGATGCTTTACAAATTGCCATGATGGGTTTGGGACTTGAACCGGGAGATGAGGTGATAACTGCAGATTTTACCTATGTAGCAACTGCAGAAGTGATTGCTCTCCTTCAGCTTACACCTGTTTTGGTAGATGTAGATCCCGAAACCTTCAACATAGATGTTGAGGCTATTAAAAAAGCCATTACCCCGAAAACCAAAGCAATAGTTCCTGTTCACCTATTTGGCCAGTCCGCTCCGATGGAGGAGATTTTAGCTATCGCAAAAGAGCATGATCTTTTTGTTATTGAGGATACTGCCCAAGCTATAGGAGCTGACTACACTTTTGGTGACAGAAGCGTTAAAAAAGCGGGGACAATAGGAAATGTTGGAGCGACCTCATTTTTCCCTTCGAAAAACTTGGGATGTTACGGAGATGGTGGGGCGATATTCACGAATGACGATGATCTGGCCTTCAAATTGAGATCCATTGCAAATCATGGTCAAGGAGAACGCTATTATCACGACCGTATCGGGGTGAATTCAAGACTCGACTCCATTCAAGCCGCAATTTTGAGGGTTAAGCTTAGGCACCTCGATAGTTACGCAGAGAGAAGAAATGAGGCAGCTTCATTTTACGATGAGGCTTTCAAAGATCTTCCCGAAATAATCATTCCGGTGAGGAGTAATGATTCTACCCATGTTTTTCATCAATACACTATGATCTTAAACGGTATTGACAGAAATGAAATGAAGAGTTTCTTGGAGCAACATGAGGTACCTGCGATGATATATTACCCTGTTCCACTTCACCTTCAAAGAGCTTATCGCGATGAAAGATACCAAGAGGGAGATTTCCCTGTTACTGAAAAGCTGTGCAGATCGGTTCTTTCATTGCCAATGCAAACTGAATTAGATGAAGAGCAATTGAACCACATCACAGAATCAGTAATCAACTTCGTAAAGACTAGCCGAAAATGAACATCGCTGTAGTAGGAACCGGTTATGTTGGACTGGTTACCGGGACTTGTTTCGCTGACACGGGCAATGATGTAATCTGCGTGGATATAGATGAAACAAAGGTCGAGAAAATGAAAAACGGTGAGGTTCCAATTTATGAGCCTTACTTAGATACTGTATTTGAGCGAAATATTAGACAGGGGCGGCTCACCTTCACCACCAACTTGGAAGAAGCTGTTGCTAAGTCTTCAATCATCTTTTTAGCCCTTCCAACACCTCCCGGTGAAGATGGATCAGCGGATTTATCATATGTTTTGGGGGTTGCTGAGCAGCTGGGTAAGATCATTGAAGATTATAAAATTGTCGTCGATAAAAGCACGGTTCCCGTTGGTACTGCCGAATTGGTTGACGAAGCCATTGCCAAGAATGCAAAGGTGGAGTTTGATGTTGTTTCGAATCCGGAATTCTTGCGGGAGGGATTTGCTGTCGAAGATTTCATGAAGCCCGATCGAGTTGTGATCGGTACATCTTCTGTAAAGGCTGCTCAAATTATGACCGACCTCTACAAACCATTTGTACGTCAGGGAAATCCTTTGATCGTCATGGATGAGAAATCGGCTGAACTGACTAAATACGCGGCAAATTCATTCTTGGCGACGAAGATCACGTTCATGAATGAGATCGCAAACTTCTGCGAGCTTGTAGGTGCAGATGTCGACAAGGTCCGAATCGGAATTGGAGCTGATGCTCGTATTGGGAAGCGTTTTCTTTTCCCCGGAATAGGATATGGTGGAAGCTGTTTTCCAAAGGAGGTGCAGGCTCTGGCAAAGAGTGGAGATCAATACGGATATCATTTCGAGATTTTAGACTCGGTTTTACGAGTGAATGATCGTCAGAAGATTACACTGATCAAGAAGCTTAAAGATTTCTACGGAGGGAGCATTGAAGGAAAGACCTTTGCTTTATGGGGCTTGGCGTTTAAACCCGATACGGATGATATCCGAGAGGCTCCTGCCCTTTACATGATAAAGGAGTTGTTATTGGAGAAAGCAAAAGTTGTGGCTTTTGATCCGGAGGCGATGGATAACGTGAAGTCAGTTCACGGTGACGCGATAGAATATCGCGATAACATGTATGACGTTCTTGACGGAGCGGATGCTCTGTTGATTGCAACTGAATGGAGTGTGTTCAGGAATCCTGATTTCTCAAAAGTTGCGGATAGATTGAATAAAAAAGTAATCTTCGATGGTCGAAATCTATTCGAACCGGAGAAAATGAAAGATTTAGGATATCACTACGAGAGTATTGGTCGAGAAAAAGTCAAAGCATCATGATGAAAAAAAGAGTTCTCGTTACGGGAGCAGCAGGCTTTTTAGGCTCCCATTTGTGCGATCGTTTTCTATCTGAAGGCTTTGAAGTCTTGGGAATGGATAACCTGATTACGGGTGACCTTCGCAACATTGAACATCTCTTCACCGAAGAGAATTTCACCTTTTATCACCATGACGTGAGCAATTTTGTTCATGTTCCCGGTAAACTCGACTATATTCTTCATTTTGCTTCTCCTGCAAGCCCAATTGATTACCTAAAAATTCCAATCCAGACCCTGAAGGTAGGTTCTTTGGGAACACATAATCTTCTTGGATTGGCTAAGGCGAAAGGAGCGAGAATCCTAGTGGCGAGCACAAGTGAAGTATATGGTGATCCTGAAGTTCACCCTCAAAAAGAGACCTATTGGGGTCATGTTAATCCAATTGGTCCAAGAGGGGTTTATGATGAAGCCAAGAGATTTCAGGAAGCGATGACTATGGCTTATCATCGTTTTCATGGATTGGAAACTCGAATAGTAAGAATATTCAACACCTACGGACCGCGGATGAGATTGAACGACGGCAGGGTTTTGCCTGCGTTTATCGGTCAAGCGCTTAGAGGTGAGGATTTTACGGTATTTGGAGATGGTTCTCAGACTCGCTCATTTTGTTATGTGGATGATCTGATCGAAGGAATATACCGTCTCCTACTATCAGATCACTCGGAACCCGTAAATGTGGGGAACCCTGATGAAATTTCAATAAAGGAGTTCGCTGAAGAGATTATTGAGCTAACAGGGGCAAAGACTCAAATCACCTATAAACCGCTGCCTCATGATGATCCCAAGAAGAGACGTCCTGATATTTCTGTAGCCAAGGCTGTTCTGGATTGGGAGCCTGAAGTTCCCCGATATAAAGGGTTAAAGAAAACGTTAGAGTATTTCAAATCACTGACTGAGGAGGATTTGTACAAGAAGGAACACAAACACTTCGAGAAATATATTAGACGTTAATGGGATATCAGGCTCACGAAACCGCTGTTATTGATGATGGATGTTCCATTGGGGATGGTACCAAAATTTGGCATTTCTCTCACGTCATGCCCAATTGTTCAATTGGTGAAAAATGCAACATCGGGCAGAACGTAGTGATTTCACCTGAAGTAGTGTTGGGTCGTAATGTTAAGGTCCAAAACAATGTATCCATTTACACTGGAGTGATTTGTGAAGACGATGTCTTCCTGGGCCCTTCAATGGTATTTACGAATGTGATAAATCCTCGAAGTGCTGTAATTAGAAGAGATCAATATGCTAAGACTACGGTAAAAAAAGGAGCTAGTATTGGCGCTAATGCCACAATCGTTTGTGGTAATGATATAGGGAATTATGCTTTTATTGGCGCAGGAGCGGTTGTCACGAAAGAAGTTCCTGATTATGCCTTAGTAGTAGGAAACCCCGCAAAACATATTGGCTGGATGAGTGAATATGGTCATCGATTGGAGTTTGATGACTCGGGAAAAGCAAAGTGTCCCGAAAGCGGTGAAGAGTACAACCTAAAGAACGGTGAAGTAACTAAGATATGAGTGACCAAAAGGTAAAGTTCGCTGTTGTCGGCTACGGCCATATTGGAAAAAGACACGCCGAAATGGTTAGGAGAAATCCGGAGGCAGAATTGGTTGCTGTGGCCGATGTTTTGCCTGCGTCAGAGTGTGGAGCCGATCAAATCGAAGAACCGTTTTTCAACGATGCCACTCAAATGCTTGAGGCACACCCTGAGATCGAAGTGGTGAATATTTGCACACCAAACGGTCTGCATGCGGAGCAGTCGCTAATGGCCTTAAAGCATAAAAAACACGTGGTTTGCGAAAAGCCGATGGGTTTAAGAAAGGCGAGTTGTGAAGACGTTATTTTCAAGGCCTTACAGGTAAGCCGACACGTTTTTTGCGTAATGCAAAACCGCTATTCTCCCCCGTCAGCCTGGCTGAAGGATATGATTGAGAATAAAAGGCTGGGAGAGATTTATTTGGTTGATATCGACTGTTACTGGAATCGGGATGATCGATATTACAAGAAAGATGGTTGGAAGGGTACAGCTGACTTAGATGGAGGAACACTATTTACACAGTTTTCTCACTTCATTGATATCATGTATTGGTTATTCGGTGATATCGAAAATATTCAGGGAAGGTTTGCTGATTTCAATCACAAGGACTCTACTGCCTTTGAGGATAGTGGCTTGGTTTCTTTCGACTTTGTTAATGGTGGAAAGTGTTCGCTTAATTATTCTACTTCCGTTTGGGGTGGAAATTTGGGAAGTAGCATTACCGTAATTGGCAGTAAGGGAAGTGTAAAGGTGGGTGGCCAATACATGAATGAGGTTGAATTCTGTAATGTGGAAGGTTACGAAATGCCCGAACTCGCCGAGTCTAGTCCTGCCAATGATTATGGTGCTTACAAGGGAAGTGCCGCGAATCACCATTTCGTGATCCAAAATGTAATTGATACAATTAAGAATAGAAATGTTGCAACCACCAATGCTTTGGAAGGACTGAAAGTGGTTGACATCATTGAGAGAATATATAAAGTTCGAGACAAGAATATTTCGTGATATGTACGAGTCCCTCTTAAACAAGGAAAAGAAATTAGCGGTAATTGGCCTTGGCTATGTTGGTTTACCAATTGCCTTAGAATTCGCTCGCAAGCTCTCCGTTATTGGATTTGATATCAATCCTGAAAGGGTTGAACTGATGAAGAATGGGGTAGATCCCAGTAATGAATTGGATTCCTCAGCTTTTGAAGGTTGTGACATTCATTTTACCGCAAACCCTGAGGAACTAAAAGAAGCTTCTTTCTTTATAGTTGCAGTGCCTACACCGATTGATAAAGGAAACAAACCCGATCTGACACCGGTACTTTCCGCATCTGAAACGGTCGGTAAGGCAATTTCAAAAGGGGATTACGTCGTTTACGAAAGCACAGTGTATCCCGGGTGTACCGAAGAAGATTGTGTTCCTGTTGTGGAGGCTGTTTCCGGATTAAAGTCTATTCGGGATTTTAAAGTCGGATATAGCCCGGAACGAATCAATCCGGGAGATAAGCTACATACATTGAGCAGTATTGTCAAAGTCTCTTCGGGTTGTGATGATGAATCGGCAGAGGTTATTGCAAAAGTATATGAGCTTGTGGTGGAAGCAGGTGTTCATCGCGCGGCCTCAATTCGGGTTGCGGAGGCAGCAAAAATTATTGAGAATACTCAACGTGACGTAAACATTGCTCTTATCAATGAACTTTCCATCATTTTCAATCGAATGGGAATCAATACCTATGAGGTGTTGGAAGCTGCAGGAACGAAATGGAATTTCCTAAACTTCCGTCCTGGGTTGGTTGGGGGACACTGTATTGGAGTAGACCCTTATTACCTCACTCACAAAGCGGAAAAACTCGGTTATCACGCACAGATTATTACATCAGGAAGGTTTGTGAACGACTCTATGGGTGGGTACGTTGCCAAGCAGACTGTCAAGAAAATCATCGCAAAAGACAAGAATATCCAGAATTCCAGGGTTCTTATCATGGGAGCCACATTTAAGGAAAATGTCAGTGACATTCGCAACTCAAAGGTTGTAGACACTGTTCGTGAACTAGAGTCTTTTGGTGTGAGCGTTGATGTGGTCGATCCGCATGCTTCAGCCGATGAGGTTATGCATGAATATGGATATACTCTGTTGAGAGAGCCTAAGCCAAAATACGATGCTGTTATTGTCGCTGTAAACCACGACGAATACGTGAACCTACCTCAATCTTATTTCGAAGAATTGATGGGCCACGACGGAGTTTTCGTTGATCTGAAGGGAATCTACCGTGAAAAGATGAACGGCTACATGTATTGGAGTTTATAACTCTCCCGAGGAGGTAGGGAAGGCCCGATCTACTTTTTTAAACAAACCCTGAAGTACCTTTCCCGGACCCACTTCAATTACCTCATTTGCTCCATTTTCGATCATAGCTTTCATCGTTTGAGTCCATCGAACGGGAGCGGTTAGTTGTGCGATGAGGTTTTCCTTTATAGAAGAAGGATCAGTATTTGCGCTGGCCGTTACGTTTTGATAAATCGGACATTTCGGCGCTACGATTTCGGTCGATTCTATGGCCGATGCCAAATCAGCTCGTGCAGGTTCCATTAGTGGTGAGTGAAATGCTCCTCCAACAGGTAATATCATCGCTCTTCTCGCACCTGCT
>CAZWQX010000122.1:0-11772 GCA_964635965.1 uncultured Cryomorphaceae bacterium
CTTCTACTCAGTCAGGAACTGCATTTGATCTAAGCGACATGAACGTCTTGGCCGGGGTTGTTTACACAACTTCTTCCGGAGATTTCCTCGTTGCTACATCAGGAACGATCAATATCAGCTCAAACGATACAGGAGCAGGTGCAATGAATGGCACATTCAGTTTTGAGGCTGAACCACTTTTTGGTGGAAACACTACCTCCGTTACCCAAGGAACGTTTAGCGTTACTTACTAGGAATAGTCAACTAACAAGAATTGAAAAAGCTCTCCGTAATGGAGAGCTTTTTTCATTTATTGAATCGCCTCGAAACGTCTGAATTCATCTTATTTATTCAGGATATTCATTTGCACGCAAAGGGGAATAACAATTCCGTTCCCTTTTCTTCAACCCAGATAAGTATTAATCCTTATTGAATCCGCTCCATAATGAGGTCGGCATTCTCAACGGTGAGTTGAATGGCGGTAAAGAATTCGTCCGAAGGCCCCTTATAGCTCTCTCCTGACATAGAACACGAAGAAAGCATTAAAGCAGTAAAGAATAGTCCACAAGATGACAGCCCTACTTTATGGCTCAAAAGTGATTTGAACAATGTCTGATCTCAATTCGGGCCCCGAGTTGTTGCCGCGTCCGTAACTGACATATAATTCTCCATTAAAAACATATGCATCATGATCTCTTCTCCAAGAGAGTGATTGTGGATTTGTCAATATCACCTGAGTCCAAGTCGTTCCATTACCGGTCCACCAGATCTCGTTGTCAAAGCTTCCACTAACAACTGCAATCCCATTTTTATAAACTGCTGTTGCAAATCCTCGGGTGGCGGTAAACGGAACCGTACTCATCATTTGCCAATTCACTCCATCGGCCGAACGCCACAAATCACAAGGCGTGCCTGCAGGGCCGTTACCTCCATCAAAAAGCCAAATGTAGCCATCGTGAACTTCGACTCGTAATTCCGTTGAACCAATCCACGAACTATTATCGCTGGGTTTGATTTCGGTCCAACTTGAGCCATTGTCATTACTCCTCCAAACATCCGTTTTGATTACTCCATTGGAAATTCCACCAATCAAATAAAGCGCCCCGTTGTAACTTACTGCTTGGTGGTTGTTTCTGGGCAAGTAGTGCGTATTATCAAGCACCGAACCTGTCCAATCTACATTATTCCAAAACTGGCCGTCTGATGAACTTTTGATTAGGTTTCTGTTCCCCTCAAACATGTATAGTTGACCATTGTGAGCAACAACTGCGTGTTCCTCAGATGGGAAAAATCCAGTTTCATCATTCGGGTCGTGTCCGCGAACCAATGACCAGTTAACGCCATCAGCTGACTTGTATACGTCATTTCCTTCTCGGCCATCATTATTTACCAATGACCAACCCGCTGTATCGTAAATCTCTCCATTGAAAATTACCACTTGGTGCCCCCTCGTTCCGTCATAGGTCGGGCTGGTTCCGGTCACAGGTCGCCCTCCCGTTAATACCACATTGGCCGTTCCCGGAATTGAATTTGGAGCACCCGAGGTAGTAAATTCAAACTCTGAATCGCTTATGGTATAACCACCCTTCCCATCCTTGGCAACCACACGCCAATAATATGTAGTGCTCTCTGCCAGGTTGTTATTCATGTAATTCGTTGGCGACTGTGTCGAAGAAACGATGGTAAATGGGTTCGGACTCAAACCCACATAAACATCATATGTAATTGGATCTCCCTCCGGGTCAGTTGCCGTCTCCCAGAATAACTGCACATCTGTAGGTTGATTGGTGGCCAAATCAGCAGGGATAAGCAGATCAAATGGATTGGGCGGCTGATTGTCTATCGCGCCTGTAGTGAACGTAAAAACGGATGTACTCTTTTGTTCGTTATCGTCAGAATCACCGGCAACTACACACCATTTATACTCAGTACTTTGTAAAAGAGGCTGGGTGATTGTGAAGAAATTTGCCGTTAAATCGGCCTCCACAACCGTTGTTGGATCCTCCCCAACATCTAAATCCACCGTTCTATCTAACAGAAGAGTATACTTGATCTCATCCCCGTCTTGATTCGAACTAGGTTCCCATACCAATGAAGGCGTAAAGGCCACATCAATTGAATTGTTATTCACATATAACAGATCGAACGCTGCCAAAACGGGATCGTTACCGCTACTTGGTGGGGTTTCATCTTCATCACCGTCTTCTTGGCACGAATGTAGAGCGAGGGTAAAAATCAATAGTAGAATTGCCGGGTGGAAGGCAGGTTTTTGAAAAAACATAGTCGGGTATGATTAGATTGACTAACGCAATATCAGAGAACAAATCTTGTAATCAAAATCTTCAGCTTAACTCGCATCTTTGACAGAATAGCAGCAATTACGCCATTGAACAAAAAAGAAGAGGACTCCATTTGGAGCCCTCTGTTCTTAAAAGATACCAACCATTCTGTTGATTCTTTTTCTTCTTACTCTTGTCAAAGCGGCTTTCATAGCCATCATGACCGCCTCTTCTTCTGCCAAATAATAGGCATCGCGATAGGCGACTCGGGATTCGGCCAATCTTCCGGCTCTTTCAAGAATGCGACCGATTTCAGCCATCAAGTATGAGTTTTCAACTCCACCAACGCGAAGACCTCTTTTGGCAACGTCGATAGCTTCGTCGTAACGGCCCAACTCCATCAACACTCGAGTATAGTTGCCGTAGATACCACCAAATCCGGGATTGAATTTCAAGGCCAATTCATAACTTCTGGCAGCAGCTTCGTAGTCGTTAGCTTGGGTGTAGGTGTACCATCCCATATAAGCGTGGGCTTTACCATACCCGGGTTCACGCATAAGAATGCTTTCAAGGATTGCGTTTCCTTCGTCGTACAATCGGTCTTCCCAAAGTGCGTCGACGCGAGCCAATTCTTGCTCAACGGACGCATAGTAACGTCTCATTTTTTTAAAGGTTAAATGGTTAAGGAAAAATGGTAATAGGTGTGGGCGGATGCTACCCTTTGAAATCACAAATAGCACCGCATGAAGTCGAGAGCGACTTCTGATCTGGTAAACTGAAATGAGTTATGCGGTACATGTGATTTATTTGAATACGCCAATGACGCAGCGGAAAACAAAGGGTTGCTCCATATTCTTTTCTAAATCAAATCTCACCAAGCATAATCATCGTCATCATTTCAGAAAGAATAGTAATGACGAATGATGGAAAAGTCAGATTTCATGATTTAAGGTGGGTTGCTTTCATTTTCCAATAGGCTGTATCACTATATTTCATGAGCTCAGGATCAATAACTTATTGATTCTGATTTGTATATTTGAAAGAACCAATCAATTAACCTCAATGAAAAAACTTACCCTCTTATTGGCGGGCTTCGCCGCTTATGCAATCAGCTTCGCTACTATTCACACAGTTGACAATACCTTAGGAGCAGGTGCTCAATTCGCTTCGATCGGTGCGGCTATAAATGCTGCAACACCCGGAGATACAATTTTGGTCCACCCTTCAGGGGCTTCATACGGAAACATAACCGTTAATAAGAAAGTACACCTTGTAGGGCCCGGTTTTAATCCTGAAATCACAAATGGGGTTACTTCCAACGTCGGCATCTTCACGATTACCAATGGATCAACTGGAACGGTAATCGAAGGATTTCGAATTCAACAGGTTTCGGGATCTCTTTTCGGTTCAGCGGATAGTATTACCATACGACAAAACCTCATTGTCGGGGATGGTGCAATTCGCTCGAATTTTGGAAGCAATTCGAATTCAGATGCTTGGATTATTGAAGGAAATCACATCATCGGTCAAGGAGCCTGTGGTGGATGTATCTTAATTGAAGTGAATGGTTCTGCGGGGGTTAGTGATAACTGGATTATTCGAAATAATATTATCCAAAGTGCAAGTAATACAAGTTTGAAATTATTTAAGAATCTCATATCAACCACGATATTATCGAATAACCTAATCATTCAACGATCTAATCTTGATGCCTTTGTTACTTCGAGCTCGGCTACATTTATTAGCAATATTTTTTATGCTTCGAATGGAGATACTGATATTACCAATGGTTGCACGGATTGCGTCTTTAACAACAATCTCTTTTACAATAATTCGGGTGATCATGTGGCCGTAGATGGACTCGATAACCTTGTCAATCAGGATCCAAACTTTGTAAACCTTGTTGGGACAAACGCCGTTTGGAATCAAGAAAACGACTACCAATTGAGTGAAGGTTCTCCGGCCGCAGGATCGGGCGATGCAGGAACGGATATGGGTGTATACGGAGCCAATTACAATTTCAGAATGCACGGGTATCCTAATTCCCATCCTCGAATGACTCGGGTTCTACCAACATTCATTGCCGTTCCGCAAGACGAAACATTTGATGTTGAAATTGAGGCTGTTCGGGCCGGTCAATAGGTAAGAGGATGGTACGTATTCTATCAATTTTATTCCTTTTGATTGGGTTTCCTTTAGGACTTTTAAGTCAATCCGTCAATTATGTCGAGTATTTCTGGGATGAAGATCCTGGAGTGAAAAACGGAACGGAGATAGCTATTTCTCCGGGTGATTTTGTCTCTACGATCCAGACCTTAGAAACGACGGATATCCTTCCGGGATTTCACAACTTGTATATTAGAGTTTGTGACGAAAATGAGTCGTGCAGTTTATATGAACCTATTATTGTTTTAATCCAAGACAATACCATTTCGATTATTGAACAGGCAGAGTATTTCTGGAATATGGATCCGGGTATCGGAAATGGAAATCCTTTGTCGCTTGCACCCGAAGAAACGGTTTTGGAATCATACAATTTCGAGACCAATGGGCTAGATCACGGCTATCACCGACTCTACATTCGTGTTAGGGATGACCAAAATAGATGGTCTCTATACGACGAAGTATTGGTGTTGATTTACAATCCCGATCCTATCATCATCACGGAAATGGAGTACTTTTGGGACTTAGACCCGGGTGTTGGGAGTGGAACGCCTATCGATATTTCAACGGGTGAAATGGTTTCGGGCAATTTCTCGGTGAATTCAAATGGTCTTGAACTAGGCGATCATTGGTTACATGTCCGCGTCAAAGACTTAGACGGAGCGTGGTCACTCTATCACCGAGTCTTGATCAATGTTTGTTCGACTTGGTCGCCTTTGGCAGATTATGAATTTGTTCTCGCTAATGGTGAGTTTGTCTTTACGGAAACCTCCTCATTTGCTGAATCAATCAGCTGGCAGGTAAATGGCACAGAACAAGGAACAGGTTCGGAATTTTCGATTTCTCCCGAAGGTGAAGTGGAGGTTTGTTTGATTGTAACGAATGAATGCGGAGCGGACACCCTTTGTTCACTTGTAGGAGCGCCTTTTATTGACTCCATAGATCCCGATGTACTCGAAAACGATGGGACGCAAGGATTCTCAATCTTCGGTTACGGTCTTAACACGGCTGATGCGGTGGAAATAAGATTGAATGGGGAAGAATTAACGGCTGCGAGCTTCTCAATACTTTCAGGAGAACAGATTGATACGGATTTCAACTTTAGTGAGGAAACCATTGGATTTTGGGACGTAGTAGTGACTCTGGAAGATCAAACGGAGTTGGTTCTTGTAGAAGGTTTAGAGCTTTTTACAACCCTTGATCTCGATTCTGAAATTAATCTTGAAAAGGTTATTCTATTCCCGAATCCTGCAACGGATTTAGTTACAATAAAAGGTGTCAACGTCAAAACCATTGAAGTTCTCAACGTAAATGGAACCGTGGTTTTAAAAGCGAGCGGCAGTCAATTCTCGGTTGAAGAAATTGCCTCTGGAATTTATACGGTTCGAATCTTCGATTCTGATGAAGAAATTCACATCGTAAAACTCTTGATCAATTGAGAGAAGATAAATAAGAGTCATAGCCCTCCATTACAGGGGGGCTTTTTTGATTAATTGAACCTCCTCTGAGCGACTTGTGTCATTGGTTTTGGTCGGATTCACCTTTGTCCTCAAACGGAAATAACAATCACAACTTGACTCATCAATATCTAATTTCCAGTCCCGACTTCTGATAAATGAACTGCTCCCATATGGTTTGCTCAAATTATTTTCATGGATTTTTTTAACCGATAAATTAATTGTGTCCCTTTGACACCAAGGCTTTCAGATAAATGGCACGAACCATCGCGATTCACCCATGAATAAAGGGTATTGCGCGATAAACGTTTTTTGCATAGTTTGGCGTGCTTTTCTGGTTGCGGTACACCAATCATCGCAATCCGGCGTATCGAAAGAGCTTGCCTGCCGTCGGTTCAATTTGTTTTGATGGTCAAATTCTCACCCCTTGTTCGATACGAAGCCATAGAGTTGTTGAATAAAACCATGAATGAGTTAACCGAAGATGCGGAAACCGTGCCGACCGTGCATTCCTTGCGCCGGCTATCCATTGGTCTGTCTGGATCAGGTCTTTACTCTTATTCATTTTCAGAATTTTTATTGGCAACTCGATCTTTTTCGAATCAATCATTTAGCCAATTTATAAACCATGAAAATCAGGGTAATTCTTAGTTATCTGGCGTCATTAATTGTCGCTTTTACCATTTCAAGCAGTCTTAGCGCCCAAACCACGGGGATATTTCAAACCTATGCCGTAATTGATGTGAATAACGGCGGAAATCAGTTTCTGGCTGGTGGGATAAATTCAGATGGATCCACTAACTTGTTTAACGGAGCAGACTTTGGAACCGTGACCAGTCTTTTTCTGAACGGAGGTGAGATTAAATCATTCCAGAATTCAGGTCAATCAGTCTCCGGATCGGAGATCTTTTACAATGTTCATTTGGCATCTGGAAGTACCGGTTCTTTTACCAGCATCAATCTTCCGGAAGAGTCCCAACTCGGTGGAGGGGATATAAAGTGGCAAGAAGTAGGTGCAGGAGTAAATCTGTTGTCAGGATTATCACCTGGAATTTACCATTTAGAGGTTTTCTGGAAATCCACTTCGTCAGCAGGTGATTTATTCGATTCGAATTTCGGAAATAATTACACCGCTACCTTCACGGTTAGCGCTCCTATATTTCTTCCCGGAAGCGGAGATGCCTTGGCTTTTGATGGTTCGGATGATTATGTAAACGTGTCCCAAAATTTAAGTTCATCGGGGGCCTTTTCCGTTGAATTCTGGGTAAAATCAACCAACGATAATTCTCAGGTTATTCTTTCGACCGGAGTTGCTAATTCTGACGACCGTGCGACCATCCTTATCGGAAATAATGCAACGGGAGCCTTGACTGACGAGCTTATAACTTTTTCCATTCGTGAAGGGAGTTTCTTGACAAGGCTCGGCTACGAAACGCCTAACCGAAATGAGTTATTCGATGGGAATTGGCACCATGTTGCTATCACATCAAACGCCGTATCCAATTTTGGAATATTTATAGATGGGATTTCCAAACCTGTGACCAATGCAGGAACGGATGCAGGAATTGAATTCGCTATGAATAGCGCCGATTATGGATATATCGGAGCTCAGAGCGTTAGTGGTACCGTTGGTGGATATTTTCAAGGAGAATTAGACGAATTGAGAAAGTGGTCGTCGCAACTTACATTGTCCGAAATCCGAGATCATATGTGTCTAAAGGATATGTCAGCGCATCCGCAGTTGGCAAACTTAGATGCACATTACAGCTTTAGCGATGGTAGTGGCAGTTCTACGCTTTTAGATATTTCAGGAGGCGGAAATGGTGGATCATTAGTTAATATGGATCCATCAACAGACTGGGTTCTTAGCGGAGCACCAATTGGCGACGTTAGCGCCAATACTTTTGGAGGAAGTACGGTTACCCTTACCGATGGAGTTAGTTTCACGGCAAACGGATTTACGGGAAGTCCTCAGGGTGTTCTTGTTTGTAAAATAAACGAAGCGCCTAACGATGTAACCGTACCCGGAACATATACTGCCTTAGAAACGTCGGAATACTTCTTGGTTCACGTGGTTGGGGGAACAAGCCCCACTTACAACGTGATTTATAATTATGGAGCCAATTCAAATATAGAAGGGACGACAAATGAAAGTGATGCGCGACTAGCGAGCAGAGCCGACAATGCATCAGGTGCATTTGCAGATATTGCAACACAAACCACTGACGTAAACGCGAATACCATCACGGTTTTAAATCAATCGGGAACAGAATACATTCCCGGATTTAACCAGCCCACAGGACCAACGGCAAACTTGGTTCTTACTCCCTCTGACCCCTCTCCTGCCCAATGTGATGAAATAACAGTTTTGGTTTCGGTTGAATCCACTGATACGTACAATACAGTTGAGTCGCTTATAAACTTTGATCCAAACGAACTACAAGTAGTCGAAGTAACGGCCCCTAACGGATCAGCTCTTCCCAGCTCTCCCTATGATGCTCCTACAGGACTGCCAACCATTGACAACACGAACGGATCGGTAGACTACGCCGCGGCGGCAACAATTCCGGTGACGGGTAACAGCGATTTCATTCGAATCACCTTCGAAGTTGTTGGAAATAGCGGAACTACCACATTAACGCAAGTTACTTCAGGTTTCCCAAGATCCAGGGTAGTTACAACAGGATTCGTAGGTGGTATTCCAACTCCTATTGATATTCTGTTTGAGGCATTACCCGTTGACCTCACCCTCAATCCTGATATCACCAATCCTACCTTCGACTGTGTTTCGAGTCCATCGAGAAATACCGATTCAGGAGTTTGTTCTTATACCGTTCAAGGAACGGAATTTGATCCGACCAATGTAGCCGACAATTGCGGTATCCAAACAATTTCAAATGATGTGAATGGAACCGCCTCTTTGGCAAATGAAGTACTAACCGATGGTCAAACCATTACCTGGACAGTTACAGATATTAATGGGAATAGCGCCCAGTGCCAGTTCACGATAACCGTTGTTGATGTAGAAGATCCTGTGCTAACCTGTAATTCAGCATTCACCTTATTTCTAGATAATGCAGGAACTGCAACGATAGAAACTGATGGAACCATTGAGTTAGCCAATTCAATTGATGATTTTAGCGGCAATCAAGGTGAAAAAGGTTGGGAATACGGTTCGTATGACGGCACCTTTACTTCGAGCTCTTTTTTCCAACTTCCTTACGTTACCGAAAATGATCGTTACGAGGGTCCTGCTTCATTTTTTACACCTTTAATCAATGCCACTTCAGGACACCCTAATGCGGATAATACCGAGTGGGCCGTTCGAAGATGGACCAGCAATTACACGGGAGATATTAATATCTCAGGTGAGTTCTTTGATGAAGATTTAGGTGGGGGTAATGGAGCACATGTTCGCATATTTCTGAATGGTTCTCAAGTTTTCGAATACCTGAACATACCAGCTTCGGCGGAACCATATTCCTTGGATTTAACAGTAACCGCAGGTGATGAAATTGACTTCATCCACGATGCGGCAGGTTCAAATACCCTCTTTGACCTAACCTATTTCTCCTCGGTCATTACAGCTCAAGTATTTGAGGCTACAGACAATTGTGGAGTAAATAACATCACCATCAGTCAATCAAGTTTCTCTTGTACCGATGATGGAAATACCATAAATGTCACGTTTACTGCTTTTGACGCGGCCGGCAATAGCAGTAACTGCATCTCAGCAGTGACCATCTTAGATGGTTCGGGGCCTGTGTTTACATGTCCTTCCGATTTAACAGTTGCTCTTGATGCTAGTTGTCAATTATTAGTGCCTGATCTAATTTCAGCACTTTCAGGAACGGATAACTGCGGAACGGTCAATTTTTCCCAAAGTCCAACCGCAAACACCTTAGTAGCTTCTGATGAAAATCAAGTCACTACAGTAACCATTACGGCAGATGATGGAAACGGCAATACTAGCACATGCACGGTTGATTTAACCGGTGATGACCAAATCGCACCGACTTTCTCTTGCCCATCAGACGTTTCTGTAGATTTAAACGGAAGTTGCGCTTTGATTATTCCTGATTTGGTTACAGGATTATCGGGATCGGACAACTGTGGAACGGTTACTTTTTCTCAATCTCCTTTAGCGAACACATCCATCCCAAGTTCACATAATCAAGTCACAGTGGTAACCATCACCGCTGATGACGGTAATGGAAATCAATCTACCTGTGACGTGAATGTTACGTCAAACGATGCTACCGATCCGGTAGTGAATTGCCCTAGCACAGGGTATACTTTTTCGGCTGACGCCAATTGCGAAGTAGTAGTGCCCGATTTTGTAAATGGCCCATTTGCCTCTGCAACTGTGGATTTCAATGGAACCCAAGGAAATAACGGATGGAGTTATGGGCAATACTTCGATAACAACGTCAACAATTTTGCTCAATTACCCAATTGGACAGGTTTTGTTTGGAACAATCTGGGCGCAAATGAGATTTTGGATTTCCCGCAAATCGATCCCAATGGAGGACACCCGGGTTTCACTGATGACTGGGCCGTTCGCCGCTGGACAAGTTCATTTACCGGAGAGGTTCGTGTTTTCGGAGAGTATTTTGACAGAGACTTAAATTGTGGGAATGGAGTAAATGTGAAGGTTTTCAAAAATGGGACTGAACTCTTCACTGCTTTTGCGACTTCGAGTAGCACGCCTTATAGCTTGATCGTTTCAGTTTTGCCGGGTGATGTTATCGATTTCGCGATTGACCCGATTGGAGATGCGGCATGCGACGACACACAGTTCACCGCTAACATCGGGTCTCCTGTTACTGCCTCTGATAACTGTGGGGTAACCCTTAGTCAAAGTCCGTTAGCAGGCACTGTTATTAATGATGGATTAACCACCGTAACGATTACCGCTACGGATGATGCAAACAATACGGCAACCTGTACAATCGACTTAAATGTGATTGACGAAATTGCCCCTGCAATTGCCGGAAGTATTCCTTCTTCCACTGTTGAAGGATGTGATGAAAATGATGCTCCCGCGGCCGTTACCACCGTTGCCGCTCTTGAAGCACTGGGAGCGGGAGTTGATGCTACTGACAACTGCTCTGCCGACAATGAAATGACCGTTCAGGCGAGTGATGTTGTTTCAGGTAGCTGCCCTACCGTTGTTACTCGTACCTATACGGTAACGGATCAAGCGGGTAACGTTAGTAATTCGATTGTTCAAGTTATTAATGTTGATGACACAACGAACCCGACGTTCACGACACTTCCCGAAAATGTAACAGTAGAATGTGATGGTGGTGGAAATACTACCGCCTTAAATGCATGGCTACTCAATTTCGGAAACGCTGCAGCATCGGATAATTGCGGCACGGCCATTCTCTCAATTGGAAACGTTACTTCTACTCAAGCCTGTGAAGGAACGGGAACTACCACTGCAACTTTTGTGATAACAGACGCTTGCGGAAACCAGACCTCTGCGGATGCTACTTTCACAATCGAAGACACGACGGCACCTACTGCTTCTAATCCGGCTGATGTGACGGGAATTCAATGTATTGGAGATATTCCTGCAGCCGATCCATCCGTTGTAACTGATGAAGATGATGTGTGTAGCGGGTCAGGAAACGTGACTGTCGCTCTTTTCTCTGAAGTAAATAACGGAGGAGCCGGCACAACAGCCAGCCCATATGTCGTGACTCGGGTTTATCGCGTAACGGATGACTGTGGGAACTTTACGGATGTTAGTCATACGCTTACTGCTATTGACAATACTGCTCCTCTTCTTTCAGGGGTGCCAGCTGATGTAAATGCTTCATGTGATAACATTCCTGCTGCCGCTTCACCAACAGCGACCGACAACTGTGATCCTAACCCTTCCGTTT
>CAZWQX010000123.1:0-11623 GCA_964635965.1 uncultured Cryomorphaceae bacterium
AGTTCAGGTGAAATATCCAAAAGAATACGGGATGTGCTTTGCCGCATGTCCTGATCCGATCGATTTCAGAGCTTACTGTTTGGTGAATATTTACGACGATGAAAATGCCTACTACAAGGAAGGAGCTTTCAGAAAAACCCTGATTGCGGGACATCGCGATTATTTGGGTGATGTTGACGCTACCGTGAGGGATATGAACTACCGAGAATTGGTCTTGGGAAGTAAAGGCCGATCAGGGCAACAATGGGATATTTGGGAAGCAACCTATTCTCCAATTGATGAAGAAGGATATCCCAAGAGAATATGGAATAAACGCACGGGAGAAATCGATAAAGAGGTTGCGGCATACTGGAAGGAGAATTACGATCTCGCTTACATCATGAAGAGAGATTGGGCAAAACATGGGAAAGACTGGGAGCATAAAATTCATCTCTACTGCGGTGATATGGACAATTATTACCTAAACAACGCAGTATACTTGGCAGAGGACATCCTTACGGAAACCAATGCGCCCTACTACAATGGCGAAGTGGATTACGGGGATCGAGCAGAGCACTGTTGGAACGGAGATCACGAAAACGGCAATCATATCAGCAGACTGCGCTATCATCAAATGTTCATCAAAAAATATGTCGAAAAGGTTGAAAATGTGGCACCTGCTGATGCTGACTTAAAAAGCTGGAGATATTGATCATACCATGGATTCGATTGAAGAATTCTGTCCCAAAGACAGCGCGGAATGGAGAAAATGGCTTGAACTAAACCATAACAGGAAAGACTCGATTTGGCTAATCTTCTACAAGAAAAAGTCACCAAACCACAACCTGAGCTGGAGTGAAGCGGTTGACCAAGCCCTCTGTTATGGCTGGATTGATAGTGTAATCAACACTATTGACAAAGAGACCTATAAGCAATACTTCACCAAACGAAAACCGAAAAGTAATTGGTCTAAAGTGAATAAAACAAAAGTGAAAGACTTGATCGATCAAGGGCTAATGAAGGCAGCGGGATACAAGAGCATTGAAGTAGCTAAAAAAAATGGTTCGTGGACCATTCTGGACGATGTGGAAGCGCTGATCATGCCAAAAGATTTGGAAGAAGCCTTGGCCCATTATCAAGGTGCTCAATTCTTTGATGAGTTAAGCAATTCTGCGAAAAAGCTTCTGTTATACTGGGTGAAGTCGGCCAAACGAGAAGAGACAAGACGAAAAAGAATTCTCGAAATAGCGCAGAATGCAGGCAAAAATCTGAAGCCCAAACAATTCAGGTAAGACCAAATTCGGATAAGGAGAAAATTAAACCAAAGGACATGAAGTCATCCGTTTTCAATAGATTAAAAAATCAAGGTGAGAAGGTGGCTTGGATTACCTTCTTCTGGATACTCATTTCGCTGACACAATTCATCAGAGGCTACATTACATTGACCCAATTTGATTGCAATCTAGAAGGAACGGATCCATTGATTTATTTACAAGGAAACCTGCTAACTGGTCTTGCGGCTGGACTTATTGGTGGAAGCAGTATTGTCATCTTTTGGGAAACCTGGTTAAGAACTAAGCCCTATGGACGAGCTCTGCTAAATATTGCCTGGTCATATTCCTTGATTTTTATTGTAGTTGCTTTGATAAGCGGTTGGTATTTTAATGTTAGCCAACTCGATGCTTCATTATTCAGCCCGGAAGTGTGGCAAGCCATTTGGGAACAGTTTATCACTTTCGAGCAATTTCTCCTCTATCTGTTTTGGCTTTCCGTTGTTATTGTCACGCTTATTGCATTATCGGTCAATGATAAATACGGTCCCGGGGTGTTCAAGTCTTTTATTCTTGGAAAGTACTTTCACCCCACACGGGAGGAGCGAATATTCATGTTCCTGGATCTGAGGAGCTCGACTACGATTGCCGAGAAATTGGGAGAGGAAAAGTATTTCAATTTCCTGAAAGACGTTTTTAAAGATGTAACACCAGCAATACTGGACTCTAAAGGAGAAATATATCAGTATGTAGGTGACGAGATCGTTGTTTGTTGGAAGCAAGATTCCGGTACGCAAAATGCCAATTGCGTTCAGTGCTTTTTTGAAATTAAAAAGAGTTTAGAGGCTCAGGAAGTTTACTACTCCGAAAACTATGAAGGGATACTACCGGAGTTCAAAGCGGGACTTCACTTTGGAGCGGTAATGGTAGGTGAGATCGGTGTGGTAAAACGAGATATTGCCTATTCAGGAGATGTATTGAATACCACAGCGCGAATTCAGTCTAAATGCAATGAGCTCGGAAAGGATATACTGCTTTCGCAATTTCTGATAGATAAACTAGGACCATTACCCAATCCCTTTAAACCAACTCCTCTCGGTGAAGTTGAACTACGTGGAAAGCAAAAAAGCCTTCAGCTTTTTACAGTTTAAGTACTTGAAGAAGGGCTATTATCATTTGGAGAAAACAAGAATAAAATGAAGAACATACTATCAGCCTTGGCGATTCTCTTAATCTCAACGAGCGTATTTGGGGAATCTGAGATTAACGCTTTTCTCCGCTTGCACTCCGTTGAAATAAACGAAGAACTCTATGAACCCGAAAAAGTGAAAACCACGGTTATTGAAGTGGACCGACTTTCGGAAATTGTTGAGTTTGGCAGGATAGATGACGTAATGTTCGGAATAAGACTTGAGGTGCACGAAAGCCGAATTAACGATAAAAAGGAACACATTATTCGACGAAATTTTTATTACAAAAAACATGGTGCAAAGGATTGGATTAAGATCAATTCAAACCTCAATACCTTCAGAATTTTCGAGGCTTCCGAAAAGATTGATTTCGATGAAATCGATAAAAGAGGAAATCACGCTTCCTTTTCGACAACGCAAAAAATCGAAGATGACTACTTCAGTTTTGAGGTAATTTACGACTGTGTCTTTCAATGGAAATGAGAATTCCCCAATCAGAATACCAGAAGCAAACATCTGCAAACCCTGTTAGCAGGCTGATAAATAGTTAATTGCTGTGAAATAAGGTCGACGGTCAATTTTTTCTTTGTAAGCTTATGGCTTAAACCATTGCCTATGAAATTCTCGTTCATTCCTCTATTTACCATCTTACTTCTCGCATCTTGTTCAGACAGTTCTGATCAAAAAGAGAACTCTGATTCAAAAATCAAAGCAGTTGAATCCAACCTGGTTCCGATAGTTTTTATCGAGGGCGATTCTACTTGGACGATCGAAGAAAGAATGGACCACTATGGCGTTCCCGGGGTGAGTATTGCGGTGATTCATGAGGGGAAAATAGCTTGGACGAAGACGTATGGTTATTTGGATAAGGAGAGCGACCGACCGGTAACAACCTCGACTCCTTTTCAAGCAGCATCCATCAGTAAGCCCGTGACTGCATACGGTGCTCTGGTTTTGGCTGAAAAAGGCAAGATAGATTTGACCGCTGATATCAACAGTCAATTGACGCATTACCAGCTGGGCGAAAACGAATTTACCGCTGACAAAAAGGTCAACGTAAAGAACCTTCTCAACCACTCAGCCGGAGTTAACATCCATGGGTTTTTAGGCTATAGTCCGGGGCTGCCGGTTCCCGAGCTGCTTCAGGTATTAAATGGCCAAGCACCTGCGAATTCAGACTCCGTTTTGGTGAATAAAATCCCTGAAGAAAGCTATCGATACTCAGGTGGTGGATACAACATCGTACAGCAATTGATGATAGAGGTAGAAGGCAAAACCTTTCCCGAAATTATGGATGAGAATGTTTTGCAGCCTTTAGGAATGACGAATAGTACCTATGCGCAGCCACTACCTGAATCGAAGTTGAAGGACGCTCCAACGGGATACTTGCCGGACGGCACAATGGTAACCGGCAGGAGACATACCTATCCCGAAATGGCTCCTGCGGGGCTATGGACGACACCTGAAGATTTGGCAAAATTCACCATCAATCTTCAAGAAACCTTGAATGGGGATGGTGCCAACGTACTTTCTCAAGAGATGACCGATTTGATGCTCACGCCATTCGTAGACGACCGCGTGGGAATAGGCATTTTTATCAATCCCCGAAGAGACGAAATCTATTTTGGTCATGGAGGTTGGAACGAGGGTTTTTCCAGCGACTTAGTGGCCCATAAGGACAAGGGTTACGGTGTCGTTGTAATGATCAACTCAAACCATCCCGCATTCATATCAGAGTTGATTCGATCCGTAGCGTTGACCTACAAGTGGAACGATTATTTTTCAGTGTACGAAAGAGCTGAAAATGGAAAGCCACTGCCCGAAACTGCTCTAGGAAAATACATTGTTCGCGGTTACGATTACATTCAAGTAGTAAGAGAAGGCGACCAACTAATGTATAGAGATGGCCCGGAAGAAGAACTTACTGAATTCATTCAGGTCAGTGATTCCACTTTTGTGATCAGAGATCACGATGTCCGGTTTCAGTTTAAGGAGAACCCTATCAGCGGAATGATGGATGTCCACATTATGGATCCAATTACCATGGAACCTTATGGTGTATATGAGCATCAAGGTCCAGGTGCGAAGCTGCCGATTGAAATCTTAATGGAAGGAGATTATGAAGCAGCTTTGAAGGAATACAGGTCCATTAAAGAAACAAATAGTGACAATCCCAATGTAGATGAAGACAACATCAATATGTTTGGCTATCGTTTCTTGGAAGTTAATCAACCCGAAATAGCCAAAAACATCTTCGCGATCAATATGGATCTTTATCCAGAGAGCTTTAACGTTTACGACAGTTATGCCGAAGCATGTATGATTTTGGGAGAAGATTCTTTGGCAATCGAATACTATGAAAAATCACTGGAGCTTAATCCTGAGAACAACAACGCAGTTGCGATGATGGAGAGGATAAGAGAAGAGGAATGATATTATTTGGCAGACTGACGACAATACAATTCTTCGATTCAAGTTTTCGGCTTGATCCCTGATTCCGAAATAGAATTCAGATATTTCCTGAACTAAAGAACTATCGGACGGATATGTCCTACCCTACTAAACCAAACCTAATCAATCGAAATGAACATTAAGATCGAAATCAAATGGGCCATCATCTTTGCCATCATGTCGCTGGCTTGGATGGTTCTGGAGAAACTCACCGGCTTACACGGAGAAAACATTGATTACCATTTATACCTGACCAATCTTTTCGCCATTCCGGCAATCATCGTGATGGTGATGGCACTCAAAGACAAGAAGAAAAAGTTCTACAGCGGGAATATGAGCTACAAGCAAGGACTGATTTCAGGAATAATCCTATCGGCGTTCATCGCTTTGCTGAGTCCTTTGACCCAATGGATTACTTCATTCGTTATCTCACCTGAATATTTCCCGAATGTGATCGAACGATCGGTAGAACTTGGTTATTTCGAGACCAGGGAAGCGGCAGAAGCAAATTTCAATTACAAGAACTACGCGATTAACTCGACGATTTCCTCCTTTGTATTCGGGGTGTTAACCACGGCTATTGCCATGATCTTTATTCGAACGAAAGGAAAGTAAAACGTTTATAGTCCTCTATGGTCAGTATACCGCGATGTGAATCACCTGATTACCTCTTCTAAAAGCCTGACCTTTTTCGTCAACGAAACGCTCTTGGGTTTGAGGGGTTAGCAATTGATTGGCGTAATTGGCGATGGTCACTTGTTCGACCCGAACAGGCGATCCATAGGTAATTGCTTCGTCGAGATAAGCGTAAATCAATTTGCGGTATTCCTGAATAAAGAGTCTGTTCGATATGAATAGATCCGCTCCTTCAATGACATTTCCAGTTACTGCGATTACCCCGATTATATCATCCTGACCTTCGAATACATTCTGGAAGAAGTTGATGTACTCCTGCTCCTGCTGTCGGAAACGCCTGTTGTTAGCATGGGCGGTGTAGGCATCGGTTCCGCTGTTGACACCGTCCCTTTTATTCGATTTGGAAACTTCACTCCAAACAGACTGCTGACCACCGTCATGATCAATGATGTCCCTGAGGTGCTCATTTGCCATTCCGTAATACTCTGTGAACTTACCATCTCCTTGCCCGTATTTCCAACGACCTTTTTCAACGCAATAAACGGGCAACTTGCTCTGGCCGTTATTAGGCGGGATGAGCATGTCACTGGCGATTACCCGGTCTTGCTTTCCTCCAACTAATATCTCTCCCGACATCACAAAGAGTGTGTCCGCAGATAGGTTTCGCACCAACAAGGTATTCACTCTCCCACTCCTACTTACCTCATTGATCACCACCTTATCAGAATCAATGGCTTCTTGAAGAGAAATGTAATAGCCTATATCGCCCAAGACTCGTCTAAAAGTCTCTTTTGCCCTAATCGGGACCAAGCGGAGATTCTTGTAAGTGTAGTTGCTTTCGTTGCTAAAATCAACCGTGACATAATCCAAGTTGAAAGGGAATAAGTCACCATCAACCCTGCCCAAACTGGTTGTGAGAGAATTTGGAATGAGCAGATCTACTTTTTGTGTAGGGCATCGCAAGCTCTGCATGAGGTATTGATAAAAACGATCGTCCGCATTCCCTTTAGAGAAATGCTTCAGGTTCAGTAAAACTTCAATCTGATTGAAGTCAATTGAACTAGCCAAAGAAACCGAAATGATAGCCTCTCCATTTTCGTTGGTGAAATAGCTGTTTGATTGTGCCCTTTGGGGTAAATAGGTAACAAGCAAGGGGATCTTGGCAATAGGAAGATCATCATCATCTTCTACCTTCACCACCAGTGTTTTATTCTCAATTCTGGAAGAAAAGCTCAAAGTATTTTCACTCGGAACCAGATCAATTTCATCCAGCAAGCGCTGAAGCTGGGTATAACTCTCGAGAGCGAGAAAAATCGATTCACCTTCATAGGTGGCTTCAATATTTTCACCCCAATAGGCCTTGATCGCGAGTAAGGTTTGAAGGTAAAAATCGATGGCTGTCACATAGTTTTTTGATTCCTCGGCATTTCTTGCTTTGCCATAGAATTGCATGGCCATCTTCTGAACTTGTTCACGATTGCGTTGCTTTTGATCGGCGTATTCCTCCTTGGAAATCCTGTAGTACACCCAATAGTTCTGTTCGTCTTCATAGGTATCTACCAACTCTAAGTTTTCGATTTCATCCGCAACAGACGACTTGATGGTCGATTCGAACTCTTCTTTAAAGGTTCCGTTCTTATCGATTTGGTTCAGAATTGAAACACTCTGAATGGTAATTCGAATCTCACCTAGCAGATCGTCTAAAGCGTTTCGCTTAGCTATTTTTTGATAGTTGGTATTGGTCTTTGATGCGGAAGCAACACCGATGTAATAAGTTGGGCTATTCGGTCGATTTGTAACCCATTCGGGCTGTTGAGCGGTGACTACTTCGACCATTATCAGCAGGGAGAATAAAAGCCAAATCAGTTTTTTCATAGTTTCAATTTTTCCTTCCTTATCCAACCAATATCCTTGCCAAAGTGGGCAATTTCATTGGATAATTATCCATTATTCTTTGCTAATTCGATCCATCATTCCGCTATCACATATGAATAAAAAGAAGCTGTTATTGTATATAACAAAATGGTCAATTGGAAATGTTCAAATAATGCACCTGAAAGACCTGTTCTTCTAACAATTGAACAGGTAGATTTGACTATTTTGCGGGTGAAAAGATAAATCGAGGGTTAGAGACGCGGTATGCAACTATATTCAAATTTCAACTTGGATTCTGTTTTAATTATCGAGCCAAGTTTCAACGTAAAATCGAATAAGGTGCGAGTCCCACTTAATCATATACCATTCAACTTTCATATTCTCAAATAGATATGACCAAACAATTACTTACCATTATAATTACCCTCATATGCTTCACTGGTCACGGGCAATCATTTGAAGGAACGATTACATATAAAGTGGAAGCGTTAAATCCCTATCCCGAAAACATCGCGGACAGTACTTGGCAAGAAATGCTTAAAGAACAATTTGGAGAGCGAGGATACATGCTACAGAAGTATTTCTATAAAGGAGGCAATTACATGTCTGAAATCGAGGCAGGTGGTGCTGCGGGATTTCAAGTCTTTAATCCTCAGGACGGGCTCATCTATTCTTGGCAGCAGAATTCAGACACCTCAATAACCTTGGACAGCAAAAAGAACATGGATGTATTTACCGAGATGCTACCCTCGGAAAAAACAGATACCATTCTTGGGATACCTTGTACAAGTGTAGTGGTGAAATCAGTTTTCGGACAAATTACCCTCTGGTATAACTCGAACTACTTGAAAATGGATCCTTCTTTATTCGAAGGCCATATTTACGGACACTGGGTCAATATCTTAGAAGAGATTGGTTGCTTGCCCCTAAAAATTCACCACGAGGGTTTCCAAGGTCAGGTCATCCAAACGGCCATTTCATTTGAGGAAGTATCGGTCGAAGACAAAAAATTTGAGATTCCTGAGTTCAAGGAAGTTGTTGCAAATCCCATGAATTAGGTGGTTCATTAAACTAAAATCGATGAGAGGATTATTACTACTATTTACGTTTGCAATTGCTCAAGTCGCCATAGGACAAATGAGTTTTGATGACTGGCAACTGGAATCACAATCTAACAAGCGACTTCTACCAAAATATGGCGGAGCAAAAAAGACCAAAACCGAGAAAAAGTCCGATGCAGATTTCATTGAAAGCGCGATGAGTCAGTTTGATACGAGAAGAGAAGCCTCCGATCACATGATCGATCTTGGATTCAATTATTACTATCGAGGCGACCTGAAAACCGCCATGTACCGATTTAATCAGGCTTATCTTTTGGATGCAGAAAACGCCAACATTTATTGGGGTTATGGGGCTATTTATATGGCTTTTGGAGAATTCGAATTGTCGAGAGAGCAGTATGACGAAGGACTAAAAATAGATCCCAAAAACGATAAAATTCTCATTGATTACGGTACCACCTACCTTGGGGAATATTACAACTTTGCTCAGTCAGATACCGCCAAGGCAAATGAATTTCTTGACAAAAGCATTGAGCTCTTGTCCGAGGCTTATGCAGTTGATCCCGACAATGCCAACTCGAGTTACAAGCTCTCCATATGTTATATGTACCAGAACAATTGTGAGAAGGCAACTGAATACCTGAGTCTGTCTGAAGAAATCGGCAATCCGAATATTACGGAATCATTTAAGCTGGAGCTTGAAGAAAAGTGCACAGAAGCAGATTTTGATTGCTCGGGTATTCGTACCGGTAAATTCAGGAGTTACGATGAGGAAGCAGGAGAGACAATTATTGAAAGAACGGAGGAGTATCAAATTGAAGAGAACACTAAACAAGGGTACACATTAAAACTAGAAGTTATTTGGCTAGACGATTGCACATATCAGTTAAAGCCTGTCCCTGGCTCTGACGATCCAATGCCTTCTATGACTCTAACCTGCAAGATTACAGAACTCACCGAAAACGGATACATTCAAATTTCCAGTTCTGATGTCTCCCCTATGAGACTTAAAACAGAACTAACTAGAATCGATTGAGGCGCAGATGCGCACCGCACTTACTTCTAATTAACCGGGAGGCATGAGATTTGTGATAGTTCTAGAACTCTTGGTGTTTTCTCTGAAACCCTGCCTTTCGCAAGATCCTTTCTGGGAAATCATTAAGGAGAAAACATGGTATACCGCAGATATCGGATTGGGTCAATCATTAACATTATTCGAAAATGACAATGGTGATAAGAAAGCGGTGATTCAGCAAAGCGGCAGTGGCATGCCGACCATAAACCTCGTTAGCTTCGATGTATTCATAAAGCACAACACCTTGTATTTCCGGAGTGGAGACAGTACCGACTCCGATTTCAAGGTTTTTGAAAGATTAACCCTTGAAATAGAAGGAAATCAATTGTCCTCGGCTGATGGTGAGACAGTATACAAGATGATCAGTGATGAAGCCATTGTTCGAAAGCCAAATGGAGATATCATCAATATGGATTCCTTAAGGATGTTTTTTTACGACTACCAGTCAGATCAATTCTTGACAAAATAACTTCATGGGTCACCGCGTTCAATTGTCATTGTATCCGGCAATAATGACCTATGGAGAACTTGCTTGACTCACCGAATTACAGAGCCTTTTCATATCTTCTCCTTTTCTTCATTTTTCCGTTTCCCGCATGTGGTCAAGAGAATACCCAAGCAAAGATAGATACTCAGAAAGATCAAAGTCTTTCTATCGATGAGAGAATTGAGCTAATCAATCCCAAAGGAAGTACAATAGAAACAAGGATAAATACGCCCGAAGGATTTATCAGAACCTCGGAGGATGCCGCTTCTTTTGCCGAGTACTTGAGACAGCTACCGCTCAAACCGCACAACTCAGAAGTCACTCTTTTTAACGGTGGTAAGAAGCCGAATTACCACGTCTATGATGCGGTGGTTAACCTTGAAATAGGAAAGAAAGACCTTCACCAATGCGCTGATGCCATTATGCGTCTGAGGGCTGAGTACTTTTGGGAACGTGAGGAGTTTGAAAAAATCCACTTCAACTTTACCAATGGCTTTAGAGCGGACTACTCTGAGTGGATAAAAGGCAAACGAATAGTCGTCAAAGGAAATTCCTCTTATTGGAATCAATCTCAATCTCAATCTCCCTCGAATTCTTATGATGATTTTTGGAAATACCTGGAAATCATCTTCAGTTATGCGGGAACTCTGTCGTTATCACAGGAATTAAAATCTGTTAAAACAAGCGAGATACAAATTGGAGATATTTTCATCCAAGGAGGATCACCCGGCCATGCTGTGATTGTTGTCGATATGGCAACTAATGAACTAACGGGTAAGCGTATATTCCTTTTGGCTCAGAGTTATATGCCGGCACAAGAGATTCAACTTCTTAAGAATCCTGGTAATGAATCCCTGAGTCCTTGGTATTCCGTTGATTTTGGGGAATCTATGCGTACTCCTGAATGGACATTTCACCCATCTGATTTGAAGCGATTCCCCGAGGAATGAATCCCTAAATAAGCTGATTGCCCACTGAAGATTTGATCTCCAATGCCGGCTCCAACAAGAGCTAAGTTGTCCATTAGGGATTACCTCGTTGATGCCTATGAAGAAATAGGTGAAATTTCTAACGAATGTTAATCCGGCGATTTTGGAGAAACTATAAGAATGTGGTGATGTTCTTCATTGCAACCAGGCAATTAAAAATCACACTAATTCAGACTATTATGAATACAAAATTTACTTTAAGTCTTCTTTCACTTGTGCTAGCAGGCACTTCAATTGCACAAAACCAATCCAACTCTGAGGATGCATTTTTGGGTGTCACCTATCACCATGTTGGTGAGGATAAAGCAGAGAAACTCAATTTCGAAACTACACAGGGCGTTTACATCACCGCCGTCACTGAAGGGTCAGGAGCGGCTGCCGCAGGAGTGCAGGCATTCGATTATATCATTGCGATGAATAATGAAGAATTTACTCCTGAAACCTCGTTCTCTGACATGATGGAAAATTTCAAACCAGGTGAGGATGTTGAATTAACCGTAATCAGAAGTGGTCAAGCACAAAACATTGGTGCCCGGCTTTCTGCAAGGCCCAACGAGACCAAAGACATGTACGAGGATAACAATGCCTTTTTAGGTGTTTATCCTAATC
>CAZWQX010000124.1:0-11530 GCA_964635965.1 uncultured Cryomorphaceae bacterium
ACCAAATCGATCAATAAACATTATGGCAAGGATGGTAAAGACCAGGTTGGTCAAACCGACCAGTATCGCCTGTACAAAAGAAGCATCCGTACCAATTCCTGACTGTTCAAAAATCATCGGTGCATAGAAGAAAACAGAGTTAATCCCAGTGATCTGTTGCAGCACGCCAATCACAATTCCAATGGTGAGAACCAAGGTAAATGCGGGTTTAAAAACTTCGGTGAGTGGAGTTTTGTCCTCGTCTTTGTCCTGTTTCAAACTCTCTTGGACTGCAACAACATCAGCTCTTGCATCTTCCACCGCTCTGAATTTGCACATTACTTCAAATGCTTCTTTGTCTTTTTCCTTCATTAGAAGCCACCGGGGACTTCGTGGTACGAGGTATAATCCAAAGAAATAAAGAATGGCAGGCACAGCTTCAACCCCAAGCATCCAGCGCCAATTGTTTTCTTTAATACCTAATGCTTGAACCCACTCCATATCAGAGTTTCCGAGAGAGAGGATGTAGAAATTCGAAAAGAAAGCTAGGGATATACCAACGACTATATTCAATTGGTTAAATGAAACGAGTTTTCCGCGTTGGTCAGGAGGGGCTATTTCCGCAATATACATTGGTGCCAGAATCAAGGAGGCACCTACTCCTATCCCCCCAAGCATACGCAAGGCAAGGAATATGTAAAAGTTAGGAGCAAGGGCAGAGCCAATTGCTGAAATAGTGAATATTATAGCACAAAGCCTCAATAAGGCTTTTCTTCCATATTTATCACTCAAGGGTCCGGCTACCATCATCGCCAATGCCGCGATAATGGTCAGGGAACTCACCGAAAATCCAAGTTCGAGATCAGTGAGATTGAAGTCTATCTGAACAAATTTGTTCACCCCTGAAATTACTGAGGCGTCAAAACCCATAAGTAATCCACCTAAGGCAACGATTGTGGCTACGATAACGATGAATCGTGTCTTATTCATTTTCTTGCTTTGTTAGTTTAAATTGGTGTCCTAGTTCGGTTTCCGAGCTTCCTCCCACCCAGTAGTTGAACATACCGGGTTCTATCCTCCATTTGTTTTCACGGTCATAAAAACCTAATTGTTCAGCATCAATTTCGAATGTTACCGTTTTGGTTTCTCCAGGGTCGAGATTTACCCTTTCGAATGCCTTTAGTTCTTTGACCGGGCGGGTGATGTTTGCCTTAATGTCTTGAATGTAGAGTTGTACTATTTCTGTGCCACCTCGATTTGCCGAATTGTGAACTTCTGCCTGAATAATCATTTTCTCACCAACTGCAAATTCGTTGGATGAGTGTCGCACATTGTAGTATTCAAAATGACCATAGGAAAGTCCAAATCCGAAAGGATAGAGGGGTTTAAAACCAGCATCCATGTGAAAAGCCGTGTTCCCTGTCGATGTTTGAGAAGCTCGTTTTGGGATATCATTCATGTGAGTGAACGATTCTGGCGTGGCGGGCCTTCCTGATCTGCGGTGATTGTAGTATATAGGTATTTGACCTACCATCTTAGGAAATGAAACGGGTAGTTTTCCTGATGGCGATTCTTCTCCAAAAAGAATATCGGCAATTGCAGGACCTCCCATGGTTCCTGGGTGCCAGGCCAAAAGCAATGAATTTACATAGTGATGAGTACTGTCTAAAGTGAGGGGTCTTCCAGCCATCAATACCAGGATGGTCGATTTTCCGAGTTTCGATATTCTCTCTAAGAGTTCATTTTGAGCACCCGGGAGGTTAATATCTGCTCGGCAATGTGCTTCTCCCGATAGAATGGCCTCCTCGCCCATGAACATGACTACTGTATCGCACTTTTCAGCGATTTCTATCGCCTCTTGAAAGCCTTCATGACTATGAGATCTTGTAGAATCCAACCCCTTAGCATAAAACAACTCGCAATCGGGATGAATGCGATCTCGGATAGCGTCTAGAGGGGTTCGGCTCCAATCTTCTCTGCCATCAAAAACCCAAGTGCCCATCTGTTCGTATCCGTCATCTGCCAAAGGACCGATGATGGCTAACTTTTTGATTTTCTCTCGAACCAAAGGGAGGGTCTTGTAGTCGTTTTTGAGGAGAACGCAACTCTCAATGGCGGCTTTTTTGGCAACCGCCAAATGTTTTTCGTTGCCTGACTCAGGAAATAAATCGGGATTAATAAAGGGTTTTTCAAAAAGCCCCAATTCAAATTTTACGGTCAGAACACGACGTACAGAATCATTTATTAGTTCTTCATCAACAATGCCTTCGGCTACCAGATTTTCGAGATTTTGTAAATATGAATGGCTCGCCATTTCCATATCCACACCAGCTAAGAACGACTCTCTGGCCGCCTCTCGTTCATTTTCTGCAAATCCATGAGTAATGAGTTGAATTACAGAGTCCCAATCGCTCACAACGAAGCCTTTAAACTTCCATTCATCCCTAAGTACCTGTCTGTTCAGGAATGCATTAGCCGTTGCAGGAACGCCATTTAGATCGGAGAATGCGCACATAAAAGTGGCCACTCCTGCATCCAAACAAGCTTTAAAAGGAGGAAAAACCATGTTTCGCATTTCGTTTTCCGAGATGTTCACATAGGCATAATCGAGTCCTGCTTCGGAGTAACCATAGCCCGCAAAATGCTTGGCACATGCAGCAATGCTGTCTGCCCGACTCAGATCATTTCCTTGAAACCCTCTAACCATTGCCGCTCCTAAAACAGATGCCAGATAAGGATCTTCTCCAAGAGATTCGGCGATCCTTCCCCATCTGGGATCTCTCGTAATATCAACCATTGGAGCAAATGTCCAGTGAACTCCTTCTTTGGCAGCTTCAACCGCTGAGATTCGCGCTCCTTTCTCAATAACTTCAGGATTCCAGGATGCCGCTTGTCCGAGTGGAATTGGGAGAATAGTATTAAAACCGTGTATCACATCCCTACCAATAATAATCGGAATTCCAAGTCTGCTTTCTTCAATAGCGATGCGTTGAATTTCGTTCGCCGTTTCATATCCCACCTGGTTAAGAATGGAACCAACTTTACCCGCCTGAATAGAATGCCTGAGGTGATCAGGAATTCCACCTTGCCCGGCAAACTGACTTAGTTGGCCAATCTTTTCACCCAAATTCATGTTGGATAACAAGTCCTCCACTCTCTGTTGGATGTGATTTTTCTTAACTCCTCGAACCGCAGTTTTCGACATTCTCCTCAATTTATTGGGGGTAGAAAGCCCCGTGCACGTATGATTCTCGCACACGGGGCTCACGTGATCTTCGTGTTATTTAGTGGTTAACTACCAAACTTCCGGTAACGGATTGACCGTTAAACAAGAGGTTATATAGGTAGATCCCATTGGCCAATTCGCCTGTATTGACATCGAATTGTTGTGTTCCGCTCGCTTGGTTACGGAACAATTCATTTTGAACGACTCTACCTGTAACATCCGTCAATGTGTAGTTCACATCACCTGCTTTGATCAAGTTGTAATTGATCGTAGCCATATTCGTGGCAGGGTTTGGAAATACTTTAAAGTCTTTAATGAACTCTACATCTTCAGATGAAGTCAAGGCAGGAATTACGATGTTGTCAAAGTAATATTGATCGCCTGTAACTGCAGATCCCGGATCAATAAGGATCGTGATTTGCTCAATATCGGGAGCAGAGGTAACATCGGGCGCAACGTCAAAAGTCAACGTTTCCCATGTGGATGAATTGGTAGTAGAAGCTACCATTTCTTGAATCACATCACCGTTTATATTCTGTAAAGAAAAAATCACATTGGTTGGAGCAGTTGGGTCCCAAATGTCCATTGTGATCGTTGTACTTTCGGGTGTTAACTGAAGGGGTCCGTCAGTTCTTGAAACGATATTATCATCGGCTGCGGCACTTCTAACATACGTACCAACAAATGATGACTCATTGCCATTCTGGTCAGGGTTCTGAACTCGTCTCAGCGTCGCAATATTAGTCGCTGCGATGTGATTGATATTCTGCTGACATTCGTAGTCTTGAAGAACAGCCTCGTTTGTAGCAATTCCCTCGCATGGATCACTTGCCAACTCAGGGCCATTCAGGTTATCCCAGAAGTAGGTATCATCCGTAAAGCTGTCTACATTAAATAAGAGTACCAAACTTGTTACGTCATCGTTGGCAACACCACCGTCTAATAGTTCTGTGAAATTAAAGGTCACGGTGTGCCAATTTCCAGCTACTTGCGTAGTGGCTTGGTAAATTGAATGACGTCCTGTTGGAAAAGGGGCTCCGTCTGCGGCTGCCGCATTCTCAAGGGTAATTTGGATGGTAATTCCAGCAGCAGGACTCCATACATCCATGGTCATTTGTTTAGCTCCTGAAACGTAATCGCTAACATCAGCCATTTCACCTAGTGCAATCAAAACATCAAATTGCTCGGCCGGGTTTCTCACATAAGTTGCAACCACTTGGCTTGCATTAATGCCGTTAGGAGCGGGATTTTGAGTGTAAGGAATAAAGACACCATTTATGAAGCCGTAGGTAGCTTTTCTGGTATCTTCAAAATTATCCCACATCTGTTGAGCATACGATCCGCTGGCTGCGAAAAGAGCGATTAAAAACGATAAGTAAACTTTTTTCATATTTCAGGATTTAGGGTTTAGTTTATAGGGTTGTTCTGTTAAATTTCTTGGTATACTCTCACGTAATCAACTTCCATTACTTGAGGCCATGTAGTATTAAAGCCCGGGTTTCCAGGAAGGTTACCTCCTACTGCAATGTTGAGTATCATGTGAAAGTCTTGGTCAAAAGGCCACGTTGTCGGCAGAAGTGTTGATCTCGTATTAGCGACTCCCATATCAATTCCGTCAACTTGAAATTGAATACACTGCTCTGTCCAGATCACGGAATAAACGTGAAAATCTTCTGCCCAATTAATCGTATCCGTAGGAAAATATTGTGAGTTGAATCTCCAAAAATCGTGGCCGTAGTGAATCGTTCCGAACATCTTGAAGGGATCATCACCAATATACTCCATGATATCAATTTCACCACTTTTCGGCCAAATACCGTAAACGTTCTCTGTTGGGAGCATCCAGATGGCAGGCCAAATACCTTGTCCAAAAGGACCTCCGCCGGGAATTTTCGCTCGAACATCTACTCGACCGTAAGTGAAATCTCTTTTATTCTTCGTCACCATTCTCGCAGAGGTATATTGATATCCTTGGTAAAACGGAATTTCTCTCTGAGCTGTGATAATTAATTTTCCGTCTTCAACGCGAGCATTTTCAGGCCTTGAAGTATAATATTGAAGTTCATTATTTCCCCAACCACAAAGTTCCGGGCCTAATTGACATCCATCCGCGGTGTCAAAACCCCATATCTCCGTGTTGATCTCTGTACCGTCGAATTCATCGCTCCACAAGAGTTTCAATTCCTCACCGGCAGGAAGATTACAGCCCGCAACTTCGTCAACGGGTTTAGCACAACTGGCCATTATCGCGATGGCTCCAATAAAAAACACAAATCTCTTTCCCATAATTCTTTTGATGTAGCTGTTACACAAACTTAAAATTAGAACTTACTAAAGTCACATTAATTAACTCATCTTGTCTACATCGTTTATGATGTAGAGCCTTCGATAGGGCTAAAAAAGTTTCTCACAATTATACGTTAAATATTGTATTAATATATTAATCAGGCAATTAATATTTTTTCAACTTTAATAATAATTCATCATATTGCATTCTCAATATAATTGCCCACATATTTAAATCGTAAGCTTTGAGAAATTGCTTTTTTGCGTTCTATATCCTCATTTTCACCTCTTTAGTTGCTACTGTGTCCGGGCAACACGGGAAACCGCTTATTTCGAATTTTTCTAAATCCGAGTACCAGGCCGGAACGCAAAACTGGTCCATTCATGGCGCCAAGGACGGTCGCGTATTTTTTGGGAATAACAAGGGCTTGCTGCAGTTTGATGGTTTTGAATGGAGCTTGAGCAGGTTGCCAAATCAAACGATTGTTCGCGCTGTATCGGCTGATTCTTCGGGATCGGTTCTATATGTTGGGGGCCAGAATGAGCTTGGATATTTCGATTTTCGCAGTTCGGGTGAAACAAACTTTACGAGCCTCCATTATTTGATTCCCGAGGAATATCGAGATTATGAAGACGTTTGGAAAGTTTTTCAAATGAATGATGGAGTCTTCTTCTGTACTGAGAAGGCCGTGTTTTATTATTTAGGTGATTCTATAGAGGTGATTGCCCCGAGGACAGGCCGATTTGAGAATTTCTTCATGCTTAGAGGTGAACTTGTCTTGCAGGAATTAGGAGTGGGGGTTTACTCGATCTCTGGTTCTAAGTACTCTGTATCGGGAGATGAAATGACGTTTGCTGAAAATCGGTTGATTGCCCTATTCGAGTTGGGTGAACTGGCAATGGCGGTCACGGAATCATCAGGAATATTCCTGTTGACAAACGGGAATTTCACATCTTTTGATTCGGAGATATTTTCATATATAAAAGATAATCAGGCATATACAGCTATCCCTTTGTGGGGTGAAGAATTTTTGATTGGAACTACGAATGCGGGAGTAATTATCTCTGACTCCAAGGGTAATATCGTGAGAAGGTTTGATGAGTCTACCGGCTTAATGAATAATACCGTTCTTACTGCCTTTCAAGACATAAAGGGAAATATTTGGCTGGGCCTTGACAATGGTTTGTCTTATGTAGAAATTAATTCTCCTTTTTCTATTCTTTCAAAAGAATATGGTTTAATGGGTACTGGTTATACCGCACACTTACATAAGGATCAGTATTATTTTGGTACCAACCAAGGTTTATTTTCGTCAACTGGAAGTGAGTCGTTTGAGCTGGTTTCTTCTATGACAGGGCAGATTTGGAGTGTTCAGGCTCTGGATAAGGGATTTGTTGTCAATGGTCATGATGGAGGTTTTTACAGTGATGATGGCATAGAGTACGATCCGATATCTGAAACGAAGGGGTCATGGAAACTTTTAGATCTTGGGGATTCTCCATATGTTCTGCAGGGTGCTTACTCAGGTTTTTATCTCTACCGCAAGACGGGTATAGATTCAGATCCATTAGAATTCATCGGTAAGATGGCTGGATTTGAAGAGTCTTGTCGAGTATTCGAAGAAGATGCCAACGGACACATTTGGATGTCTCATGCTTATCGAGGCTTGTATCGATTGGTGCCTGATTTTGAAAACCTGAAATTTAAAGAGGTAAAACGATTTGGATCAGAGGAAGGCTTATTGGATGAGTTGTATATCGATGTGTCGAAGGTGCGTGAGGAACTGGTGTTCTCTACGCCGCATGGGATATACATTTATGATCAGGCACAAGGCAAATTCGAAGAGGAAAGAGAGTTTTCGGAATTACTGGGCAAAGGGAAAAATGTTCTCAAGCTCCTAGAGGATGAAAAGGGCAACGTATGGTTCCGAACGGACGAGGAATTCGGTGTGATTAAAATCGCCAAGAACGGATTGTATAATTCTGTAGAGTTGGTTCGTTTCAACGAGCTCCGACATGAATTGGTTGATGGTTTTGAACAAGTTTTTGCGCTTAATGATGGAAATATTTACATTCCGACTGAGTCCGGTTTCTATCGTTTTGACGATTCGATCCAAGGCAACATAGATGATGGATTCTCTCTTTTCGTCAGAGCAATGGTGCGTTTCGGAAATGAAGATAGCCTCATATCCGTGACCGGCACTGCCGAGTTAGATCAGATTCTCTTAGGTCCTGAATCGAACAATCTCAAATTCCATTTCTTAAATCCGACTTACGGAAAACTCAATGAAATTGAATACCGATGTCGATTGATACCATTTGAAGAAGAGTGGACAGATTGGAGGGATTTTCCGTACGAAGAATATTCAAATCTAGATGCAGATTCTTACGTGTTTGAGGTACAAGCCCGAAATTCATTCGGGAATGTAAGTGATACTTTGCAATTTGAATTTGTTATTAAACCAAAATGGTTTGCTTCCCCCGCTGGAAGATTGGTTATGGGGTTTTTGACCTTTCTTGCAATTCTCGGGATGATTCGTGTTGCAATTTCTCGTGAAGCAAAGAAAACTGAGGAGGTTAAGCAGAAATCGCAGGCTGAACTTGAAAAGAAAGAAAAAGAGTTCAAAAAGGAACAGGAAAAATCCGAAGATGAGATAATCCGTCTGCGAAATGAAAAGTTAGAAGCCGAGGTGAGTCATAAAAATGCCGAATTGGCATCGACAACCATGCACTTGGTTCAGAAAAGTGAGATTTTACAGACTATTAAATCTGAATTGGAAGAAATTTTGAATGGCGATTCGACTCGAATGTCCGAGAAAGTAAGAAAAATCGATAGAATGATTGCCGAGGATTTTAGGCTGGATCGCAATTGGGATCGTTTTGAGATGCATTTTGATCAGGTACATGAGAATTTCTTCAAAAATCTGCGTTCGGCTTTCCCAAAGCTTACTCCAAAAGATCAAAAACTCTGTGCTTACCTTAGAATGAATCTAAGTTCAAAAGAAATCGCCCCTCTGCTGAACATCTCAGTGAGGGGCGTGGAAATCAGTCGTTATCGGCTAAGAAAGAAATTAGGAATTGATGGAGAAACCAATCTCGTCAAATTCATAATGGAAATCTAATCCTACAAACCCGGGGAACTGAAGAAGTTAAAGTTGGCCGTTGCGGCATTTCCATTACCATCTCTCACATAGACAAACAACCGGTACGGGCCTTCTTTTCTCGGCGCACGAAATTCCAGAACCGAAGTGTTCAAGTCGTCACTCTTAGCCTTGATTGGAACCGCATCAGGTCTGGATTCTGCATCTCCACCCGATTTAATGTCAGTACTTTCAGGAAGAAGTTCCCAGGTGAAAGTCAAGTCATCGTTATCAGGATCAGAAACCTCAACCGCTACCTCATAGTATTCACCGGCGTTTAGGTAAACATCATCGAATCGGGTTTTACCGTCAATGGTGTAAGCGGTAAGAACGGGAGATCTGTTTTCCGGATATTCTCCTGACCAACCTTTTTGCAATTCGTCCATTACCCCTGTCTCACTTCCATCTTCGAGAAAGAGACCATACCAAGTTGGGGTGGTTTCTTGCTTAGCGCCCCAGAGGAATACATACGATCCAATACACATTTCCTTATCCCTGAGGATTCCTTCCTCGTATCTCTTTTTATAAGAAGCTGCTTTTTCGGTGCTCGTTTGCTCGATTGGAGCTCCCCATTTATTTTTCTGTACTTCCCAGTGACCATCCGGTCCCCATTCCGTAATAACGTATGGTTTGGTCCATCCTGAGGCTCTGATGGCAGCGTCTATTCCAATCAATCCCGCATAGGTGTTTATTCCGTAAACATCAATATGCGGAGCTCTTTCCATAACCAGTTGTGCCTCTGCGATGTCAAAACCTGCAGTGACAGTCATCGTTGGGTGGTTAGGATCTTCTTCATGCACCATTTTTGCAATATCATTGATCGCGTTCCATACCTTAAAGTCTGAATAGAATAGATCCGTTTCATTTCCAATGCCCCACATCAAAATGGCGGGATGGTCTTTGTATTCGCGTACAACTTCAGTAAAGCGCTCCAACTGAGCTTGAACGGCTTTACTATCATCGTAGTCAAATCCTTGTCTTTCGCATCCAACCCAAAGACCGAACAGTACCGTGTGGCCTAGTGCATGGGCTTCATCGAGTATGGAGATTGCTTCATGTGCTCCCCAGGTGCGAACCGAATTTGCACCGTACTCTGCGGCTCGATCCATATAAACTTGACCTCCTATACCATTTATGTAATAGGGTTCACCATCTCTTAGTATTTGCCAACCTTCCTCAGTTTCTACTACTTCTACCTTAATTGCTTGGCCATTCACTTGATGTGTTAACACCAATGCAAATACAAAAAGAATGAGGCCAATAAATTTTCCTTGAAATCTCATTGAATAAACGGTTTAATCCAAACATGAAAGTTACGAAGAGTGATTCTAAATTTGATAAAATGTGGATAAATGATGTGTCAATGATGTACCAAAATTTAACAGGATGTAAGAATGATGTATAAAAAATGATACCTTACCTCACTGAAATTCCTACTATTGTGTATCGCATACACAGCAAACACCAATTTGCATGAATTTACTTTGGTTGAATAAGAGCAGGACAGTGCTTGAAAAGTGGTGGAAGTTAAAATCCCTAGCGGTTCTGATTCTGGTTCCATCTCTTCTTATAAGTGTAAATACAATCGCGCAGGAGGAGGGTGAGCAACCGAAAGTCGATCCTTCTGAAAAAGCTTTTGAAGAGCAGTTTATGAATCAGGCTACGGGGATAGCTTACGATTCTTTATACGTAGACAAGAAGTTAAAGCAACGCCCCCAAAAGCTAACTGCTTTTGGATACTACCGTCTATTTGTTTATCAGAGAACACTCACTGAGCCTTATCCGGGTCTCGAGCCATTTAGAAGATCGTTAAGCGTAGGTGATGGATACCGGGAACCGATGTTATCATTGAATGTATTGGCTCGACCAAATTCCAAAAGTAGTTTTGGATCTGAATTATTCTTTTTCACCCCATATCTAGGCGACACGACTGGAAACCAGTTCCTCACAAACCTAGGATTGAATTTCTACGGTAATTTTAGAACCGAACACGGAAACTTCGGTATTCGGGCAGGAGGTATACATTGGTACAACCTGAGCCCTATGACTATTGGAGTATTCCAAATACTCGATCGCTTCAGTATTTTCGACCGAACACCTTGGGAAGGAGTATCAAATACAGGAAAGTACGATGACTACTATGCTTTGGGACAAACTAGTCCCGGTGACCTTCGATGGAGTAATCAGGCTTTTCAAGGAATTATATTAAACGGGGGGAAATTGCCCGGAGATTTTGCCTTTGATCTCTTTTGGGGTAAGACTCAGCAGAATGGAGGACTTTCAGGTGGTATAAACGATCCTTTCGCTTCCATACCTCCTACTTTAGATCAAGGGAATGTTCCAACTTATCAAGGTTTTGCAGGACAGGATCGAACACAACCTAGTATAATTCAAGGAGGAAAGCTGGCTAAGACTTTTGGAAAGAAGAATCAGACTATTTCATACAATGGTATATATAGTCGTACTTCGATAGACAGCACAAGGACTGATCGCAACAGAGCATACGAAGTACACACCATCGGTCTTGATTTGGATATCGCTGGAATAGGTATTTCGGGAGAGCTGGGGGGAGGTGCCTACAGCAGTCCGACCTATGAGAAGACCTGGGGGGAAGCATTAATGCTACGCTTTAGATTGCCTGAGCGATATACCTTTTTACCCTTGGATGTTCAGTTATATCGTATCTCGAAAGATTTCTACAACGAAAACGGTGAAGTTACCACCCAGTCGAACATAGACATCTTGGAAGATGCCGGATTAATCGTTAACACAACAGGTGCCGGCGGGCAAATTACCGTAGTGAATCAGTTGGTTCACAATCGTCAGGGAATAAACTTGAATACTGAAGTTAAGTTAGGTGATGTTAAACTAGGTATCGGATGGGGCTGGGCTCAGGAAT
>CAZWQX010000125.1:0-11472 GCA_964635965.1 uncultured Cryomorphaceae bacterium
TAGGGATCTCCGCTCTTTCCGGCACTCCTCTCCCAGTCAGGATTCCCTTCATCGCGTAGCCTTCAGCCGCCTTTGAAATCTCGGTGGATTTGATTCTGATCTGGGGATGATTCTCGGCATCAAACCAGGTATCGCTAATGGCGTGTTCGTCCTTAAGATCGTTGCCCGTTTGGATGGTTTTCACTTCCACGGTAACGTCAAATTTTGACTTTGTCAGATCGTTCTCATCCCAAACGATGGTTCCCGACAAGTCTCCAAAGGTTCCCTCGGCAGCACGGGTGTCAAAGGTGATGGAATAATCGGCCTCAATAGTTCTTTCGTTGGCCAGGTAATAGCCTCCCAGCATGGAGCTGACAGAGAAGAGAAGAATGATGGATTTTGAAAATTTCGTTTTCATTTATTTAGTTTTTAAGATGTTTTGCGATAATTGAGAATGGCCCACGCATTAAAGAAGATGGCCATGAGGGTGATAATGAGAAATTGAAATTGGATGTCTCGAAAGCCGCTGCCCTTGAGGACAACGAGCCTTACCACATCGATAAAATAGGTCACAGGATTGCAAGCAGCAATCCACTTTGCCCAGGTGGGCATGCTATCCACGGAAGTGAAAAGCCCGCTCATCAGGATGAAAATCATCATAAAGAAGAAGGCCACCGACATGGCTTGTTGCTGGTTATTGCTGTAGGTGGAAATCAGCAAACCGATGCCCAGGACAGCGATCAAGTAAATCGAGAGAAATCCATAAAGCACGAAGAGGGAACCCAAAGGTACAATGCTGTAGACCAATCGGGCCACACCAAAGAGTCCCACGCTAAAGACAAACAAACCGATAAGCCAAAAGGGAATCAACTTACCGAGGATAAAATGGACCTTGCGGATGGGTGTTACGTTGATCTGCTCGATGGTACCCACCTCCTTCTCCTTCACGATATTGAGGGCACACATATAGGCACCCACCATGGTGACGAGCAATACCAAAATGCCGGGCACCATAAAGAATTGATAGTTGAGGAAGGGATTGTACCAATTGCGGTTTTGGATATCGATGGTCGGCGCGATGGCATACCTCGTGGGTGTATTCCAATCGAGCCGTATCTCTCCATTGAAGTCTCCGATAATCTGACTCAAATAAGCACTCCCTACGGTGGCTTTGGTTCCGTTGATGGCGTTGACACCGATGAAAAGCTCATTGTTGTTTTCGCGAATCAGGTCCGCTTCGAAATTGTCGGGAATCTCGATGATGAGATCTGAATTGTCCTTTTGGAATTCCTCAAATGCCTGATCGTAAGAATTGCCATAGTCGTTGAGCACGAAGTATCCCGAAGCGATGATCTTGTCGGTGAGCCGCTGGGAATAGGTACTTCGATCGTGATCGATCACCGAGATATTGATGTTCTTGAATTCAAAATCGGCCGCCAAGGGCATGATCAAGAGTTGAATGATGGGCATGGCGATGATCATCCGCAGAATAATCCCATTTCTAAAAATCTGTTTGAACTCCTTTTGGAGCAAAAATTTCATCGTCCTCATACCAGTCTCACTTTAAATTTTTTGATGCTCACGGTCAACAAGAAGAGGGTCATGCCAAAGAGGATGAGCATTTCTTTCCATATTGCCATAAATCCCAATCCCTTGATCATAATGGCTTTCACGATGATGTAATACCATTTGGAAGGCACCACATTGGCGATGACTTGCAAGGGTATTGGCATATTCTCCAAAGGGAAGAGGAAGCCCGTGAGCATCATTGTTGGCACCAACATCCCCATGAGAGAGATGAGCATGGCCACTTGCTGGGAATTGGTTGAATTCGAAATCAGCAACCCCAACGACAGCGCTGTTAGGATAAGCAAGGAACTCGCGAAGAATAGCAAGAAATAAGATCCGTTCATGGGCATATCCATCAGCCCAATACTCAGGATGAGGATAAAGGCGAGGTTCAAAATCGAAAGGAAGAAGTAAGGAACCGCCTTTGACAGCACCACCAAAACGGGATTCATCGGCGATACCAGGAGCACTTCCATGGTGCCCATTTCTTTCTCTTTCACGATAGAGACTGAAGTCATCAACACGCATACCAGCAAGAGCACTAAGGCCATAACGCCAGGGACGAAATTGGTCACCCCTTTGAGTTCGGGATTGTAGATCATCCTGACTTCAGTATTGATTTGCAGAGGCGGCGCGTTCAAACCCATGAGCTCCATTTGGTACGACCGAATAATACTCGTAGCGTAATTCGTCAGCGTGGTCGCCGTATTTGGATCGGAAGCATCAGCGATCAGCTGGATCTGAGCGCTGTTCTGATGGTTTAAGTCTTGACTAAAACCGTTTGGAATCACGATGGCCAGTCCCACCGCTCCCTTTCGGAAAGAGTCTTCAATCTTCTTGTGATCGAGGATGGCTTCCTCAATCAGGAAGCTATTCGACTCTCTAATTCGCTCGATGATTTGGCGCGAGGCATCGTCTCTGGCGTAATCGACCACTACTACTTTGGAGTCTTTGATCTCATTGGTAAGGGCAAAGCCGAAGAGGATAATCTGCGCAATCGGCATCCCGAAGAGAAGGAGCAAGGTTTTCTTGTCTCTGAAAACATGGTAGAACTCCTTTCGGACGAATGTGAAAAACTGTTTCATGCCTAATCTGATTTTCGTTTGGCTCCGCGAGCGAGTTCAAAAAAGACGTCATCCATTGATGCCACCTCGTATCGCTCCTTGAGCTTTTTGGGTGAGTCCAAGGCCTTGATTTCACCGTCTACCATCATCGATAGTCGGTGGCAATATTCCGCTTCGTCCATGTAGTGGGTCGTCACGAAAATGGTGATCCCTCGCGATGAGGCATCGTAGATCAAATCCCAGAACTGACGACGGGTGACAGGGTCCACCCCACCCGTCGGTTCGTCGAGAAATACAATCTGAGGATCGTGAATAATCGCCACCGAGAATGCCAATTTCTGCTTCCACCCAAGGGGCAAACTACCTACCAGCTTTTTGGACATGTCGCTCATTCCCAAGGTCTCGATAAGCTCGGTGCTTTTGTCTTTGAGTTGCTTATCACCCAGTCCGTAAATCCCGCCAAAAAAGCGGATGTTCTCACTCACTGTGAGGTCTTCGTACAAAGAGAACTTTTGGCTCATATAGCCAATGTTCTTCTTGATTTTCTCGGTCTCCCGATATACATCGAAACCTGCCACCGTTGCCTCTCCTGATGAGGGAATGGACAGTCCGCAGAGCATCCTCATAGCCGTGGTTTTACCCGCCCCGTTGGCTCCCAGAAAACCGAAGATCTCACCTTGGTACACATCAAAAGTGATCTCATTGGTGGCGATGAAATCACCAAATTTCTTCGTGAGCTTATTGGTCGATATGACTGCTTCTTTCATTGCTAATTCATTAAGTTGATGAAACAGTCTTCGATGGTTGGCTCAATCTTCTTGATCTCCATCGATTCAGCATTGATGCGATTTCCTAATTCGTGCTGAATGCCCTTCAGCGCAGTGTCCGTTGAGTCTAATCCAAAGGTGATATGATGGTAATCTCCAAAGGAGTAGCACGAATCCACAAGGCTGCTTTCCCGCAGCATTTGCAGAAGGCCGATCATATCATCCGACCGAATGGCGAAGAGTTCCTTAGGGTATTCTTTGATGATATTCGCTGGAGTGTCGATGGACATGATTTCCCCTTGCTGAATCAGCGCGATTCGCTCACAAAGAGTGGCTTCGTCCATGTACGGTGTCGAAACCAAGATGGTGATGTTTTGCTCTTTGAGTCGCTGGAGCATTTCCCAGAACTCCTTTCGAGAAACAGTGTCTACTCCAGTGGTTGGTTCATCGAGGAGCAGAACCTTTGGCTTGTGAATCAGGGCGCAGCACAGGGCGAGCTTCTGTTTCATTCCTCCTGATAGTGCGCCTGCTCTCCGCGTTTTAAAAGGCTCCAACTGGACGTAGATATCCTTGACCAAATCGTAATTCTCCTCGATCGTCGTGTCAAACACCGTTGCGAAAAAGTTGAGGTTTTCCTCTACGCTCAAATCTTGATATAGCGAAAACTTTCCAGGCATGTAGCCAAGGTGTTTTCTGATCTCCTTGTAGTCCTTCACCACATCGTGACCCAAGACTTTTGCTTCTCCTCCATCTGGGATCAAAAGCGTAGTGAGTATTCTGAAGAGGCTCGTCTTCCCAGCTCCATCGGGACCAATCAAACCAAAGAGCTCCCCCCTTTCCACCTCGAAAGAAACCTCGTTGACCGCAACGACCTCTCCGTCGTTGTAGGTCTTGGAAACCTTATGGAGTGCGAAATCAATCATTGGCCCTGAACTTTAGTTCGCCATACATCCCGATCTTGTATGCCCCATCGTTGGGAACTTCCACTTTCACGGCATATACCGCATTGGCTCTCTCGTCTTTGGTTTGAACCGTTTTGGGGGTAAACTCTGCCTTGTCGTTGATCCAAGTGATGACACCTTCGGCCTCTTTCATTCCGCCACTTCCGTCATCGGTCATCACGGAGACCTTTTCGTTGAGCTTGGCTTTTGCCAATTGATCTCCAGAGATGTAGGCACGTAAAATCATCGTTCTCAAATCGGCAATCTTGTAGATCGGCTTTCCCGAAGACACCATCTCGTTTTCGCGGGCATACTTGGCCAGCACCGTTCCTTGAATGGGGTTGACTACCCTACTCTTCGCCAACTGATCTTCCAGCTGTTCGATTTGCACCAGTAAGGGACCAGCCTCTTTGGTTAATCCGTCTTTGGTGATCACGAGGGAGGACCGTTGGGCCTCAATCTGACTTTTGATCACGTCGATATTGGCGTCCATATCGTCCAATTGCTTTGGTGTGGCGGCATCGCCTTCCACAAGCTTTCGCATTCGCTCTCTTTCGCTCTCCGCTGTTTTGAGTTGTGATTGGAGTGCAGCCAATTGAACCGCTACATCGGGCTGTCGACTGAGAACCGCTTCGTACTGAGCTTCCATCTGTTTCTTCATCAGGTGAAGCTGCACGGTATCGATGTAGCCAACCAAATCGCCTTTCTGGAGCTCATCTCCCTCTTCGATGGTGAGTTCTTTTAGGACTCCATTGGCTTCAGCGGAAACAATGATCTCTTCAGATTCGAAGGTTCCCGAGGCGTCAAAATCATTGCCTCCATTGCCGCAGGCAACCACCAGAAGTGAGAGAAGAAAGAATTGGAAAATTCGAACTGTGGATTTTATAGTATTCATGATTAAAGAGCGTTTTGCGTTGAGGTTCCTGAAGTTTGCAGATAGTCGTATTGTGCTTTTAAAAGCTGTATTTCGTGAAGAATGCGGTTTTGCTTGGCCTGATCTTCGGCATTCACTTGAGTGACAAAATCGGTGGTCGTAGCCGTTCCGTTTTCAAGCTGATTCTTGGTAGTCTCTTTGATCCGAGCTCTCATGGTGATGATTTCGTCATCGGTATTGATGAGCTCTTGGAATTTTTCCATTTCCGCACTTTGCCGTTTCAACGAAACGTCCGTATTGAAGAGGAAGACATCCTTTTGAATATCCAGACTACGTTGGTTGAGTTCAATGATCTTCTTCTCCTTTCCGCTGGTGTAAAAGCCGGAGATGTTCCAATTGAGCCTTAAGCCAGCGATGTAATAAGCAGCCGGATCGTTCTCGATCACGTTGAGTCCGGGAGCCCCCACTCCTCCTTGAAAGAAGGCGCTAAGCTTTGGCAAGTTCCGATTGGACGTCAATCGCGACTGCACTTCCAGAGAATTCTTCTTAAGTTCGATAAGTCGGATCTCCGGTCTATTGATAGTTGTTGGTAAAGATTGAGCGTAAGGCCGAGTGAATTGGGTTTCCTCAGCAATTGGTTCATTGAGAAAAAGCGCGAGCATATCCACGAAGCCCTTTTTATTGGACTCCAGCTCGATGATCTTCTGATCGGCGTTCAAGAGTTCCACCCGCAACACATCAGCCGAACTTTTGAGAGCGATGCCGTTCTCGATGGCCACAAGCGTGCGGTCAATACCCGCTTGGATATCCTTTTTTCGAAGAAGGCTCTGGTAGATTTGAGCGTCGATCAGCAGGATGCTGAAATAGATCTGATTAACTCGGTCGCGCAGTGCATACAAATCCACTTCTAGGGATTGACGATCAATCTCCGCGGTGATCTCGGCCTTTTCGGTTTGATTCTTCTGGGTGAAGAGGTCGGTAATGGGCTGATTTACCTCCCCGTAGATATTGTGAATATCCTGACGCAAGGGCTCGATCTCAGAACCTGGCATCTCAAAAGGGAAGGTCAATACATCCGACTGATAAGTGGAGTATCCAGCAATATTGATTTGAGGCAAGTATCCCTTTTGCGCATTCGCAATGGAATATTCCTTCGACTGCTCGATGAGCGCATATTTCTGCGTAAGCGGATAAGCCCGTTCAGCCTTCGCGATACAAGAGTCGAGCGTGAGCACTTGTGCCCAAATACTTTGACTCAAAAAGAGGCAACAGACAAACAGTATTTGATGTTTCGTTTTAATCATTTGATTAATTATTGATTAAAAAAAGGTTTTAGGGAGCAAACATGAGTCTCCACCATTGTGGAACCAGCTCTTTGCGTTCAAGCATAAATTCTTCAAAGCCCTTTTTGTTAAAACCTCCAAGTTTGGATACCAGTGGACTTCCAACGAAAGGGAATACAATCATCGACATGAGGTTAACGACGAGGTGCAAAGGATTCATCTTCTTGATTCTCCCTGCATTCATTTCTTCTTCAATCTGATGAATAAACTTTGAGTCCATCAGCATCTCTGTGATAGGCAGTCTTTCCATAAATCCAGCTGCATCATTTCGAAGCTCCGAGAGTATAAAGAGCGGAACTTCAGGCTCGGACAGGATCTTGTGAGTATACTTCTCTACAACTTTCCGGATCTTATCATCTAGGCTCGATTCCTCATCATTAAAAACAAGTGACATGCTCTGCATAAAGCTAAACATGGTCTCAAACATGACGATTTCAAAAAGCTTCTGCTTGCTGCGGAAATAGTAGTTGAGCAATGCGAGATTGATTCCCGCTTCTTCCGCGATATCTCTGGTGCGCGTCGCGGCGAAACCTTTTCGATGAAACACAACCTTGGCGGCCGATTTGATCTTCGCTTCCGTTGTTATGTCTTTTTCTTTGGCCATTGAATCCGATTTCCACAATAATATTCCAAAGCTATTAATCATTTGATTAAAAATTAAATGATTCTTCGATTGATTTACTAACCAACAACTCTTATGTTCCAGGCTCAGCTCCATCATGCCAGTTTGTAGATATTGGTGAAGTTTTCTTTTCCTCTTAGGCGCAGCGAACCAACGAAGGTCAATTCTTGGGAGGCTTTGAATTTTATCTTTTGGGAGTAGAATTCCGTCACCAGAAGCCCTGTTTTGTATTTCTTGCAATGCCCCAACAAGCGAGCTGTGGTATTTAAAACATCACCGTGGTAAGCCAGATTTTTCTTCTTTCCGACAAAACTCACGCTTACTGAGCCAGAGCTGATGGCAGCTTTGAACTGAGGCAAACAGCCGAACTTTTTCTCGTACTCTTTTCTTTTGGTCTCAAGTCTTAGATTGACAGCATTGACCATCATAATTCCGAGCCCATTCTTGTCCTTTTCAGTCAACCAGGTAAAGACCACTTCATCTCCAACGAATTGATATACCTCAGGATTGAATGCTTCTGTGGCCTCAATAATGTCCTGAAAAGCCATATTGAGCAACCGACTGTACTTCACATGTCCCAGGCGCTCAGCCAAACTAGTAGAATCGTTTAAATCAAGGAACAGAAAGGTTCTATCCTCTTCGACTTGGTCGGAGTATTTCCCAAGCAAGTAATTGGTGAAGACGTGTTGACCAAATTGAATCCTCAATCTTCGCAGAAAATTGACAAAGACGCTAAGCAAGAAGTAGAAAACGAAGAAGGAAAAGAAAAGCGAAGAGGTTATGGTCTCCACACTTCTAGAAATGGCTTCGGCCAATTTCAATCCAGATAAAAACTCGAAAAACACCCCTGTGGTGAAAGCGCATACAATGATGATCGCAGCCACATCGATTTGCCACAAGAATCGCCGTAATACCAAGGGCAACTGCTTCTCCAATTTTGGATGCAAATACGCCTCATGAAGAAGAACAATCACTCCAGTAAGTAAGCCAGTGATAGTAATTCGAAGGAAAATGAGTTTTGGATCAAAACTTATGGACTCAATAGGATCAAAATACTCATTGATTCCCGCAAGCTTTATGAAATAGAAGAGGTTGGCTCCCAGTGTGAATGCCAGCAAAACGAAAATATGTTCACGGTGAATGGTATGTTTAATCGCTTTCATACACCAATCGATTAGAGAATTTGTAGCGTCCTAGATTTGCATGGCCCGCTCATACTACTACTGTTTCCAAAAACTCTACATTTCAAGCAACCAATCTCTTGAACAATACAAAGATCCAATACGCAGAAACTCTACTTATTTTAAACCGCTTTAAACGGACGATTATTCAGTTAAAACTGCCATTTATTTCTTTGAGCTACTAAGACGATAAGATAGGATTTCAGAATATTGGAGTAATCAAGACATCATACGGGTTTCATTATATATCAATTGCGGAACATTAATGATAATGAGATGTTTTTTAATCGGTTTTAGACAGAACCAAATGGTTGTTTTTCAAAAACTATAATTATTCTCAGAATTTAAAATACCGGCTGGACAATGATTTACGATGTTATAGAAACTGTAATTCCCAAGTTTAATGAAGAGAATCGTAAGCTATTGGAAGCCATTTCAACTACTAATACTCACAATAAGGGTGAGATCATTCTAGACCAGGGAGAGTATTGCAATAAGCTATGGTTTATTAACGAGGGAGCGGTGAAAGCCCACGAAACTGTGAACGGGAAAACTCAGGTTACTTATTTCTATTCTGAAAATATGTTCTTCACCAGCTATTACTGTTGGGTGACTGCCAATCCATCAGATATGACTTTTGTGACGACTGAGGCGAGTGAGATTATTTCAATAGACTATCCCAAATTAGAAGCCCTCACGATTGATCATCATATTTTCGACAGAATTGGAAGAAAAATAGCTGAGAGAGTATATGTAGACGAGTTCAACTTACGAAAGCTTCTTCTAAACTGTACAGCTCTTGAAAGATATGAATATCTAGAAAGTGAGAAACCCGACCTTTTCCAAAAATTCAGCCTAAAAGATATTGCCTCGTTTATTGGTATCACGGATGTTTCTTTGAGTCGTATAAGAAAAGAACGATTCAAATCCTCTAATCTCGTTTCAAGCTAATTGAATACTTGTGGCTTATCCACTGGCTTAACTACTTCTCTTTTGGTTGCCTTAATTGGAAGTTTAAAGATTAAACCTTTTCGGAGGTTGATTTTGTTCAAGATCTTTCGATTCCATTGTAAACCCTATCTAATGGTAAACCCTTTTTTTCGGTATGAGGTTAGAAATATTCAAACTTATCATATGTAAAGAAAAAGGCAGTTTCTGCGCAATAGTTTTGCATCAAACAAATTAAAGTAATGATGAAAAGAACTGTAATGCATCTCACTATGAGCCTCTTAGGATTCGCATTTATTGCATTGCGTCCTATAGAAACTCAAAAATTAAAGGTGGAAATATCAAATTTCAACCAAAAGCCAACCACTTATATTTACATTAGTGTTTTTAATGAAAACGACTTCCTCGAGAAATCGATTCAAACGAAAAAAGTATCGGCCAATGGCAATGAAGTCTTCGTTGAGTTTGACCTACCCCCAGGTGAATATGCCGTGTCAACTTATCACGACACTAACGACAATGGTGAATTAGACAGGTATTTTATTGGCAAGCCAAAAGAGCCGTATGGGTTCAGTAATAATGTTCGCCCGTTTGGCCCTCCAAGTTTTGATAAATGTATGATCGAAATTGGAGAGTCAGCCAGAACCATAGCTATAGAACTAATTGATTAAATAATGATAACAGCTTCGTTAATTCTGAATATTGCAGTACTTATACCTGTTTGTCTCGGATTAATCACTGATAACAAAAGAGTACAAATTACAGCGGGTGTTTTTACACCAGGAAGAGGAGTACTGCTGGCACTATATTTGACAATTCTGATAGCTTCCTCCGTGTTGCTGATCTACGAGGATTCAAAATTCGTATTTGCTCTACTATTTATGCAAATAGTATACAAATACATAACACCATTTACGGTAAAGACAATAAAAAATCCGATAGTAGTTAGTAACTTAATTATTGCATCATTTCACCTTATGACGGTTACCCTAATGCTACAAAACGGGGATTTTTCTTTTTAAACAAGTACAATGAACTGATAATGAGGCAATGTCTCTAGGGATTAGAGTCACTAAGACCAAAAATCGTGCTTAAGCACGATTTTTTGGTTTAATAGTAAATGTTATCTGCCCCTTTATTCAATCAAGACAGAAGCTGTGCTCGTAGTTTGAGCTGTAAAATAGCCTAGTGCCCCACCCGACCAATTGGTGTTGGGGTTCCCAGGGGCAGCGGTACCTCCCCCTGGTCCACCACCACCCGAGATAATGTCGCTAAGTGAATTGAAATAGTCGTATGAAGCGGCATCGAAATGAACCAAATCGACTGTCACAGTGGTACCTGGCTCAAATACCTTTTGAAAAAGAGGAACCCGAGCTAGATTTCCGTTGAACAGGTCATCGTCCAAGACCTGTAAGTCATCCCCATCGTTCTCAACAACCCCATCGATGTAATGCACAAAGCGATAGAAGTTGGCCTCGTCAACGGGATCAGCAAATCTCGTGTAAACGAAGTATCCCTCATCATTAAAGGTGGTCTCTTCGGTAAACTCGGTAACCAAATCGAAAATCGGTATTTGCTCCCTCAATTCTGAAGAGGCCACGTACACCGTACCATCGATTTCGGCGCTCAACGTGTATATACCGTTTTCAAGATCCTGTGTGGCGAGTCTGTATTCTCCTTCGCCGATCTCTTCGACTTCCAAAACCTCTCCGTTTGGTGTCTGCAGCTCAAGGTTTGCGCCGAGAATTCTATTGTAACCGTCGGTAGAGTAATAGGTATTTGATTCGGAGATAGAAACCGTCAATTCTTCCAATTCTTTATCCAGATTGGCTTCTATTACCAATTGCGGAGGAGATTCATCCAAGTCCAATTCAACGATTTTCTCACAGCTGCTGACCAAAAAGATCAGCAGGATCACAACTGTATTTTCAATCCCTCTTCTCATTTGAATCTGACCTTATAGGTTACGGAAGGCACCCACCTGAACAGTGAGATTTGGGTTGCTTCTGAGATGGCCTGATTGTCTTCATTAGGCTCAAAATTGATTACAAAGGCGTTCTCCCGCCCGTAGACATTGTAAAGCGAGAACGTCCAGGAAGACTCAAACTTCTCGTTGTTTTTTCGCTTCCAAATCAAGGCAAAATCGAATTGAAAATTACTAACTCGTGCGCTTTTTCCGCCATG
>CAZWQX010000126.1:0-10447 GCA_964635965.1 uncultured Cryomorphaceae bacterium
AGAAGAACTCACTGAACGCATCCATGGCGAACAAGCGCTGAAGACAGCCATTGAGGCAAGTAACATCCTTTTCGGTAAGAGTACTTCAGAAAATTTAAAGGCTCTTTCTGAAGAAGATTTCCTGGATGTTTTCTCTGGAGTCGAGCAAGCAGATTTTTCATCGGATTTATTAAATGATGGGGTTTCAGTGGTTGACTTCCTTTCGGACACAACGGGTTTTTTGAATTCTAAAGGGGAGGCGCGCAGAGCTTTAAAAGAGAATTCTATCAGCGTTAATAAGGAACGGGTAAATGACGCACTGATAATTGACAGGAGTCACTTGATTCGCGAGAAGTACATTCTCCTTCAGCGAGGTAAGAAGAGATACTTCATCGCTAAAGCGCTCTAATCGGCCCGAAGGAGCAAATTGCACCCTCTCAGATCACTGTAGTCAAGTCTTCCGATAACTTCAAACGAGTTGTCACTTTTCACGGTACCTATGTCTGAAGTTGCTATGAATGAACAAGAGTGAATATTAGCGAGGTCAATTACATTGATCCCTCCGGTTTGATCAGGTCCTAAAATCGACAAAGGATCTCGGGTATCTCGAATTTTGATTCGCATCCAAGGGGGACACTTGAAAATACCGTTGCCCTTAGAATAGGCTTGACTCAACAATTCCGTCATACCATATTCGCTGTGAATGTCGTCTACCCCGAATCCCTTTTTAAGAATTTCGTGCAATTCGTTTCTGGTCAGTTCTTTCCTGCGTCCTTTCATCCCTCCAGTCTCCATAACGATGGTATTTGTGAGCTGCAAGGGCGATGATTCCACAAAATCCAGTAAGGCAAAGCTCACTCCAATCAGGAGTGTTCTCTCTTCTTTTGATGCCAGTATTTCACTTAATTCTGCGAATTCATTCAAGAAGAAGCCGCTTTTTGGGTGTTTCGACTTTGTGATTAAATCATCTACCATGTAGATTAAAGATGATCCCTTACGCTCTAAATAGGAGGGTAGGAGCGCGAGAATTCGCAATCCTTCAATTTGACCATAGAACCGTTCAAAACCTTCCTGAAAGCTTCTGATGTAAAGTGCCGGATCTTCAACGTAATGTCGAGAGGTGTCTGTCCCTGTGGTTCCACTGCTAGTGAAGACTAGGTCTGGCCGAACATTCGAACTAAAAACTTCATGAGTTTTGAATAGCTCGATCGGTAAGAAGGGAATTTGCCGTGTTGACTCTACTCGCTCAGGAGAAATTTTGAGTAGTCTGAGATACTCCTTGTAAACGGGATTGCGTTTAGATTGAAAACGAAATACTTCTATCGCTGCTGTTTCGAATGCTTCTTCGCCTTTTAAACCGAAGATTTTTTCTGTTTCGTTGACGACGGAACTCAAATTAGGGTAAGGTATTTCTTCGTTGTATTTTTACAAAGATATAGTCGCTTGATGAATCATCGCTTGATCATATTTCTTCACTTAATCCTAATCTTATCCATCTTATCCGGATGTGATTCTGAAGGAGAACTGCCAAATGAACCTGTGATCAATAACATTACTTTCGAATCAAATCTTAAGAATTTGGTCATTCAGTTTACGGATGGAGATGGGAATTACGGTCTGGGCCAAGGCGATACTCTTCCGCCTTACCAGCCATTTGAAGATGAAGCCGAGACTATAGAGAATCCGTTTCACTATAACTATTGGATGAACGTTTATGTGAAGAGAGATGGAGGATTTGTTTTGCTTGAGACACCTTCTACTTTTGATTTTCGCGTTCCTGTCCTCACACCCCAGGGCCAGAATAAACAACTCAGAGTTACCATAAACAATGATCTTGAGTTGGAGTTAGAGGCCCTTGCTCAAAGTCAGGCTATCGATCTTTCTTTTGGTGATACAATAAAATTCGCGGTTACTTTGGTTGACCAAGATCTCAACATTAGCAACGTCGCTGAGACCGGCGAGATTATTCTCAATAACTAAATTTTGCCCGTTAGCGCTTCAGAAACGTTCTCGATATGATCTCCTACCTTCTCCAATGAAGAAAACAGATCACTATAAACCGTACCACTTCTCAGATTGTAATTGCCCGATTCGATGCGAGAAATGTATTCTCTTCTTAGTTTGTTTCGCAATTCGTTGATCTCCTTTTCTAAACTTTGAGCTTTCTCGAGGTTCACTCTTTTCGGATCGTCTTGATCGAGGTTTTCCAGCATCAAATCCATTGCCATCTCGACTAATCCGAACATGCGGAGGAGCTTCTCCCTTTGATCGGGAGCAAACCAAATTCTCGATGCTGTTTTTCTTTCGATGGTGTTGGCCATCTGGTAGAATATGTCTCCTATCCTTTCAAGGTCACTTCCAATACTCAAGAAAGAACGAACCCTTTCAGAAGAAGCAGCTGAAAGTTCGGTGGCTGACAGTTTACTGCAATATTGGGATATTTCTATCTCTAACTGATCGGTAATCTTCTCGTACTTCTTGATTCGTTTGAGAATTGTTTTCTGATTGGCTTGTTCCGTTTCAGTAAGTAGATTTTTCACGAATCCCGACATTCTCGAAGTAATCTCACCAAACCTGACGATTTGCTTTCTCGCCTCCAACAGAGAAATTTCAGAAAGCTGAATGGAAGTGTCGATGTACTCTAACCTGAATTCTTCGTCTTCACCTCCTTTAGACCTAACCGTTTTGGTCGCAAGTTTAACGAGTGCAGGGACAAACCAAATTAAAATCAGCAAGGTTGCCAGATTAAACACTGAGTGAAAAGCTGCCAGAGCGGTTGTCGCGGCTTGTCTTCCCATCTCCGAGGAGTCGTAAGGATCCGCAGGCATAAAGCCGGCGATTATATCCAATACCCAAGGCAAGGCAAATACCATCCACATTACACCGATCACGTTGAAGAGCGTATGAATCCGTGCACTCCTTTTGGCGTAAACGTTTCCTACTAAAGCCGAAATCTCCGCGGTAGCGGTGGTTCCAATATTCTCGCCCAAAAGCATTGCCGCTGCTACGTTAAATGGAATAACTCCGCTTGCGCACAGAGCCATTGTTAGTGTTATTGCGGAGGAAGAGCTTTGAATGATTACCGTGACAATAATTCCCAGCGCAATGAACATTAGCGTTCCGAGAATTGGTTGATTTGAGTATTCAACAAAAAAGGCTACAAATGCTGAATTTTCGTCGAATGTTGGAACAGCTTCTTTGAGAAATCCAAGTCCTAAGAAGAGGAGAGCAAAGCCAATCAATGCCGTACTCCAACTTCGTACTTCCTGCTTTTTGATAAGCAGTAAGGGTGCTGCAGCAGCAAACATCAAAAGAGCATAAACCGTAATATTGAACCGGAATCCGAAATAAGAAACGAGCCATCCTGTGATAGTTGTACCGATGTTGGCGCCCATCATAATTCCTGCAGATTCCGTTAAAGTAATCAGGCCCGCGTTCACGAAGCTGACTGTCATGACCGTAGTTGCACTCGATGATTGCAATAAGCCAGTTAGCGTAAATCCTGAAAGAACGCCGGCGAAGCGATTTTTCGTCATCCAACGAAGAATGTTCCGAAGCCTGGAACCAGCGCTGGCTTGAATACCTTCGCTCATTGTTTTCATCCCATAAATGAAGAGACAGAGCGCTCCAATCATGAGTAAGAATCGGGTTATGCCCCAGGGCATTTTCGTTTCAAATTTTTCCCTGTCTGTCCATTCAGATTGATCATTTGAATTCAGAAATCCAACCTGATAGATGTAACCCGATGAAGAATAGAGGTCGAGTAATCGAATTGATCCTTCTTTGAAATCCACCGTGTCGGAATACAACCAAATTTCACCTTCGTTAGCTAAAACTGCGGAACGGTTGTACCGAATAACGACGTTTGAAGGTCTAGAATCGGAATCAGTGACCTTCCAACTAATCTCAACCCCTGAGTCCGTAACAAAGGCGCCGTATACTTTTGCAGATTCTTGGGCAACACTTCCCAGGGAGAGCAGAAGCGCTGTTAAAAGGGCGATATATCTCAGGTTTTTAAACAAGACCGACAAAGGTATCTTACTGATCTTCCGACGAGAGCGGGCTTGAGTTAACTTTATGTTAATTCGCCATGCCCCCTGATCGCGAATAAGTGAGGGGGTTTCAGAAAGGAGTATTTCTCAATGTGAAGTAAAAGGGTTCTTGGCTTGAAATAATTATAAGCGATAGTTAACGGTCAATTAAACTTGATTTAATTGACCACTGATACTTTCGGCCTGCGATGTCCACCTTTACTAAAATTGTTTGTGTTAAAGGAAATAACTCACAATTCGATGAGTTAATTCCGTTGATTCAGGCGGAGAATCTCTCGGTTCATTGCATCGAAGAGTCTTCAGAAGTCATATCCTATATCAATCAGAGTAAACCTGTGCTCGTGTTGATGGATTTAATGATTGATCGAAAGGATGCAATTTCTTTGCTTAAAGAAATGGAAAACAACACTTTGCGCCGTTATTTTTCTGCAGTTGTTTTCAGTGAAAGGAGCGAGAATTACGTACACATTACAGCGCTTAACTCCGGAGCTGATGACTTTTTGGTCAAACCGATTAACAAGCGCGTTTTTTCCAGTAGATTGAAATCTTGGTTGAGAAAACAGGCCGCGTGGAGAGGACTTACTTTTGGAAATGGCAACGGCAGCGAAGTTGTTTTGGATGAAGAGAAGTTTATTCTTCTTGTAAAAGGAGATGAAGTCAATCTACAGCGAAAGGAATTTGAGATTATTTCATTGTTAGCTTCAAAGCCCAAGAAAGTTTTTAGTAGAGATGAGATAAAGGAAATGGTTTGGGGAGAGACTACCAATGTGAGAAGCCGAACGATAGATGTTCATATACGAAACCTACGTAGTAAAATTGGCCATAAATACATTAAGACCTATAAAGGAATCGGCTATAGCTTCGATGCGGTTGCTTAAGTCAGCGAATCTCGAAAACGGGAATTCTCTTATAGGTGTCTTCTGAGTGAACCGAATTTTCGTAAATGTACCTGAGTTGTTCATAGCCGTCTTCGGCAAAACCCGAATCTTCTCTTTTCTTTGATTGGAGTGCTCTTTCAAGAGAAGGATTCCTGTCAATTATTTCCAATGCGGTTTCTTCGAATAGATAGGAAGAGAAATATTCCTTCCTGCTGAGAAACGAATCGAAGAAATTCCAGCTAAAAAAGCTGTCTTCACTCTGTGGCTCTAAAACATGAGCTAAGTATCTATTTGCCGGTTGATTGCAATGAATCAACACATCACCTTTTCTGAATTTCACCGAATCTACTCTCTGGGTGGTTCCGACATTTCTATGCGGGTAATGACCTTCATATGGTTCTGGTGATGTTTCATAATATGCCGCATACTTGGCTGTAACCTGAATAGTTGTATCACTGGTTAACTCAGTCATTTGAACCCCGTTAATTCTTAGCAGTTCCAAAACCTCAAAATTTGAAGAAGGAACAACATAGTATTCGGGAAGGGTGAAAGTATAGAAACCTTTGGCCCGATTTCTATATGGAATCGTGTCTCGGTATGGTTGCGAACGATCGTAAGTGAAGTATTCTCGCCCGGAGAGATCACTATATCTTTTTTGGATTTCGAAACCGGGAAATACCAAAATGTCTTCATCTTTTGCCACCTGCCACTTGGTAGTATACTCCTTGGTTTCTGCGGTTTTCTGATCGGCTATTTCCTTCAATTTAACGATGATGTCTCCGCGTTCTTTCAAAAACTCATTCATTGATTCGAGGAAATTAAAAGTCGCTCTTACCCTGTTTTCAAAAGGTTTGAGCATATGAGCCTCAGTCATGAATGACAGCGTGTTGAACAGGGCCGTATACCCCGAGCTATATCTGGGATGATCTAAAAAAATTGAAATGCCTTCACGCGGATTTTGCCCGATCATTCTCACGTAGGGCACCATTTCTTCTCCACGAGAAGCCATTTTCTCATAGAGCCCGGGCTTCATTTCTTTCTCCAAAAACAGGGCTTGCATGGGTGCCAGCTTTTCTGAAAACGTCGAAAGCAATGTGATGTTTGGCTGATAGTCGGCACCATTGCTGGTGTGAGTGTCTATAAAGACATGTGGATTCCACATTTGAAATAACTCAGCAAAACTGCGGGCATTTCTTGAATCACATTTTATGAAATCACGATTTAGGTCTAGGTTTCTGGCATTGCCCCTAAAACCGTATTCCTCTGGCCCTTCTTGATTTGCCCGAAAGGTTGAGTTTCGAATGAGTGCGCCGCCAATGTTGTAAACAGGGATAATTACGTAAACTAATTCACTAGGAGGCTCAGCTGCTATTTGTGATGCAAAAGAGAGTGAGGCATTAATACCACATGCTTCACCTGGATGAATCCCATTCATGATCATGCAAATGGCTTTTCCCGATTTAGATAACGAATCAGGTTCGAAAACTCCCGATCGATCGATCACCAAATAATGCAATGGAAATCCCGCATCAGTCATTCCAAATTCAACCAAGCGAGCGTATCCCGGATGATTATCCGCTACGGTTTGATAGTAGTTGATCAGCTCTGGATAGGCAGGAGTTTGATTTTTTGGAATTTGGCCAAATGCGGAAATGGAAATGAGGCAAGTGAGAAATAAAATTCTGCGCACGAAATTTTTTGTGCGAATATATGAAGTATGCCTCCCTCTTTTGGTTAACAAAAAATTAACTCAAGGTTCACGAAGCATAACATTTGCTTAAGAAATGGTCAATTGTAGCAGTCTACTTTTGAGTTGATGAAAAAATCGGTGATAGCCATATTGTTTTTCTTTTCTGTTTCATTCGCTTTTGCGGGAGATGGATCTGGAAAAAATAAGGAGAAGGCTGCGAATTGTTCTTACACAGGTTTCGTTCTTGATGCAGCTAATGCTGAAGCATTGACAGGGGCCACTGTGAAAATCGTCGAGCTGAACAAACAAGTTTTCACCGACTTTGACGGCAAATTTACCCTTGCCGAAATTCCAGAAGGAGAATACACATTGGAAATAAGCTTCATCAGCTACGACACTAAAGTCATCCAAAGCTTTGAGATCAAACAAGAATCCAAGGCTAAGCGGATCCTCATCTAATTCTCGGTGATCATTAGATCACATCTTTTACTTAACTTTTTTTATTGTTCCAAACGCTAACCGCCCAAGAGAGGCGGGCTAAGCGGCATTTATGCTTGAAACAATTCTTGGTGTTGACCCGTTTAATGTTACCATAATGTTAAGAAAAACTTATATTTGTATTAACAAGATCAGTAATCACTAAATCCAAGAGTCATGAAAACACATGCATTTTTTACGGCGATGGCGCTCTTGGTAATAACGGGGGCCTCTGCCCAATCAGGAGAATTGGTTAGCGTTGACCCCGAAACACAGAGGGCCTATTACTCAAGAACAGATCGATACACCATTGAGACCGATGGAACTTTCAGTGGAAATATCGTGGCCTATTACGAGGACGGTTCAACCGAAGAGGTTGGCGCCTTAACGGGTGGCGAGAAAGATGGGAATTGGGTAAAATACAATCAGAACGGAGATATTATTGCTACCGCCCGGTACAAGCAAGGAATGAAAGATGGGGTTTGGAAAGTTTGGGACGGTGAAGGTAACCTTCGGATGACAATGTATTTCGATGATGGTAAACGGACGGGAACCTGGAAGATATTTGGCCCCGACGGAAAAGTCCTAGACGAAAAGAATTACAAATAAAAAAAGGGTGCAGATTCTGCACCCTTTTTTATTAGTTCAATTTCGTTTAGAAAGTGTAAACGTATTTAAGATTGGCTGTGATTCCCGGATTGAAAGTCTGGAACACTTGATCTTCTGCACCGAATGATCGATAAACCAATGTTCGGTCGTCATCCAAAATGTTGTTCAAACGGAGGATGATTCTGGAATTCATCTTTTCACCAAATGTGTAATAGGCATTAAAGTCAAGGCTGTTAAAGGGGATGGTGTATACGTCAGGATTTAATCCTGAGGCGATAATCGAAAGTTGTTCACCTTGAACATTGAAAGCAAAGGATACGCTGAACTGTTTCTCAATTACTTCATAACTCAAATTCGCGTTAACAGAGTATGGAGACTGGCCTGCCATCACCCTGGTGAAATCCAGGTTTTCTCCAACACGCAGGTTCTCTTGGCGGAGCTCGTATTCCGTTTGATCCTCATTCCCTGTATTTACTTCTCTCATGTCGACTTCCGACTGAACCAAGGTCAAATTTCCTCCTAGGAATAGGCGATTCATGATTTTGCTGGATTCACCCACTAAAAACCCAAGGCTTTTTCGCACTTCGAATTCCGCACCGAGAACAGTTGCTGAGCCTGAATTTCGAGGCTTTATGTTGTCAGGGGCCGTTTGAAAGGCTACCATCTCAATGTGACCGTCGAATTCCTTATAAAAACCTGCAATCGAAATCAACTCTCGAGGACCGAGGAACCACTCCCAACGAAGGTCATAATTATTGATTTCGGTTTGCTCCAGGTCAATATTTCCAACAAATGTTCGCTGGGTAATCGGATCCAAGATTTGTGCATTTGACTTTTCCTTGAAACTTGGTCTGGCAAGAGTTTGAGTGAAAGATCCACGGAGGTTCATTTCATCAGATAGGGCGTATACCAAGTTTAACGAAGGCAAGAAGTTCAATTCATCAAGTGTTTTTGCATCGTTTAAGGCTCTACTCGCTTCACCGGCAGTTCCTGTGTAGAACATTGCCGCCTGTTCAACTCGTAAACCGTATATCGCTCTTAACTTCTCAAAAATGCTTTGCTCGGCCATTACGTAACCTGCGAATACATTTTGACGAGCTTCGAAAGTGTTCTGAGGCTCAAAGTTTCCTAGGGTAAATGTTCCTGAAGGATCAGCCACCGTCCAGACGTTTTCTTCACGTAAGAACCAGTCGGGATTACCCACAATATCTGTTTTGTTTACCCGATCGTGCCCGTAGTTTAGGGTCTCAAAATCTCTCCATTTCAAGAGAACATTAGCCCCACCTCGAAGCTTGAAGGTATTACTCAAGGTATAGGTCAAATCAACTCTAAAGTTTTCGTTGATTTCGTTCAAATCCCTCCAGAATCTGTCAATTCCCGCACCATCACCCGTATTAAGGGTGGTATCTCCCGTCGTAATCGAGAAAGTTGTTGTGCGGAAATCGGGATCGTAAACTCTGGATCGGGTAAGTGCATTCCGCCATTCAACACTGAGCTTTTCATTCACCTTGTGTCTTCCGCTTAGCATAAATGTTGTCAAAGATCGCTGAGTGTAAGTCAGAATATCCTCAATTAACCTGGCTTGCGTTTGGTTAAAGTTTCTCAGTTTTCTTTGAGATGCCGTGGTTTCTCCGCTTTGGCTATGAAGCACCATAGCGCTGTAGTCTGAGTTTCCTTTTTTGTAGGCTACCGAACCCAATGCACTCCATTGGACGGTATTATTTCCAACTACCCCAATCCTCTCCTCATCCTGGAAGAGTTCGTATTCACTTTCATCGATGGGCTTCAAGAACACATTGGTTTCAAATCCTTCATAAAAGTTGTTGTTGTTTCGGTAGTTCAAAACAACATTGTATCCCCATGTTCCACCGTCTTCCTTATTTATTTGATTTCCGTGTCGGAAGCTAAGAGATGTGTTCAAGAAAGCGTTTGCCTCGGTTGCTGCCAAAGTGGGGTTAAATGAACGGGTAATCGTTTCAAGCCTTGGGTCGTTCAAAGGCTCAAGGGGAATTTCTGTGTTTTTGTCAAAAGGTAATTCCCTGGTTCCATCATCAAATCCTAAGAAGTCAGTTCCACCTCCTTCATAAAGAATGAAGTCGCTGTTGAACGTTTGATTAAAAACATACCCAAGACCCGCAGAGATTCGGGTTTCCTTCTCATCAGGAAAGTTTTTTGTAATAACATTTACCAAACCTCCTGTGTAGTCGCCATACTGGTCGGGTGTAAATGACTTGAAAACCGCTACATTCTCGAGAATACCCGTTGGGAAAATGTCAATAGCCACGGCATTGACGTCGGGATCCAAACCGGGAATTGACATTCCATTCAATGTGGTTTTGGTGTAGCGATCACCCAGGCCTCTTACATAAACGTATTTCCCGGCCTGCACGGTAACCCCCGTAACACGCTTTATCGCACCTGAAAGGTCAGAGTCACCAATTTTTCGAATGGACTGAACCGACAGCCCGTCCATTACATTGGCCGCGTTCTTCATATCCATCAATACCGCAGTTTCGGTATTTCGTCTTGCCTCGGCCACAATTTCAACTGTGGCAAGCTCATCCACCGCGGGCTTCAATTCCGTATCAATTACGGTGACTTCTCCTGCTTTGATTTCAACACCCGTGATTGTTTGGGTTTGAAAGGAGATGAATGAGATGTTAATGGAGTAAGTTCCCGGGTCTAAGGGAATGCTGTAGTTTCCATCGAAATCCGTTACAGCTCCTACTCCCGGGTTGTCGGTTAAGGTTATGGTTGCCCCG
>CAZWQX010000126.1:10457-11328 GCA_964635965.1 uncultured Cryomorphaceae bacterium
ACCTTCTTTCTTAGCAATGTAGTAGCCCCGATCATCGGTCCGCCAACTTCACCATCTGCGATATTTCCGCGCAAAAACCCTTTCTCTTGTGCTCTAAGGGAAAAGGTTGAAAGAATCGCCGCGAAAAGGACTAAAATGTGCTTAAATCTTAACATCGGGCTTGAATATTGAAGCCCCAAAACGATAGTATCGTTTTGGGGCCGGTAATCTTTAATATGGTTGCTTCAAATTAGAGTTCTCCGTTCAATCCGGCTGCCGTCCAACCGAAAAGAGCTTGAAGGTCAACGTTTCCTCCAAGGCCATCGCCAGGAGCAGCTGTAGCTGCTAAAGCTTGTGCGTCACCCAGCAAAGTTGGGCATACAGTTGGATTTTCGTCATCTTCATTTCCATCGTAAACCTCAGTTCCTCCAGACATACTGTTTGCTTGGAAAACAAGAGTTGCAGGGTTATCCAAAGCAAGGTTTGAAAAAGCATCGTCTCTATGTACACAAGAGTTTTCAGACTCTTCTCCGTTAAAACGAGTTCTGAATTTTACTTCTTTATCACCTGAGTCAAAAGTAACGTTGATCACATTTCCTTGTGCTCCTGATTTAAAGTCTGCGGCTGAACCGTCAGATCCAAGCACACGGCAAAGACCATTGTTCAACGTGAATAGACCATCAGTGTATGTGTCATTTTCAGGACCGTCAATTTCCAAGCTCTCATCTGTTCCGATTCCGTCTCCGTGAATAACAGCAAAGTTTGAAATGGTTCCTGAGTAGTTCATGTCAAGGTCAATTCCATCATCACCTTGAAAGTATACCAATGCGTTGTCGATGTTTACTGAGCCACCGAAACATTCGATTCCATCATCAAGTGTCGCATATACTTC
>CAZWQX010000127.1:0-11045 GCA_964635965.1 uncultured Cryomorphaceae bacterium
CCAGTCTTGCATTAAACCTCCTCGAGCAGCTTCAGGAATAGTACTCAAAGACACAAAACCCGAAGCGGCGATTTCGCTATTCCCGGGAATATCAGCTATTACAGCTTGGACTTCACAAATACTGTTGTTCACTTTTATTTGTTTCCCGATAGCATCATCAGGAGATTCAAACATTTTTTCAGCCAAAGACTTGGTTAAAACCGCAGTTCCGGCAGTATTCAATAGATTTTCATTCCTACCGCTCAAAATGCGATAGGTGAAAACTTCATTGAACGTAGAGTCTGTCATAAATAATCCTTCCTCCAAAAAGAGATCGGTCTCATTGCTGATCTCGGTTTCTGAACCAAGAGATAAAAAGCGGGCATAACTCTCTACTTCGGGATAATCCTGAACAAGGGTCGGACCTAAAGCCATATTCGAAAGAGCAGCATCAATTTCACCACTCATCTTTAAATAAGACTGGACTCGGTAAATTTGATCGACATCCTCGTGGTGGGCGTCATATGTGAGTTCATCTGAAACATAAAGAGTTATTAGAATGGAACAGGCGATGCCGAAGGCTAGGCCCATGATGCTAACAAACGCATAGATGCGATTCTTCACCAAATGACGCAGGGCAATTTTGAGGTAGCTAAAAATCATCGTTTTCAAATTAGATTGCCGAAATACGTTCTCCAACTATCGAAGAGGCAACCTCGCCGTCATGCAGTTGGATCGTTCGCTGAGAATATGCTGCATCACCTGAAGAATGAGTAACCATAACGATAGTGCTACCTTGGTCGTGCAGCAAGCTGAGAAGCTCCATTACTTCTCCTCCATTGGCGGAGTCTAAATTTCCTGTTGGCTCATCCGCCAGAATGAGCTTTGGTGAAGTCACAATTGCTCGAGCTACAGCCACACGTTGTTGTTGTCCTCCCGATAGTTGTGTAGGAAAGTGTTTTGCCCTGTGAGCAATACCTATTTTCTCCAGTATCTGTTCTACTTTCTCTTTTCTCGACGCCTTCCCCATTTTGAGATACACCAGAGGTAATTCGACATTTTCATATACGCTTAGCTCCTCGATCAAATTGAAATTTTGAAAGACGAATCCGATGTTCGCTTTGCGGATGGAAGCCCTCTCTCTTTCCTTCTTCATTGAAACTGCCATCCCATCAAAGTAATATTCACCTTCCGAGAAAGAGTCGAGAAGACCAATGACGTTGAGTAGAGTGGACTTTCCGCATCCGGATGGCCCCATTATGGAGACAAACTCACCTTCTTTAACATGGAGACTAACCCGATTCAATGCCGTAGTCTCGATCTCATCGGTTCGGTAAACCTTTACCAGATTTTCAATTTTGATCATCTTTTTCTTCTTTAATTCTTAATTGTTGAGCGTTACCGAAAGATTCGTAACTGCTTAGTATAACCTTATCTCCTGTTTCCAATCCCGAATGGACTTCGAAGTAGTCCGGATTTTGTGCCCCAAGTTCAATTTCGCGTTTTGTTGCCACTCCTTCTTCAGAAATCACATAGACATATCTGCCTCCTGTACTGCCATAAAAAGCTCCTTTGGGTATTCTCAAGACCTCCTCGACAGCACTAAGGCTAAGTCTTACTCTTAGATTCTGTCCTCTTCTAGGCTGTTCGAAATGACCTCTATCCAGTCTTAAATGAACCCTGAATTGTCCATTTTCAACTGCGGGAAATACCTTGGCCACATGAAGATCATATACCGTCCCGTTCACTTCAGCAACGGCTTGTTGGCCAATGCTAACTCTATTCAAATAATACTGGTCAATCGGAGCCGCAACAATGAACGAATCGAGTACATCAATCCTTCCCAAACTCTCCCCTTTCGATTTAGACTCTCCCACTTCATGTGAAAACTGACTTATCTGTCCCGAAATTGGCGCTGTGATTATCAAGGCTTCCATACTGCCACGAATTGCCTCTAGATTGCGTTCCATAAGTTCAATTGAGCCATCAATTCTTCCCAGTTGTTGCTGTCGATACTCTTCATCCGTTTTTAATCGATCCTCTGTGAGTTTTAAGAGATTCCGCAGGTAGTTCAACTCGTTAAAAGAAGCATCATATTCAGACCGTGATATCGCTCCATCCTGATAAAGAGATGAATCAATCCCATACTGTCTTTGTCTTTCTGAATATCTGTACCCGACGTCGATAAGCTGCTCCTGCACTTGTCTCTTTGTTTGATCGAGTTGGATTCGGGTACTCCTCAAATTATTGATTTGTTCGACTATTTGAGTCTCTCGATTCATAAAATCCAGTGCCAAATCTGCATTGGATAAAGTCATTAAAATATCCCCTTGATTGATGAATGTTCCATCTTCAACGGGAATTGACTCTACCCTACCTCCCTGTAATGCTGTGATTTGAACCGTTCTTGCGGGTTCAAGCATTCCATTCAAAGAGACTACATCTTGAAATTCACCGAATGAAACAGTACCAATTTTCAAGCTAGAAGCTTCTAAACTCAGTGCGGAATCAGACCCTTCTTTTGCCATTATGTAGAGAAAGGGAACCAGTAATAGGATGGGTGTAAAACGAAGCCATTTCTTAAGCTTTGCTCGCTTTGTGTTTAGTTGACGGTCCATTGACATGGCTAAACAATAGTAAAGTCCATGCCAAAAAAGTTTACACCATTGATTATCAGATATATTTGAACCAGAAAGAGGTCAAAAAACCTGTTAAAGGTGTTCGATTATGATACAGTATTTCGTTCGTTTTCGTACATTCTTCCGTCCTAATTTTGAACCATGAACAAGATCTCAGGAAGCTTACTAATTGTTGATGACGATAAGGACGTATTGTTATCAGCAGCACTTTTTTTAAAGCAGCACTTTCAGAAAGTCATTACCGCTGAGAAACCGACGAATATTATTCCAATTATTCAAAAGGAAGATATTGATGTGGTTCTATTGGATATGAACTTTCGTATGGGTGAGAATACCGGGATGGAAGGAGTTCAATGGCTCCAGAGAATCAAGGAGGAGTTTCCCGAAGTAGAAGTCATCACGATGACTGCATATGGTAATATTGAATTGGCGGTACGCACAATGAAGTACCAAGCTTCCGAATTCATCCTCAAACCATGGAACAACGAAAAACTATTGTCAACCGTGCAGTCCGTGCTACAGCTTCGGATGAGTAGAAGAGAAATTGCCAAACTGAGACAAACGCAACGTTACCTGAATAAGCCAAAAAAAGAGGAAACAACAGAGATACAAGGCAGGAGTAAAGAAGTAAAGCAGGTTCGTGAATTAGTGAATAAGGTGGCACAAACCGATGCGAATGTTCTGATTTTAGGAGAAAATGGAACAGGCAAAGATGTGGTCGCAAGAATGATTCACGAGCGCTCTGATCGGTCGAATGAGCCTTTTATAGTTGTGGATTGCGGTGCAATTACCGAGACGCTTTTCGAAAGCGAAATGTTCGGGGCAATGAAAGGAGCATATACAGATCTGAACTACGACAAAAAAGGGAGGTTTGAGATGGCGAACGGCGGGACCCTATTTCTAGATGAAATAGGAAATCTAACTCCTTCGATGCAATCGAAGCTTTTAACGGCTCTGCAAAACAGAAAGATCACACCATTGGGAAGCAGCAAAGAGATTGAACTAAATATTCGATTGATTTCTGCAACAAACATGGTCTTAAATGAAATGGTTGAAGAGGATCGATTTAGAATGGATCTGTTGTACCGAATCAACACGGTTGAAATTCACATGCCTCCACTGAGAAATCGACCGGAGGATGTATTGACCCTGGTAAATCACTTTATTGAACACTACTGTAAGAAATATAAAAAAGGAACGAAGTGGCTTGACGATTCATCACTTGATGCACTCATTTCATATGAGTGGCCTGGCAATGTCAGAGAGCTTCAGCACGCGGTGGAGAGAGCAGTAATTCTCAACGAAAATTCAATATTACCGGCAGAAGCGATCCTCCCTGTCGCGACCAAGATCAAATCTCGAAAGCCCGGAGCGAAACAACGCGAGTTCAATCTCGAAAATATGGAAAAACGGATGATCGTTGAGGCCATTGAAGCCTGTAACGGAAACATGACAAAAACGGCTAAAGCTTTGGGAATTACAAGAACAGCTCTGTATCGGCGATTGGAAAAATACGATCTTTCGTAACCCATGTTCAGTCATATATACTTCAGGCTTGGCGTCTTATTGTTTTTCAGTGCTCTGCTTCTTTCGGGATGTATGACATTGGCCTACTATGGATTTCCACTATCAAGTTTATTAGCAGGTATAGGAGCCACAATCTTCTTCTTCATCACCTTACGTCATTCCAAACGTGGATTTCGCGAAACCGAATTGTTCCTGAAATCATTATTGCATAATGATTCCTCATCACTTCCAAATTCAAAAGGAGCGCCAAGGACCATGGTTGAGCTCATAAGAGTGATTCAAAAAGTAAAAGACAAGTACAACAATGATCAAAAATCAAGTGAAGAGGAGGCTCTTTTACTCAATTCAATCATCAGGAAGATTCCAATTGGCATTATCACTTGGAATGAAAAGGGTGATATGGCGATTTTTAATGAGGAGGCCTGCAGACTTTTGGATGTGGGGCCGCTTAAGTCATTAGCAAGATTCAAAAAATTGCGACCTGCTTTTGCAGAGACTTCGGCCAAATTGATAAGTGGAGGCTCTGCGGTTTACCAATACGAATCAGGGGAAATTTCACGAAAAATCTACGTGAGCAAGAGTAGCATGGAAACAGGAAATGGCAATTTTTCTTCATTGATATTTCACGACTTAGAGACGGAATTCGGCAGGTTGGAAATGAAGAGTTGGGACAAACTTCTGAACATTCTTACCCATGAAATTGCCAATTCAGTCACGGCTATCAGCTCTCTCTCCCAATCTGCCCTTAATCTAATTCCCGAAGATGCCGATCCAGACTTAAAGATTGCTTTGGAAGGTGTGGACCGAAGATCAATAAAACTGAGAGAGTTCGTCCGAGATTATCGTTCGCTAACAGATATGCCCAAACCAAAAGTTGAACCCATTCAGTTAAGACAACTACTACAGGAGTTGCATGATGAGTGGGAACTTCAAGAACCCAAAATAGATATTACGTTAACCTGTCCCGGAAATCCTAAGATCAATGCAGATGAAGGACAGCTCATTCTCTGTTTTGAAAATTTTTTCCTCAACTCCGTTTATGCTCTTGAAAGGGTAAACGATCCCAAAATTGAGATATCGGCAATACCTGATCCTAACCAAAATATCCAGATTCGTTTCAGGGACAATGGAAAGGGTATGGAAGGTGACGTAAGCCGAGCTCTAGTTCCTTTTTTTACAACCCGTGAAAATGGAAAAGGGATAGGTTTGGCCATGGCGAGGCAAATTCTAAGAGCTCATGGCGGCACTTTGACCGTCAATCAATTAAACCCTGGATTCGAAGTTTTTTGTCGTCTCCCCGTCAACTAAATCCCGTTTTAAACCATGAAGGCAACATTCCTGAAAAATTGTCGTTTAGTTCTGGTAATTCTGAGCGTGTGATTTCTGTAAAACCTATTTCTACGAGGATTATCCTCCCCGCCGTGGTCTTTTTGTTTTTATTGGCCAGCTCTCCTTGCTGTTCTCAGTACTACCCTACGGATTCAGTAAATTATATTCCTTCAAAGGCACAGAAGTGGGATACCTTCAAAAAATCTCTTTGGGCTCCTGCAGCGATGATTGGAGTTGGAACGCTTGTTCTTTCAGCAAATGATGATTGGCGAACGGATGAAGGAGTTCAGGATTTCAGAAATAGGCTATTCCCGGATTTTAGGACTCGAGTGGATGACTACTTGATCGTTGCTCCGGTTGCCGCCGTATACGGGATGAATGCTTTTGGCCTAAAAGGAAAACACAACTTTTATGACCGAACGGCTATTCTGTTGAAAGCAGAACTTATGGGTTTGGCAATTGTGGCCCCGGTGAAAATGCTCTCGGATAGACAACGACCAAATGGAACCACCTATGACAGTTTCCCGTCAGGTCATACGGCGAAGGCATTCATATCAGCGACTTTCATGCACCGGGAATATGGTCACCTAAGCCCTTGGTATTCAATAGGTGGTTATGCTGTGGCCGCTTCTGTTGGTGCTCTTCGGATTCTCAACAATAAGCACTATTTAAGTGATGTTCTTTACGGAGGAGCCGTTGGTATTCTGGTCACGAACCTGGCTTATGCAACCCATGGTTATAAGCGTACCAAAAAGAAAATGCAAAACCTTCAATGGGTTCCGACCTATACAGATGGTACGGTAGGGCTTTATACCAGTTTTAGTTTCTAAGCCAGCGATACGCCAACAACTTCTTTCATTTCCTTTTCGAAAGCCTTTTCAATCGTTGTGTTCTCGCTCAGATTGACTTTCATCCTGATCGCCTTTAAACCGCTCACTCCCTGCATTTGCTCTAAATCAAATCTCTCAATATCCGATTCAATGAAATTCAGGTGCTTGAGATATTTGATGTAAGACATATACTCCGCTTCTTCTTTTGATTGTGAGAAAATCACAGAGACCGTATGGGGTTGTGTCAATCTCTCTCCGGTTCCCTCGATCGTAGCTTTGTCTATTCGCTTCTTCATAATCTCATAGCGAATGTTGTAGGCACCATCTACATCGAATTTCTTTTCATCGGTTCTGAACCGAATGGAAAGCGGGGTGCTTTGCACCAAAATCAATTGCGCAGTTTCGAGAGCTATTGGCAGTTGTGGAAGAATCTTGTGTGTTTCACGCGTTACTTTGCACATAAGCATTAGCTGCCATAGGCGCAAGTTTTGAAGATATATAGGATTATACGATTTGTTTTTGGCAATCGACTCCCCTATATAAATATTGTACTCTACACCATCTGTTTTGTAGTTCTCGAAATAGTACGGAAACATCAGCTGTGTCTTCTCCTCTTCTTTCTCGATTAGCGCATAAGACATTCCATTTATCATCTCAATGGAGTCTTCAAAATCTTTTCGCTTCTGATAAATGATTCCGTGGTCGTCATCCAACGCTTCAAAATATTCATCGATAAACTTGCGCATATCAGGATTATCCGAGCGCAGGTGTTTAAACAGCGGTTCAATTTCCGTTCGGATGAATTCAACGATTTGGACCTCCTCATCTGATAAAAGACGATCGGCAACACGCACTCGATAGTTTTGAACCTCGAATTCCAACTCCTTGTAAATCGGAAAAGGATGCTTTTTGATTACCTTTTTTAAAACATCCGAAACCAGATCGAGCTGAGTAACCAAGTCGATTTGAATACAGCCATTTCTAATGGTAGATGAATTTCTCACATCCGACGAGCCATACAGTGGATGGACATTATCGAATACTACTTCGTCAAGAGGCTTATCTTCATTATTGTTTTTTGCATCCAGGTAGTTCAGTGCTACTTGCTGAAATTTCCATTCCACCGCTGAGTGCAATGAGGTGAATTTATCCTTGATAATTTTGGTTACTTCAGTCTCTTCGGCATCTCTAACTCTCTCAACGGAAATTGCCAAGAGTGGAATGAGTTCATCGAACCTCAGCAGATCCAAAGAGCTAAAGGCATTTAACTCTTCTGAAACAATTTCAAAGAGTCCGACAACCTCGTCATCCAGAACCAAAGGGACAAGAATCAAGCTTTGGATTCCAAATTCCAACAAAGCTGATCTCATCGCCTCTTCCATGTCTTGCCTGTGAACGTTAGTGATCACGATGGGCTCCTTTTTCTCGAAAAACGGTGCCATCATATCTTTTACGTTCATGTCATTCATCCTACAACTGAACTCATTCATTTTATCCTGCTCGGATGGATCGATCTTCGTGCCAACAAAGACAACCTGATCACGCAGTCTTTGATAAAAAGCCAAGCCCAATTTCAAGTCTTTTTTACCCATCAAGCTTCTGAAACAATTTTCAATGCTCACGATGCTTTCGTAGGAACTCAACGCGCCCGGTTTGAGTAAATCCGCTTTTAATCTAGAGAGTATCTGTTGCTCTGTAACTTCTACCAAATCGACGATTCCGACACCTGAAAACTTGAACAGTTCAGGAGGAAGCTTTTCGGTCCAGATAGAAATATTTCTGTAATTATTGATTAGCTCAAGTAGTTCATCTTCAGAAAGTTCGGGGAGATCTCCTTCGAGAGTGAGATCTACAAACTCCATGTTCATGACTCCATGAAAGAATCTTTCAAGCCCTGTTTCGGGATCTGTAAGACTTATCACGCGGTAGGGGTGACGCTCAACCGGAAAATCATAAAAGTTCTCCAAAATCGCCACATAAGCACCGATAATTTGAAAGTAAATAGTCTCGGCAAATTGCTCCTCAGGAACATAATCTTTCGCCTCTCTGAAGATATTTACGATCTTATTGAATTCCGGTGTTTCATAAAAACACTCCACATTGAAAGCGGCAATTACCCCTTTCATATCCTTTTCCCAAGTAGCTTTGCTAAAAATATCGGAGAGCAAGAGCTCTACCTTATCCATGTGTTTTTCAATCACGGATTGGTCAGGAATGGGTTTGAGCAGGTCGGGTTCAGACTTTATAACTTCCAGCACAGACTTTGCATTATCAGCGACAATCTGATTCTTGGATTGCGCCTGATCTTCCCAGAAATCAATAATTCCGGAAAAATTCAATTCCGTCTTGAATGGGAAGTTTTCGCGAAACAGCTGTTGAGGATCCATATCTTTCGGATGTTTCAAGAGACTGATTACTTAGATGTTTGACAATCAGCCCTAACCAAAGTTAGTAATTCTCCTGATGAGAAATTTGGTGCAAGTTACCCCCTCCTGAGCAATAGTTCTATATTTAGGCTGTTATAATTCTATAAATGGACCAAAGCATTGTCAATTCAGCACGTGATTTTGCCATTTCACGTCTAAGTGCCGATCTTCCTTCTTACATCAAATACCATGATCTTTTCCACACAGAAACGGTAGTTTCAGGGGTATTGAATATTGGGCAAGGAGAAGGCTTAAGCGATAATGAACTTCAACTTTTGGAAGTTGCAGCTTGGTTTCATGATCTTGGTTATTTAGATAGAGTGGAAGGTCATGAAAGCTTAAGTGCCGAAATGGTTGATGAATTCCTCCGTGAAAAAGGCTTTGATAACAAAGCGGAAATTGAAATTATCAAAGGGCTAATAAGGAGCACGGAAATGGGATTCAGTGCTACCTCCAAATTGGAAATGATCATCCAAGATGCAGATATGGCTCACTTGGGTTTAGTCGGGGCTATAGAACGATCCCAGCTACTCAAGGAGGAAAAAGAAGATATTACCGGGGAGAAAATTGGGGAAAAAGAGTGGATTCAAACAAACTTGGAGTTCTATTCAAATCATGAATACCACACCGAAACGGCAAGAAAAGAGTTTGGTCCTTCTAAGGCTGAGCATTTAAAATTGATGGAGAAGAACTTGGCAAATCTCAATGGAGGTAGTGAAGCGCCAAAGAAAAAGGATGGAGGCAAAAAGAAGAAAAAAGAAAAAAAGGGAAAAAAAGATAAAGTAGAACGCAAAGGCCGCGGCGTTGAAACTATGTTCAGGGTGACCCTGAAAAACCACATGGCATTGAGTCAGATTGCAGACAACAAAGCAAACATCATGCTCAGTATCAATGCCATAATAGTATCGATTGTACTAACCTCGCTCTTCCCAAAATTAGACAACAATGCCTTCCTCATTTGGCCATCAGTACTATTGCTGGCGGTATGCATCGCCTCAATCATCTTTGCCACTATTTCAACCATACCGAAGGTTACCACCGGTCTTTCAAGCCTTCAGGCAATTCGAGAACGCAAAGTAAACCTGTTGTTTTTCGGAAACTTTTACAACCTAAAATTGGACGATTACATTTTCGGGATGCAAGATCTGATGGAAGACGATGACTATCTCTATGAGACCCTGATGAAGGATCTCTATTTCCTAGGAAAGGTGCTCAACAAGAAATACAAGCACTTGAGAATCTGCTACAGCGTCTTTATGGTGGGAATTATTCTTTCCGTTCTGGCCTACCTGCTTGCTTTTGCTTTAATGTTTGAGTCGATTTAAGGAGCAGCTCCATATTTTACACAGCTCTTTTCGAGGACTACAATTTGAATTTGGAAAGAGCCGAGCTCTAGAAGAAGTGTCCTAATCCAATCAATAGAACTTCATCATCATTTGACACGCCATAAGTAGCCGTGAGCACGGCAAAGCTAGCCAAGTTGAAATAGAATCCACCTCCAAAGGATGGATGCCAAGTATCGGAGTCTTCTTCATCCAGCCATACCCTACCGTAATCTGCGAAACCAATAAGCCCGAGGTTGAAGGGTAGAACATAATTTTTTGATTCAAAGAGTTTAAACCTCAATTCGGCATTGTTGTAAAATGTCACATCACCGGCATAACGGTTCCTTCGGTAACCTCTCATTTCTTGATAGCCATCTATGAAGTTTGCCAGAAAAAATGGATAGTCACCAAAATTTGCAGCAGTTCCTGTTCTTAAGGCGAGTGTGACGCGATTGGGCAATACCGAAATCGGAATGAAGAAGGCAAGTTCAGAACTTACGTTGAAAAAATCTGTAGTGGCATCGTCAAGCCCCGTTGTATAGGAAACTTGCGTATTAAAACGAATTCCTCTGTGTGGGTTTACGTTGTCATCTACATTGTTTAATGCATAACTCACCCTCAATCCGAGATACGATTGATTCTTAAATTCAAGATTTTCAGCAAGATCTTCTATCCCTTGGAAAGTTGGGTTTTCAATTTCATCGGGTGGATTAGCTAAAAGGTAAGTGGGGCCTATTTCCAATCGGTGGACATCTCTTTCTGAGCTTCTCGCAAAAGATGGATTGAATTCGATGAAATTTAACCTGATCTGGTTATCTCTGAAATTATCACTAATCCATTCGGTGTCGTTACCCAATCCAAAAAAGTTAAAGAGGTAGTCGGGAGCTTTCACTTCAAGTTGACCGCTTACGTCCCACTTCGAGTGGAAAACCGAGCGGTAGTCGAATCGGTAATCAAAATTAAACGCGCCTGTTTTGATGGCATATTGGC
>CAZWQX010000128.1:0-11034 GCA_964635965.1 uncultured Cryomorphaceae bacterium
GAGGAGAATTACCCTGAGCTTAAATCTGCACTAGGCCTTCAAACGGAGTACTTAATCTCTACCGCTCGGTACGACTCGCTATTCCATTATGTTTACAAGGTTGGGCGGGCCTACTCCAGAACGGAAGGTTTAGATAAAGCTGCTTCTGAAGTAGAGAATCTCATCGAAATTATTCGCAGAGAAGATCGCGACACTTCTCATATTCTAAGTGCCATCAATGATCTTTCATGGACCTATTACGAGGCAGGAAAAGACAGTCTTTGTTTGGTAACAGACCTTCGTTTCCTTGAACTCTGCGATCTATACGCAAACGCTACTCCAAAAGAGCGGTCCGATGCTCACTACAACGTAGGTTTTGATTATCAGGCGATGGGGAATACGTCCAAAGCAATAGAACATTTTGAATTGGCCATTCTTCCAATAAAAGACGATACGATCAATTACTTGGAAAAGAGAATGGATTGCTACAACGCCCTTGGCGCAGCCTATTGGCGAAACGGAGAAATGTCCCAGGCCAAAGAATCGCTGATCAAAAGCAACGACCTCTCCTACTCAATGACCGATACCGTTTGGGCGAAACTATTCCAAGCTAATGCGATTGGAAATCTTTCGTTGATTTATGAAGATGAGGCCAATTTGGCCAAGAGTATGGAGCTGCTGGAGAAATCCATAGTCCTTCGGAAGGAGGCACTGCCATTCCTTGAAGAAACATACGATCGCGATCTCCAGACCCAACACCTCATCGCAAATTACCACAACCTATCTGCGCTTTACCTCTCCATTGGCGATCTCGAGAGGGCAATAGCCATGACTGACTTTGTTGATGAACTACAAAAGGATTTCTATCCGGCAGATCATCCCGCCCATGCCAAATTATACGAAGCCAAAGGAAGTCTTCAATTGGCTTCGGGCAATTATGAAGAAGCTGAAGCTCTTTTACTCGAGAGTCTGGAAGGTACGATGGCTAGTTATGGCAGAAACAGCTATTACGTGGCGGTAGGCAATCAGCGCCTGGGACAGCTCTACGAGGAATGGGGTAAACCGGAAAAAGCGCTTTATCACCTGGACCAAACAATTGAAGTTGCCCAAGCCATTAACGATGAATTCAGCAGTCAGGAATTGGCGAGAGCCTATCAACTTAGAGCGGAAGTGAGGAGTTCTCAAGGTGATTTCGCGAATGCTAAAACGGACTTAATCAGATCAAAGGAGATTTATTCCGACACCCGTGGCGAGAGGAGTTCTGCGGTGGGTAATCTCTATCTCGATTTGGCCATTCTACAAATGGACCAAGAACAAAGGGATAGCGCTTTTTACTACTTGGAGGAGGCCTTGGATCTTTTCGAAGAAAACAGAAAGGGTAACCAGGCAGATGAAGAAGGAAATTACAAGGGAATTGTGAGAAGATTACCTAAAGCCTATCTCTTAAAAGCTCAATGGAATTCTCATGCAGATGAAGGGAGCATTAAGGAGTCATTGGAATACTTGGATCAAGCCCTGGAATACCTAAGAACGGAAAGGCGAAATTTTGAAGGAGAGGGATCTCAGCTTTCGTTTATCGACGAATACAGCTCGGTTTATGGCGAGGCGGCTTCTCTCGCTTTTATGTTATTTGAGCTAACAGGCGACGAAAAGTATAAGGAATCCATTCTCAGGTATACGGAGGAACGTAAAACCGTATTGCTCAAAAGACGGCTCAACAAGTTCTCATCCCTTCGAGTAGCTAAAATCCCTGACTCACTCATTGTAGCTGAGGAAATGCTTCTCTCCAAGCTCTCGGACCCCGAACTCAAAGGTGAGTACGCTGAGATTGAATCGGAATACGATGATTTACTGCAACTATTAAGGGAGAAATATCCCTCCTATTTTGATTTGCGGTACGATTCCAAAACTGCTACAATCGCAGACATTCAATCCAAAATCATTGATAAGAAGCAGTCGTTGGTAGAGTACATTGATGTAGGACATTCTTATCTGGTCTTAATCATCACGAAGGATAAGGCTGAAGTACTTTCAATCGACAAGGATGGCTTTGAAAATGAAATCGAAGCGTTTAACTCTTCTATTCTGAGAAGAGATTTGGCCAAGGCCAATTCACAATCAATGGAACTAAGGAAGATTCTTTTTGATCCTATTGTGCCATTTTTAGCAGGAACCGAAATATTCATCATCCCAGATGGCAGTCTTTATGCGTTAAATTTTGAAGCTCTGGCATCGGATAACGGATTTCTAATCGAAGACTACACCATCTCTTATCTACTTTCTTCCACTACTGCATTGCTTTACGGAAACCTGGAAGATTCAAGAATAACCAATGGCGCGCTTGCGGTAGCACCCGGATTTGAAAATGGGGAGAATCAAGGTAGCCTTGGGGAGAAATTCATTAAACAGCCCTTCGCGATGAAAACAGCCGAAATGGTTGAAGACGTATTCTCGGGATTGGCGTTGACGGCGTATGCTGCTAGCGAAGAACGATTTAAAAATGAAGCAGAAGAGTACCGAATCATTCATCTGGGCACACACACTGAGATCAACGTGAAATCACCGATGCTCTCTCGTTTAATCCTCTCACGCAGCGATAATGAAGACGGTTATCTACACGCCTATGAACTCTACAACCTCCCGCTGAGAGCTGAACTAGCCGTTTTAACCGCCTGCGAAACAGGTGTAGGGAAGTCGAGCGAATCCGAAGGAGTCCTTTCCATGGCTCATGGGTTCGCCTATGCGGGTTGTCCCAGTTTGATTATGTCGCTTTGGGAAATTGACGAGAAAACTTCGGCACAAATCATTGAGGATTTCTACGCGTACCTGTCAGATGGAATGGCCAAAAACGAAGCCATTCGCAAGGCCAAATTAAATTACATCGAGAAAAATGAAGGGGAGCTGGTGAATCCTTATTACTGGTCGGGCCTTGTACTTTTCGGCGATGTATCACCCATAGAAAGCGGTAATTCCTATGGATGGCTGATAGTTGGAGTTCTCTTTTTACTGGCGCTGGCGATTTATTTTAGAAAAAAGTCGCAAAAAACGACTTAGGGCGTTCACCTCTTCTACACTTATTCGATGTGGTAGTATAGGCTACCCAAAACCTAAGCGGATTTCAGATATTACGATGAAATCAGACAGGTACCTGCTGAGGTAGGAAAGCAAACGGCTCCGCAAGGGGCCGTTTGTGTATAGCCTGCTTCTTAAGAATTGACTGGAAAACTTAATTATTGAGGTATCAGCACTAAATACTGATCGGCTGCCTCTTGAATGGAATCGAAAAAATCTTTGATTTCAGGATACTGACTATTGCCATATTCTCCTTCTTTGTAAATCACTTTTCGCGTAACGAGTATTTGACCTTTTTCAGGATTGAATTCACATTCCAAATCTAAACTTCCAAATTCCGAGGATTTATGGATTGGAGGGAGTGGTTCATTTAAGGTCATTCCTTGAGGTATAGATATATCGACTGTATCCACCGATGAATATCCCCGGCTGAAATACACGGAGTTGGACCTATCCTCTTTTTCGAATCTGGGAAAATCATCCCGAAAGAAAAAAGGTTTTAAAAGCATTTTACTCCCCATTTTCTTAGTGAATAGCCTGTCTTGTATGGAGCCTGAGACAACCATTAAAGGTTCTTTATTTGCATACAGGTCAATATCAATTTTTTGAACATCAAAAGACTTCATTTTAGTCGCCGCCGCAATCACTTTCTGCTTTGCTATCCCCCTCATTTCTTGGAGATAAAAAAGGGATCTGTCGATGGCAAGATTACGGTATCGACCCGTGAAATCAAGATCAGCACTTGAATTCTGAAAAATTTCAATTTTTATAACCCTCTCTCGCAAATTGTCTTGATAACCGTATCTCGGGGTTTTGACAATCTTACCTCCATCAGGAGTCATCAACATGGCATAGCGATCATCGGTAAAATCAGATAGGTAATTGAGAGGAAGGAATCTGCTCGTACATTCAGCCCAAATGGTATCTCCTTCGAGTGGGACACATAAAATAACGTGATTGAATGCATTCGTAGGGCGATCGGGATCTATTATGACGGGATTACTCCCCGCTGAAACAAGAGCCGTATAACATGAAACACCAACTTCTCTAAGAACAGAACTCATAAAGTTAGAAAGCGCCTTACAATCACCATATCCGTTTTTGAAAGTCTCAATTGCACCCATGGTTTGCAAGCCGCCGATTCCATATGCAATGTTTACGTACCTCATGTTTTCTTGAATAAAATCATAAGCTACATCCACCTTTTCGTGGTCGGACAAATGATCGTATCCATCGGGATAAACGGCACTGATTATGTCTTCAGAAACTTCCGTTTTCTTTTCCCACAATTCGTTAATCCAAAGGCCAAATGAATCCCATGAAGCAAGGGAACCTTCAAAACCATCATAATTGAACGACTCAAACACGAGCTCGACACATGGTTGTTTTGAAATGGGGGAATACGGTTCGTATTCATTGGAATTTGGGGAGCTGTAAGAAAAGGAGTGGTGTTTAATACCCTTTGTTAAATCAGTTGCCGTTTCGATTTTATCAGAATTGACTGTGAAGCTGACAGCTGCATTTTCAGGATGAAAAAAATCAAATGTACTCTCGAGTACCAGCAATCCATCGTAATTACGCTCCTTCCAAGTGTAGTCAAAAATATGATCTATTTGATAGGTGTAGTCAAATTGTACCGTGTAAGGATGACCGGACATTGACGCATCCAACTGGAATATTTGGGTATCGTCATAACTGTGAAGACTTTCAAGGTACATTTTTTGCTCAAAATCCTTCTCATCATAGGATCTTATCATTCTTCCGGAAGCGTCAAAAACCCAAACCGAAAACTCTTTGATTGACCGAAACTCATGCTCGTAAAAGACCAATTTGGCGTGTGAATCTCCTTGGTTGTTAAAGATCTTAATTCGCTTTCTTACTCTTTCATAGATCTTTTTCTCGGAGACCATCTCCAATTTAGTGGTGGATTCTTCAATGATAGCATTAACGCTCGCAGCATCAACTCTGCTAACACCAAAAAGAAGGAGAAACACGACTATTCGAAAAGTCATTTTTGTTTGATTTCAATGAACGAGCTCTGAGCCAGTGAAACTTGATCGTAAAAGGTTCTCAAAGAAGGATACTCAGATTGGTCAAATCGGTCCTTATTGATTCTAACTGAACTTCTAACGATCAGACTGCCGTAATTATAGGCCGAGGAAAAGATCAGCTCAGCACTCTTATCAGGCAAAATCAATTTCTTGGATTCGGGAACCTCAACATCGTATTTTTCTGCATCCAGCTTCAATAAACAGGTATAGTGTTCTTCCCAGTAATCAGGGTATACTATAGGATATCTCCTGATCTCATTATCAAAGGGATTATTGACGATTGGTTCAATCGTTATTGCAGGAAAAACAAATGAATCATTGAATTTCTCCAATGCTATTAGTACTTGAAAGCTCATTTCAACATTATCAGCGTATTCATTGATATTGCCATCAACATAATTGAGTTCTACCCCATCTGATAAACTAAAATAGTCTCCCAATTCATCCTGGTTCGAGTGTTCCAGAAAATGCCTCACCCTATCTGCATAAACTCCGGAAAGCGTAACCCTCAGTTCGCCCTTTATATTCGACTCTGCCAGCTCAGTTAACTCAATTGTACACCGTTGAACAGAAGGCATTTTGCTTGCCAAAGGATACCATCTGGGTTTATCAGGTTGAGCGACCAGGCCCTCGCCGTTGTATGAATTTTCTGAGATCTCCCCAGGGGTGAGGGTCATATCTGAAGCATCAAGTAGAAGATAAGAATCACCGATGTATGCCAAGACCATTAATGCATTGAATTGACTAAAAATCGGAAACTCCGAAAGAACCCGTTTTGATGTTCGTCTCGAATATAGAAAAGGATAAGCCTCGATTTTATTCTTCCTTAATGCACTCATCAAAAGCATATTTATTTCGGAATCGGAGGCACTTCCCGAGCTTATAATATCCAGAGGTTTCCTGTCCATCACGATGCTTCCCCTCTCTCCGTTGGTACGAACGGCTGAACGCACTTGATTGTATACATCACTAATGATCTCTTCTTCAGATAAGCCTTCGCCGTCTACATCGAAGTAAACACCCATTCCTTGAAATTCATAAAAGCGTTCGTTCTTGCCGCTTTCGGCATAATTGTTTACTGAGTCAAACCAATTCTTATAAAAGAACTCTCGTTCCCCACCGTCATAAGGATCGAAGAAGTGGATTTCCGTCAAGATCATTGCCCGATAGTTTTCCGGCGAATCCATATGAGGTTCACGCTTAAGTGACGGAACATTTTTCGCGGAAAACAGATAGTTCATTTCGTCGTATTCTAAAGAAGCCAATCCACCTCCACCTATCCTCACACGTTTGTAGAAGCTTTTGGACTGATCCAATGGGTGGATTCCCAATTTCAGAATCTTGTAACTAAAATTGGAAGGATAGGATACTCGATATTCACTATAGATTACGGGCTGATCCAATTGAAAATACCAATCATCCATGCGAAAAACATATGGATCGTGAATGGTATATTCCAAGTCGATGATACTCCCTTGCTTAACATTTCGGAAACTCAATCGCACCAATTTACGCTCGTCGTCATACCGATCGATTTGCCAATCAGTACTTTTCAATTTGTAAACGTCAATGTTTCCATCCTTCAGGTTGTAAACCCTTCCCTTAACACCTGAAATAGTCTGTGAATCTTTTTCTCCGACATAAAGGGAAATTGCCTTATCCGCTAACTCTAAACCCTTATCGTTTAAAATCAATATCCTCGAGCGGACATTTAAAGTGAGCTGAGGGACTCCTCGAGAACTGAATTCCAATTTAGAAATGCCAATCTTGTGTAAATAGATTGCACCATCCTCATCAGTATACAGTGAATCAGGTACTTCGAAATCCTCAACGGCAACTTTTTCAACAACCATCGCCTTGAACTCTGCCTGTTCATTGGTCTGCCCCATCAGCGGGAAGGCCCCTAAAAGGAGTAGAAATGCCATGGCAACTGCGATAACAAATGATCGAGTTTCTTTCGTTTTCATCTCTTGTATTTGTAGTCCGAAAGATGAAAAAAATCTGCACTCAGGACAATAAAAAAACCCTGATTTCTATCAGGGTTTTGGGGTGCCCGGGACTGGATTCGAACCAGCACGAGCTTAGCTCACCACCCCCTCAAGATGGCGTGTCTACCAATTTCACCACCCGGGCTTGAAAGGAGCGCAAAACTAAGAAATAATCACTAATGAAATCAAAGAAAAACTCAGATATAACAGTGGTTCCCTAACTGCAATTTCAGGTATTAACCATCTGATATGAAAAATGGTAGGCTTTTGATACTTCTAATTTCGAATTTCAAAATATCTTTGTCCCAAAATTACGCTGATATGCAACATTCACCAAAGAACGAAGGGACTACAGCGCTATTTAAGAACCCCATACTAGAGAAGCTTGCACGAACGCATATTTCTGTGCCATTGTCAATCTATTTCGTCGGTTCTGCGATTCTGCTGTATTTGAATTTCAGTAATGAGTATACTGGAATTGGAGAAGGAATTGGAGTGTTCCTGCTGGGACTGGTATTTTGGACATGGTTTGAATACATTATGCACAAGCATATTTTCCATATGCTCCCCACAAACAAAATCAAAGAGCGGGTGCAGTACACTTTTCACGGTGTACACCATGAATATCCACGTGACAAGACACGTTTGGCAATGCCTCCGGTAGCAGCACTGGCTATCCTGACGGTATTGTTTTTTGGTTTTCAATTCATAATCGGCAAATACGTATATACGTTCTTACCAGGTTTTGTGATAGGCTATGCACTTTATCTGTTTGTGCATTACGCAGTGCATGCCTTTCGTCCGCCAAAGAATAAATGGAGTGTTTTATGGATCAACCACAGTATTCATCATTACAAGGATGATACGGTTGCGTTTGGCGTTTCCAGTCCGTTATGGGATGTGATCTATCGAACCATGCCGAAAAAGACTTACAAAAGGAAGAGACCTGCCAAAAAAGAGGCAGTTCCGGCGGTTTAGTCGGTAGTCGGTAGTCGGTAGTCGGTAGTCGGTAGTCGGTAGTCGGTAGTCGGTAGGAAAAAGTGTAAACTTTGAATAGATTGCTTTGAATACAATCACCTAATTATCAACAAGTTTACACTCCCGAATTAAAATTTCTTTCCAAATTGTTCATTGAACATTGATCACTGAAAACTGCTCACTAAACACTGAATTCTGAATACCGAATACTAAATTCCAAACACTGTTCACTGCTCACACGGTACTGTTCACTCTTCACTGCTCACTGTCCTCTGAATTCAGGGTCTCATCATTTTATCCAGCTTAAAGTATCCCTGGAATACCTTCTCACCTTCTTTTTCGGTGTTATTCCAGTAGTTGTCAATCTTGTACATGACGGGAGGACAATTTTCCATCACTACGCTAGGTGAGTTACTCGAAGCTATCCAAGCCCCTCCCGGCCAGTAAGGGAAGTTTCTGAAAACAAAACTTCCGTTGTTCTCAATGCGAATTACGGGTGATGCCGCATTTCCTTTTTGAACAAAGAATCCATCGACCTCAATCAAACTCCCGAAATTCCTGAAGCAAAGACCTCCTTCTTCCGGAATATGTTCTAAGTGGAAATTCTCAATTGAGAAGTACTTGGCGGTCGTAGCGCCCAATGCGTCAAAGTAGACGGCTCTCTTGTTGGGAAACCCCTCTGAGATACAGTTGACCAAGCGCACACCCGAACTCTGCAGAATCTTAAACGATGTTCCCGTACATCCCTTGCGATTATATACTCTGCATGAACGAACTTCTGTATGATTGCACTGTGAGTTGTTCAATCCTGCTCTATCCCACTCTATTTCCTTGGTATCTACGTTTCGACCAGTGCGCAGCACAATTCCGTCGTGAAAATTATTGGTCACCAAGATGTTCTCCACCGTGCACATCAAACAAAACACCAAATCTATTGCGGCTTCTCGCTGGCCGACGAATTCTATGTTCTGAATTACCGTATTAAAGGAAGAACCGAGAAATACTCCTTTCTCTCCCCCGGAAATGGTCGAAAAATCCTTGATCAAATAACGCGTGTGGTTATAAAGCATCGCTTCGTCCTTCGAGTTGGGCATCGAATAAAATCCCATGCTTGCTAATTTCAGATCTGAACCGTGACCGTTGATAATTACCAAACCGCCCGTTCTGGGCAGAAAAAGTGTGTCATTAGCTTGGTAAATTCCCGGAGCGAAGGATATCCGCTTGACTTTGGAAGAAAGGCCTCGAAAAATCTCGGCTACATCATCACCGGGTTTTATTTGAACTTCAGTTAAATCTCCATTGGCAGAAGGATTATCTATCTCTGCAGATTCGACATCTTTGTGGATGGTGGTCGGAGCGCACGAGATGGCTCCGATTAAATAGAAGGTTAATAAGCTAAGAAGTCGATTCATGAGTGGCTATTTCAAGAATCTAAAAGTAGTTGAACTGGCTGGAGTTCTTGCAGGTCCGGCGGTAGGAACATTTTTTGCCGAACTGGGGGCTGATGTTCTAAAGGTCGAGAACAAGCGTGTGGGAGGAGATGTAACCAGAGGTTGGCGAGTAAATGGAGAATCAAAATCAGGCCCTTCGGCTTATTACTCATCAGTCAACTACCGCAAAAAAGTATTCTCTTGTGATTTGACGACAAAAGCAGATCTGAAAGAATTAAAGAATCATATCCAAAATGCAGATATGGTTGTATCGAACTACCTCCCGAGGGTTGCGAAGAAATTCCAACTTGATTATGATTCAATTAAAACCCTGAATCCACAAATCATCTTCTTGGAAGTAAAAGGTTACGAAAAAGAGGGTCGCCCTGCATTCGATGTTGTATTACAAGCTGAAACCGGATGGATTTCCATGACGGGTACGAATAAGGATCACCCGGCTAAACTACCCGTAGCATTAATTGATGTTCTGGCAGGCCACCAACTCAAAGAGGCAGCTCTTCTTGCTCTCTTACATCGTGAAAGAACAGGGGAAGGCTCTTATTCAGTATGCACTCTTGAAAAGGCTTCTCTATCGGCCCTGGCAAATCAAGCTTCTAATTACCTCATGGCAGGAAAAGTCGCCGAGCCCATTGGGACAGCTCACCCTAACATTGCACCTTACGGAGATTGGTTTGAAAGCAAAGATGGGTTCCGTTTTGTCCTGGCCATTGGCAGTGACGCCCATTTTCAGAAGATAACCGAAATTATCGAAGAGACAGCCCTAAGCGATGATGAACGGTTTAGGACCAATAGCTCTCGAGTGATGAATCGAACGGCTCTAATTGAACAGCTACAGGCGGCTTTTGCCATGCAAAACTTCGGGAGCCTTTCGGCAAAAATGAAAGATCTGGGTGTGCCTTTCGGCGAAATCAAATCGCTCGATCGCGTGCTTGAAGGACAGGTTGCCCGAGAGTGTGTTCTCTCTCAGATGATCGAAGAAAAAGAAACCTACAGAATGGCAAGTGTGGCTTTTAAGTCGTCTTTTTTAGATTCGATTTAATTTGCTTTTCGATCAGAACCGAGAGCTTCTCGACGGTTTTTTCATCTACCTGCATGGCAAATTTGATGTACTTACCCATGTATTCAAATCCGAGTTTCTCCCCTCCGAGCACCCACCAACCATTTTCATAGGTATAGGCAAACGAGGTTTTAGACAATTGGATAACACCAAACTTCTCAATGTTATCGAGAAAGTAGGACTTGGTTTTTCCATAGGTGTAGAAGCTTTTTTTCAAGACCAAAGAGTCTTCATTAACCTCGATCAATTCATTTCCACCTAATCTAAAAATGAGCGTTCTTCCAACTCTCCAGAGAAAATAGGCCCAGAAAACCAAAAAAGCGAAAAAGACAACCTTGGTTTGTTCATCGGTAGCATTAAACCACTCATTTGCCACAACGATTCCACAAAATGTCCAAGCCAATAACCAAGCTATCAGGGTGGCTTCTTTCCAACGTTCAATCTTACCCAAGACAATC
>CAZWQX010000129.1:0-11016 GCA_964635965.1 uncultured Cryomorphaceae bacterium
CTAAAAAAACAGGATTTCAATGATAAAACGCCATCTCCTTTTTGGAGATGGCGTTTTTTGTGCTCAATATTTCCCTTCTTCGGATAGCCGGAAATCCCAAAATAATCTGAACTTTAGGATATTATCAAAGTGGAAAACCCTTGATGAGTTTCCAACAAATCAAAAAAATGAAAGCATCAAAGGGTGAATAAGTGTCATTTGCACGACTCTCTATAGAACCACTTCGGCTTTTATTTACCTAAAATCAGTTACCATGAAAACAAGATTTTTATTGCCTTTTTTATTCATCGGATTGTTCGTTTCATGCGACGATTCGGATGATGATCCTCAATCTTCAAACCAGAATGTTTCAATCCAAGCGGGTGAAATTAACGCAACGGATGAGGCCAAAGTAAAGATGATTATGGACGGTGGGACTTCTCGCACCTGGACAGCAGAAGCTTTTACCTTGGGTGGTCAAACTAACTTCACCGCATGCAGATATGACGACCAAATGGTATTCAATTCTGACGGCACCTACAATTATGATGGAGGTTCAGACCTTTGCGGTGCAGAAGACAATCAGCAATTCAAGACGGGAACTTGGGAAGTTGACTTCAACAATTTATTAATTGTATTTGATAATGGAACCGCGAATGAGGTTTCAGCAGAAATTATAGGTCTGACCGAAAATGAAGTCAGGCTAGAAACTTCTTACATGATGATGGAGGTAAGAGGCATCTATTCATCAAACTAAAACGAATGAGAAGGATTAAGCTAATACTACTCTGGCTTCTATGCCCTTTTGCTCTTTTATCACAGCAGCATTCGATGGAAGAAACGACAAAATCCATTGATGTGTTTCTAAAAGAATTTGTTGCGGATGGGAAAGTAGATTACAACAGAATCGAAAAGAATCAGAGCGCACTTAACTCTCTCATCTCCCAAATTGGAAGTACGACATATTTAACCTCAAATGACGAGAGGGAAAAGACATACCTGATTAATCTCTACAATGTCTTCGTGATCAAACAGGTAGTTGACCACTACCCCATTGATTCACCGCTATCCATTTCTAATTTTTTCTTAGAAAGAAAATTTCAGGTGAACGGTCAAATCGTGAATCTCGATCAGTTGGAAAAGGAGATCATATTTTCTAAGTATCCTGATCCGAGATTACATTTTGCGCTTGTTTGTGGGGCTAAAGGGTGCCCCAAGTTGAAATCAGAAGCATACAATCCTATCGAATTGGAAAAAGAGCTGGACGAGCAGGTAAAATCCACTCTGAATGATCCGGCTTTTTTTCAATTTGATCGGGATAATGGAAAAGTGAAAATTTCCCGGATTTTCGATTGGTACTCGAACGATTTTGGACAATCTAATGAGGAGCGAGTGGAGTTCATCAATAAATACTTGGAGGTTGACATTCCTCAGAACTCTTCTTTAAGCTTCATGAAGTACGATTGGTCGCTCAACAATATTGAAGAGTCAATTGATGAGACTCAGGAGATAAGTAACTTACAGTTATTTACTCCATCGGCATTATTTAACAAGGGTGAGTTTGAAGTAAATGTTTTTAATAGCATCTATTCTCAACAGAGCGTTAGAAATGAGAATGGTGAATTAGTTGATCTCCGCCAGACTCAAAATTTCTTTACGTCGACAATCATGATGACGACGGGATTATCGAAAAAATCACGTTTAAATATTGGACTTGATTTGTTCTTTACAAAAGCAAGAACCGTGATGAGGGACGCTTCAGCTTTTGATGTATTCAATAATACTGATGCCATTTTTAACAAGTCTCTTTTTACGTATATCGCTCCAAGAATTAAGTTCGTTCCTTTCAATAAGGCCCCGCGATTATCCATACAAAGTTCCGTATGGATACCTTTAAGTGACAAATTGGAGTCTGAAGGTTTTGTTGCGCACAATCGGTATACCTGGTTCACTCAACTCTTTTTTGATAAGGATATTGGCAACGACTTTCAGCTATTCTTAGAGGCAGATTTGTTGTATCGATTTGGCCGAAACGAATCACAGATGAGTGACTTTTTTCGCACCCCTTTGAGTGCATTCCTAAGTTACTTCCCTTCACCAAAATCTACCCTATTCGCTTTTGCCCAATATTCTCCCAGATTCGAAACAACTGAAATGAATATGATGGAAGAATTCGGCCTAACTCAATGGTTTACCCAATTTGGTTTAGGAGGAAAATACCAAATCACCGATGCTTTGGGAATTGAAGTGTCCTATTCAGATTTCGCTCTCTCCAAGTCAGAAGGTGCCGGTTACACGGTAAACTTCGGAATAAGGTATATCTATAGGTAGCTCGGTTAGTGCTTTAATGAACTACCTATTTAGGAAGGAAAATCTCCAGATTATTCACCCCTGTTTCACTCAGGAGTCGGTCATTGTATCTTCTGAGGGATTCAAAAGACGAGCCTGAATCCGTCTCTCGAATAAACACCTCAATCCTTCGAGAGAGATTCTTTTGAGCAAGTTGGTGAAGGTCTAGTAACTTCTTTGCAGACACGTCTTCCAATTCTTCAATTCGTGCTTCCAACTTCAGTCGTTCAGACTCACATAAGTCAAAATGCAGATTTATGAAGATGTTGGTCAATGAATCACGCTCCAAGTAATAGTAAGAACTGTAAACATCAAAAACACATTCACAGTGGTGCGAAATAGTATCCTGCCCTTCAAAGACATCGAAATATAATCTGGTGTCAAGTTTATATAACGAACGCTTTGGAAGTGAGTATCTATTCACAACAGGAGCCATAGCTGTATCTAGTTCTTGATCAAACCTCAATCGATTTGTATCTGACCACAAAATGTTGACATGATCAAAAATGTGTTTTCTATTCTCATCCAGTGGGTTTCCCGTATCTCTTGAAAAATTTCTTATCGTACCGTTTTTCTCTAGGAATTCCTGATTTCGCTTATAACGATTACTTTCAGAGAACGGCCTTTCATTCTCCCATACCGCTTTATGAAATGGGGTATTCTGGATTTTTTGATAATCATTAAGATAAACCTCGTAATCAAATATTGGAAGATTAAACCGGTTATCAATATCGAATAAATAGATTACGCAATCTGATTTAATTCTTCGTTCCAAATAGTAGTTATACGAAGCTGCATTCAGAGGTTGGCCTAATGGCACACCGGATATATAGTCGAACTCAAATTGGACTATATATGGTACTTGATCTCGATCAACCGTTTGAAAAAACCACTTTTGACTGAGCTCTAAAGGCCTTAGTGAATCCGTTCTGATGAGTGGGATAAAAGGTGTGATTGCCGGTTCAGAGATTGATAATTCGAGATTTGTAATCTTTTGATCCGAGTTCAAATTGAAGAATCCAGAGAAGTGGGTTCTTTCATAGGCACTATTGGCTTGAAAATAGACAGTTCGCTCCCCGTCATCAGATTCGGTCCATGAAAAGTTATAGGCCTCTTTCATTTGGGCTCGGCTCATTCTGAAAACTTGATTGGGAAATGCTTCTCCTCTTAAAATACTTTGTTGTTGAATGACCTTCGAAGTAGACAAACTCAAAAAATAGGATTCTTCAACCGGAGCAATTCCAACCCTTCCTGATTTGTATCGTAATGACTCAATTGAACCATTTCGTAAATCGGCGTTGTAATACCCTTCAAGCACTTCTGTTGGGATTGAGTCTTTAGTGGTAAACAACTCAAAAAAGGCCTTAGAGCGATGATATCCGCTCTTTTTCAATTGCTTTTTGGCCAAGTCAATCCATCCAAATACACGTTCATCTTCAGCGGCAATAGCGACTGTTTTCAATCGCTTAGCCTTAGGGGATAAAAGAATGGTTACACGTTTGCCATTGAATAATTCAGCACTAACCTCCTTCGGCTCATACCCCAGAAATCGCACTTGGACAACACTTCCCGAGTCGACAAAAAAATTGAAAAAACCATCTTCATTCGTGATTGAACCATTTGCCCCCCCGATTTCTCCCAAGGTAGCATATGCCAGTGGTTCCTTTGTTTCGGAGTCTAATACATAACCCGATGCCACTACCTGAGCTTCCACCTTAGTGTGGCAGCATGCACAAATGAGAACAAAAAGGCTGAAATGAAGCCATTCTCCTATTTTTTGTGGAGAAAGACTACGGCTTTTTAGAATGATTAGTTCAATCAATGGATTTGAAAAGAACTGAAGTGTTATGCCCGCCAAATCCAAATGTGTTACTAATGGTCACATTCACCTTTTTCTCAGTCGCTTCCTTTCCAGCAATCGTAAGTCCTTCAGGAATTGCAGGGTCCAATTCTTCCGTGTTGATTGTGGGAGGCACAATATTCTCGTGAACGGCCATGGCACTTAGGACTCCTTCCACTGCGCCGGCTCCACCAATTAAATGTCCGGTCATTGATTTGGAACCTCCGACTACCAATCCGTCATAATTCCCATTAAACACTTTTTCAATTGCTCTGATCTCACTGATATCTCCCACTGGAGTAGAAGTAGCATGTGCATTAATATAATCCACTTCGTTTTTGTTGACCCCGGCCTCGGCTAATGCAAGCTCCATTGAGCGAATGGCACCTAAACCTTCAGGGTGAGAAGAAGACAAATGATAAGCATCAGCGGTTGCACCTGTTCCTGCGACTTCGGCATAAATTTTTGCTCCTCTAGCCTTAGCATGCTCATACTCTTCGAGAACCAAAGCGGCTCCCCCTTCACCCATCACAAATCCATTTCTATTCACATCAAAAGGTCTTGAGGCGCCTTCATAGTTTTCGTTATCACTGGAAAGGGCTCGCATACTCGAAAAGCCAGCCATCACCGGGATGGTGATACCCGCTTCCGCTCCTCCTGCAATTATTACTTTGGCTTTGCCCAATATGATGTTGTTGTAGGCTTCGATTATTGCGTGATTCGAGGCGGCACATGCTGAAACGGTCGTAAAGTTAACTCCCATAAGTCCGAACTTCATGGAAATCATACCTGAGGCAATATTCGGTATTACTTTAGGAACGAAAAACGGACTGAATCGAGGGGGACCTCCATTTAAGAAATACTCTTTAACCTCATCATCATAAGATTTTACTCCACCTTTTCCAGTCGCCCAAATTACACCCGAATCATATGGGTTCATCGACTCGAAGTCAATACCACTGTCCTCAACTGCTTCTGAGGCAGAATACAAGGAATACCTGGTAAATAGATCACTCCTCTTTATCTCATTTCGATCGAGGTATTTAGTCGGATCAAAGTCTTTGACTTCACAAGCAAAATGCGTCTTTAGATCTTCATAGTCGTATTTAGTTATCAAGCCAACCCCATTCTTTCCTTCAATTGCACCTTTCCAAAAGTCTTTTGCGGAATTACCCAAAGGAGTCACCGCTCCCAATCCTGTAATAACAACTCGTACATCTCTCATAGAAATCTAGTCTTGGTTGAACTATTAGTGAATTTACAACTAAAATTGAGTGCAATATTATCACCTAATTCCAATAGAATCTAACCTATTCAATCTCTTTTTTCATGATTTCTCCGATGAACTCATAGAAAATCATGTATGACTCAATATGTAGCTAGTATCTTTGCCCTCCATTTATGGAGCACGAGGTTTTTGAACTTAAGAACGGACTCAGAGCTATTCACCATCCTGGAAGGAGTAGTCATGTGGCCCATTTAGGACTATCGATAAGAGCGGGTTCCCGTGATGAGAATGACAACGAGCAAGGTATTGCTCATTTCATTGAACACCTTTTATTCAAAGGCACCAAAAAAAGAAGAGCTTTCCATATCCTTAACCGACTTGACAGCGTTGGAGCCGAGTTGAATGCTTACACTACGAAGGAAGAGACAGTCATATATGCTTCTTTCCTTAATGAGCATTTTGAAAGAGCCGCAGAGGTGATATCTGATATCGCCTTTCAATCTACCTTCCCTGAAAGAGAAATTCACAAAGAAAAAGAGGTAGTTCTCGATGAAATTTTGAGCTACAAGGATAATCCGGTTGAAATGATTTTTGATGATTTTGAGGAGTTACTCTTTCCGGATCAACCCATGGGACGAAATATTTTGGGTACGGAAGATTCCGTGAAGGGATTTAAGCAACATGATCTTCATTCGTTTGTCGGGAACAACTATCAAATTGCCAATATGGCCTTGAGCTTGGTCGGGTCAATCAATCCGAAAAAGGTAACGAGAGTTCTCGAGAAGCATTTTGGGTTATACAATCAAGAGTCTGAAGTCAAAAAGAGGACGCTTCCTGAGGTCGCCAAAGGTGTAAGAAAGTCAGTGGATATGGATACTTACCAAGCGCATGTGATTATAGGTGGTCTATCCTATGATGCTCATGATCCATTGAGATTACCAATGATTTTGGCGAATAATGTTCTCGGCGGTCCGGCAATGAATAGTAGGCTGAATATGAACATCCGAGAAAAGCATGGGATAGCCTATAATATTGAATCTATATACCACGCATATTCTGACTCAGGTGTTTTCTCCATTTACTTGGGTACGGACAAGAAGTGGCTCAAAAAGAGTGAACGTCTGGTTCATCGAGAATTGAAAAAATTAAGGGAGAATCGGCTTTCAACAACCCAGTTGCACAAGGCAAAAGAACAATTAAAAGGTCAATATGCACTTTCGAGAGAGAGCGGCTCGGGTATGATGCAGGCTTTGGGAAAAAACCTCATTCTCAAGAAAAAGATTCAGGACTCTTCCAAAATTTTGAATCGGATTGACGAAATAACCTCTTCTCAAGTTTTAGAAGTAGCCAACTATTCGTTTTCTCCCGACAGTATAAATACACTTATTTACACTTAGCAATGGAATTTATTGATCCCGCATTAGATAATTATGCCTTAACGCATTCGGAAAAAGAGTCGGAATTGCTGAACTCATTAAATCGTGAAACGTACTTGAAAGTTTTACAACCCCGAATGCTTTCAGGGCATCTACAGGGAAGAGTGTTGAGTATGTTCTCAAAAATGATCTCAACTGAATGCATTCTGGAGATTGGAACATACACAGGTTATTCAGCTCTTTGCCTCGCTGAAGGATTAAGCAGTAACGGTGTTCTTCATACCATTGAAAAGAATGAAGAGCTCGAGCCAATGATCACCAAATACATCGATCAATCAGAGCGCAAGGAGGCCATTCGCCTTCATTTTGGAAATGCGCTGGATGTAATCAAAGAATTGTCTATTCGACCTGATTTGGTATTCATTGATGCGGATAAGACAAATTACTTGAACTATTATGAAGCTGTACTCCCAAACATGAAATCAGGAGGCTTTTTGATCGCCGACAATGTTTTGTGGAGTGGCAAAGTACTGGATGAGGAAGAAAGGAAGGCAGATCCCGATACACTGGCGTTACATGAATTCAACGAAAGGGTTACAAAAGACGATAGAGTGGAAAACGTATTATTGCCAATTCGAGATGGGTTGATGGTCATCAGAAAAAAATAGTGTAATGATCGATTTACGAAGCGATACGGTGACCAAACCTTCGAAAGAGATGCTTCACCAAATGATGGAAGCAGAGGTGGGTGATGATGTATTTGGTGAAGATCCTACGGTAAATAGGTTGGAAAAGGTTGCGGCCGACATTTTCGGAAAAGAGGCAGGTCTTTTCTGTCCATCAGGAACCATGACTAACCAAATTGCGATTTCAGTCCATACAAGACCCGGAGACGAAGTAATTTGCCACGAATCTTCTCATGTATATCAATACGAAGTAGGAGGAATTGCCAGAAATTCAATGAGCTCGGTAAGGTTGGTACAAAACGAACACTATGCGCTATATCCTGACGAGGTAGTAAAGAGCATCAACGCCGACCATGATTGGTTGGCAAAAACAACAATGGTCGTAGCCGAAGACACATCTAATCGCGGAGGAGGGAAATGCTACTCTGATGAATTATTAGCAGAACTATCAGCTACTTGCAAGACACACTCTCTCAGTTTCCATTTAGACGGAGCTCGAGCATTTAATGCTATCACCAAAATGGGACATGATCCCATAAAATATGGGAGCTACTTTGATTCTATTTCAATTTGTTTGTCAAAAGGTCTTGGGGCACCGGTCGGTTCAGTTTTGCTTGGATCGAAATCATTCATAAAAGAGGCGCGACGCAGACGAAAAGGAATGGGAGGAGGAATGCGGCAAGCAGGAATTCTAGCTGCGGCAGGACTGTTTGCCCTGGAGAACAATGTAAACAGGATGAATGAAGACCATATTTTGGCTAGTTTGATTGCTTCAACCCTAAAAGAGTGCTCTGGAGTAACACATGTAATCGAACCGGAAACCAACATAGTCATATTTGATGTAGATCAGCCTGTGGATCATTACCTGGAAAAATTAAAGAAAGAAGGCCTATTGGCAGTTGCCTTTGGAAGCCATCGTATAAGAATGGTAACACACCTAGATGTGAATGAGGCAATGTTGCCTCAAATCAAAGACGGTATATACCGAGCATTAAACGGCTAAAATCAATCCAACAGATCTACTTCGACTCGTCTATCCGCGGGACCCGTTGTGGTGCTTTCGGTATCCCCAACGTACGAAACCAAAATCCGACTTGAGTCTATCCCCATACTGAGCAAATGATTTTTCACCGATTCTGCTCTTTTTCTTGAAATAACCACGTTGTACTCGGGATTACCTGATTTGTCAGCGAAGCCAGTTATTAATACTCGGAGCGAGGGATTTTTGGCCATAATGATTCCCACTCGGTTCAGCTGGACCTTTTGAGCTTCGCTTAGATCAGACTTATTCTTATCAAAAATGAAGTACTCCGATCGGAAATTCGCATTATTCTCTCCGCTTCTGTTTTCGGCGAGCTGTTCTATCATATCGCGCATCTCCGCCATATCAGATCGCAGGTCACTATCGTCGTCATCTTTTATTTCATCAATCTGCCTCTGCAAATCTTCAAAACGAGCTGAATAATTGGCCAGAATACGATTGTTTTCTTCAAGAAGCTCTACTACCCTATCCGAAAACTCATTTCGGGATTTTCTCTTTTTGCGTGAAGGTTTCTTTTCAAAGATCAAATCCGGATTTAATGACATTCCCGTTAATTCTTCTCGATTTTCAATATTTGTGTCAAGGGAATAATCCTGTGATTCTATCCTCTGCCCTTGGAGGTCCTCATCTATTGAAGAATCGCTGGCGGGTAAATATTGATCCACAAAATCCATGGATTCGTTAATGGTCGCCTTCTTCAATTCAAAAACTTTTCGTTGAAATGCGTAAAGGGATATTAAACGCCCGTTTACATCTATTTCTGAGCTTATATTACCTCGAGTAGAATATCCATTATATGATGACAGCTGCTCAGCCAGGTCCAATACATTTGGCGAATAACCTTCAAACAATTCAGAAAAAGGAAGATCGTGTATCCATATGGCGTTTCGCACCAGCGCTACTGCGGACTCCTCAAAATCAGCGTATCTGGTTAATGTATTGACATCACCATCTTTAACGTAATAGTTGGCATCGATGAAAGAAGTGATGCCATATTCTATCATTTGGTGCAAAAGGCTTTCCATACCAACGTTGGCCCTTTCATATTCGTTGATGATATAAGTCTGAGTTGTTACGTTGCTCAGGACAAAATTTTCGGGATTATCGGACTGGTCGCCGCCGTTATAGTTATTTATAACAGTAACGTTCTGTGCCAAGGCGGTTGATAGGGCACAGCTCATCAGAATGGTCAAGAAACGTGTAAGCACCTTTATCTCTAAAATCCACCAACTGCGGACTTTCAGCGATAAAGTTCGTTAAATGACAATCCAATTTCCAATTTTAGTCGATAAAGATTATTAACGATGTAAAAGAAAACGGTGCAAAAACAGCGCTAAATAAACATACCGAGGTTGACAACTATTGGACGTCCAAACCGACACTCCAAAAGTGAAAAGCTTAACTTTCAGGAATTTAAGGGCTAAAAAAAGTTCAAAAAAAGTATGGCAACCCTAGAGAAGGATCACCGTCTTTAAGTCAGAAACTCGATTCTACGGAATTGTTTCAAAAAAGGTTTCAACCAAATTCAAAAAATTATGAGTGGCATTTTACAAGCAGTTCAAGATTTGTTCATCGGACTTTACGACGCGTACGGAGATGGACTATTACTTTTAGCAGGATTTATCGCATTTGTCGGTGTTGTTGCACAGTGGAAACTATACGCTAAAGCAGGTCAACCTGGAGTAGCAAGCATCGTTCCCATTTGGAACTTCATTGTTTTCCTTAGAATTGTTGGAAGACCGGCAAGTCATATGTTCCTATTCTTCATTCCAATTTACGGACAACTTTATCTTGTACCTAAAGTGTACATAGAGTTGTGTAATAGCTTTGGAAAGCACAGTATCGTTGATTATGTACTAATCATCTTGTTCAACGCTTTCTACATCCTTAACCTAGGATTATCATACGAGACTGAGTATATCGGCCCTTCGTATGGAAAGAATATGACTGAGATCAAGGCCATGCACAAAACCAATCGTGCGTTAGCCTAAAAGAAAACTTTCAGCTCTTTCGAGCGCCTGAGGTATTCCGTCGGGATTTTTACCGCCGGCCGTAGCAAAAAACGGTTGGCCCCCACCACCCCCTTGAATGTAACTTGCCAGTTCCTTAACAATCCTACCCGAATGAAAACCTCCATCAGTAACCAATTCGTCAGACAAAGCCACGGAAATCGTGGCTTTGCTGTTTTGGTATGTAGCCAACACCAAAAACAGTTTTTCCACTTCTTTTCTCAATTGGAAGGAAATATCCTTTACTGAGCTTGGATCGAGCTCAACCTTCGCAGCGATTAAGTTAACCTCACCCACTTTCTTCACCTGATCTTTTAGCTGCTGTTTTACCATTTGAGATTTTGCGCTCTTCAATTCGGCTAATTCTTTCTCTAGCGCCGATTGATTAGCAAGCAAATTCTCAATTGCTTTGAGGGGTGCCTTAGGTGCTTTCAATTTAGCTTCGATTTGAATCAAGAGATCGTGTTCCTCAAAAGTTACTTTTTCGGCAGCCTCACCGGTACGAGC
>CAZWQX010000130.1:0-10969 GCA_964635965.1 uncultured Cryomorphaceae bacterium
CTCATCTTAGCGATTGGACTTTGGCTAACAGAAGCTATTCCAACCGCAAATGGTGGAATAGCTTCTGTTAGCCAAAGTCCAATCGCTAAGATGAGCAGAAACAGAACATAGTTCATCTGAGGGGTTGAGTCGGGGATATTGATGAAATACATCAATCCAGCCGCAATAACTACGTTCCCCAGAAAGGTAGAAGTATTAAATATGTGCTGAAAAGCTCTTTTTCTGTAATGCCTGAAGGCCGCTCGCCGCGAGTCGTAGGTAGCCATTTCTTAAGGATTGAAGTCTAGCTTTTCGCCATTTAGCGCATATTGAACCAAATTGGCACCCATCTTCAGAGCTTCTAAACGAATTTCTTCGGGATCGTTGTGAACGGAGGGATCCTCCCAACCGTCTCCCAGATCTGATTCCATGCTGTAAAAAAGGATAAGTCTCCCTTCATGGAACAAGCCATATCCTCGAGGAGCCGCTCCATCGTGTTCGTGAACTTTCGGCAACCCTTTTTCAAAATCATAGGATTGATGATAAACGGGGTGATCGAACGGCACTTCGACTAGCTCTTTATCTGGAAAGACCTTTTCGAGTTCGTTTCTCACAAAAAGGTCCATCCCATAGTTGTCGTCGATATGGAGAAACCCACCTGCCAAAAGGTAAGTTCTCAAATTGTCGCGGTCTGATGAATTGAAAACCACATTACCATGTCCCGTCATGTGCACGAATGGGTAATTGAATAAGTCGGGACTTCCAACATCGACGAACTGTGTCTCGCCAATGTCCATTCGCAGCTGGGTTCGGCAAAAATCAGCTAGGTTAGGAACCGAAGTAGGATTTGAATACCAATCGCCACCTCCTCGGTATTGTAACACCGCCAATGAAAATGAACCTTCTTGAGCAACAGTGAATAGGCTTGAGAGCAGCGCTAAAACAAAAACAGTCAATCTCCTCATACCTCCAAATATAAACGTCCCTTCTTTAGAATTGATGCATGGCTACCGCCAAAATTGCAGCAGTCTCTGTTCTGAGTCTGTTTTGGCTGAGAATAATGCTTTGATAACCTTGCTTTTCAGCTTCCAGAATTTCTTCTTCATTAAAATCACCTTCAGGACCGATGAAGATTATTGAATGACCCGGTGCAGGAGTCACTTTCTTCCTTTCCATCGATTCAATGCAATGGGCAATCATTTTGTGATCTGAATCGATATTAAGTGCCTCAGAAAAGTTCTGAATAGGATGAATGAAGGGTAAAAACACTCTTTTCGACTGTTTTGCAGCGGTCAACACAATCTTTTCGGCCCTTTCAGTTTTTACCTGTTTACGTTCAGACCTTCTGGTAATAATCGGGTAGAATGAATCTATACCCAACTCCGTAGCCTTTTCCAGAAACCATTCAAAACGAGAGCTGTTTTTAGGTGGAGCTATGGCGATGGCAATGCTGTTTTCGCCTCGAGAGAATGATTTGATTTCATTTATTGAGACAGTAATCTGTTTTCCCAATGATGCAATCGTGGCATCGAATAGATGACCTTTTCCATCTCCAATCTCTATCTGATCACCAATTTTCATTCGTAACACTTTTGTGGCGTGTCGGCTTTCTTCGGGATTGAGTTCTCCGACATTGGGATTAAAATGAGGATCGAGAAAGAAATGCATTGGTCTAAAGAAAAGAAACCCCGCGAACATTCGCGGGGTTTCCTATTTCAGATTCTATTTTTTCAAGCGTTTTCCCTAACAACAGGGGCTGCATTGCGAATTTCCTCAGTCACACCTGATTCAAATTGCTTGAAGTTATCTACGAATTTGGACGCGAGTAGATTGGCCTTTTGGTCATAGGCATCTTTGTCACTCCATGTATTTCTGGGATCAAGAATTTCATCCGGAACGTCGTGACATGAAGTTGGCATAGCCAATCCGAAAACATCATGGGTTTTGTACTCGGCATCCACTAGCCATCCATCTAAGGCGGCATGAATCATGGCCCTGGTGTATTTTAGCTTAATCCTGCTACCCGTGCCGTATTCTCCGCCAGACCATCCCGTATTGATTAACCAAACATTAGCTCCGCTTTTTTCCATTTTCTCGGCCAGCATTTTGGCGTATACTCCCGGGTGAAGCGGCATAAAAGGGGCTCCAAAACAAGCTGAGAAAGCTGTTACCGGTTCGGTAATTCCCTCTTCAGTTCCCGCAACTTTAGCGGTATATCCTGAAATGAAGTGATACGAAGCTTGGGCAGGAGTGAGCTTACTTATCGGAGGAAGAACTCCAAACGCATCGGCAGTAAGGAAAAAGACATTCTTTGGAACACCGCCACGGGCGGGTTGAACCGCATTGTCGATATGTGTTATTGGATAGCTTACACGGGTATTTTCCGTTTTGCTTCCATCATCGTAATCAGGTTCGGAGCTTCCCTCTTTGAATACGATGTTTTCTAAAATAGCGCCGAATTTAATTGCATTGTATATCTGAGGCTCTTGTTCTTCGGTAAGATTGATGCATTTGGCATAACAGCCTCCTTCGAAATTGAATATTCCTTCGTCGGACCAACCGTGTTCATCGTCACCGATAAGACCTCTTTCGGGGTCTGAAGAGAGGGTAGTTTTTCCTGTTCCTGATAACCCGAAGAAAATGGCTGTTTCTCCATTTGCTCCTACGTTGGCGGAGCAATGCATAGAAAGAACATTCTTCTCATGGGGTAAAATGAAGTTCAGGACACTAAATATTCCTTTTTTTATCTCGCCAGTGTATCCCGTACCTCCGACGATTGCCATTTTCTTGGTGAAGTTGATAATAGCAAAATTGTGTTGGCGCGTTCCGTCTATTTCGATGTCTGCTTTGAAGTTTGGTGCGCAGACCACATGCCATTCAGGTTTGTGGGAATCTATTTCCTCATTTGTAAGATTGAGGAACATGTTGTCGACGAACATATTACTCCAAGGCAATTCAGTGACAACTCTGATGGGGATTCGGTATTTATCATGGTCACAAACTGCTGCATCCTTCACATAAACCTCTCTTCCTTCAAGGTAAGCTCTCATCCGATTGTAGAGAAGATCAAACTTTTCAGGGGAAAATTTCATATTGATATCTCCCCACCACACCGTATCTCTGGTGATATCATCTTCAACGATGAAACGATCTTTTGGCGAGCGACCCGTAAATTCACCCGTGTCTATTGCCAAAGCTCCCGTATTCGACAATGAACCCAGCCCTAAAACCAAGGTTTCTTCAACCAATTCGGCGGGGGTTAGATTCCAAAAAGCAGTTTCTACGTTTTCCAGACCTAAATAAGATAGGTCGTGGTTTTCCGGAACTCTTCCGTAGCTATTCATAATAAGTGATTTTCTTTAGGTGGTATTAGTCTGACAAAGGTAGTGGATATCGGTTTATCACTCCTTGCGGTTTTGCCGACTTTTCAGGGTTTTTTCAAGGTTTGGTTGGTGTAAACTTTTCCTTGTTTAAGAATTGCCCCTTCGTTCTCGCAGTACTTTAAATCCAAAGAGAAACCAAGCAGCGATTAAAAGACTTCCACCCAATGGTGTGATAGGCCCGAGAAATGGCGCTGCATTAGAAATCCCAAGAATATCCCGACAACTCAAAAGGTAAATTGAGAAGCTGAACAACACTATCCCTGAAATCATAAGGTTGGAGATGAACCGAACTGATTTTGGCTTGAGAACTTTGACACCGGAGAACCCGAGGATTATGATGGTTAGCGAATGCCAAACTTGGTATCGAACCCCTGTTTTAAAACTGTCGAGCTGATCGGGTTCAAGCGAAGACTCGAGTGCATGAGCGCCCAGCGCACCGAGAATAACAGCCATAGCCATTGAGAAAGCACCAACGGCAATTAAGGATCGATTCGGTTTATTCATATCCACAAAGGTAGAACACAAAAAAAGGGCGACCTAGGGCCGCCCTCTTGATCTGATTCATAGTTTGATCAATTGTTCTCTTTGAGCTTTTCCATTTCTCGCTCAAAAGTTTCTTTGAATTGTTCGTAATCGTAGTCAATTCGCAATCGCTCATCTTGTGAAAGACGCTCATTCATTGCACCGATCAAATCTTGACCGCTCAATTCGATTGCTACATAATACTTGTAATTGCCTGAATCGGTAACCTTAACTGCCTTCTGACAAATTGTTTTTGTACCCGTAAGCTCCTGATCCAGAACTTCACGTGTAAGGCCTTCGAATCGTTCTTCTACTTCTTCACGGTTATTAAACTCACGTGAGTTTACGTAGTTGTCGATTGTACCTTGAATCGTCGTGTTGATTGCAGAAGCCAAATCGGCTCGTGCATTGCTGAATGCTTTTTTCTTTGCCGTTGCTTGATCCATGCTTTCCCCCAATCCATTCGATCGGAAAAACTCATCGTTGCTAAAATACTCAGGTCCCGCGCAGTATTCATTAATCAGGACTTCACCTGCAGGAGCTTGAACTTCTTCTTTCTTTTTACACGCTGCCATCACCAAACCCATGGCGAGAATTAGGAGAGCAGCTTTGCCGAATTTGATGCTTTGTACCATAGTTTTCATTTCTTCCGTGTTACAGTTTTAGTTATTCAGAAATTGTGCCAAATATGTAAGTTTTTCAAAATAAGTCATTTGTGAGTTTTCTCATCAGCTCTGATTCAATGTTTTTCGTCAGATTTCGATATGCCTTTACACCGGCTTTCTCAAAAGTGAGGTCAACTCCTTTAATGTCGTCCTTGTAAATCTTGTATTCACTTTCTCCTGTACGAGCATTTGTCACTTCGGTTTGCATTTCCAATCGAACAGTTGAAAAACCTTGAGCTTCTCCTGTCTTTTTGGTGTCGGCGTCGATTTTGATTATTAGGTCTGCCTGACTGCGATCTTCAGTTAAATCCACGTCTTTGCGTACCAATGATTCTATCATGGCTGATTCAATTGGTTTCCCACTCATTCTCCCTCCAAGATTCTTTTCGGAGGACTGAATGAAAATAGTTGGTGGCTCATACACTATTGGGAAAGTCATCTCTTTTCCATTGAGACTTTTGGTTAGTTCACGCATGAATTCATCACCCGAAAACGCTTCATAAAGAGACTCGGTATCGATTGATACTTCCAATGCATTTCCAGAGACTGCTTTTTCCGCATCGATAATGGGTACGGTAATTCGGCCATCGATATTGGTTGCCATGGCACCTCGAACTCTTCCGTATTTTCCCTGGAACACATATTTTAAAGGAAGAGATTCCAAAGGCTGGCCTGTTCTTCCCGCGGTTACTTGGATATCACCTGACGAGGTGTATTTATTACTAAAGTTCAATACGGGAGTTTCGTCTATTGCGATGCTTACTCCATTCAACATTGATTTCACTCCTGAGAAAAGAGTGTTGTCGACGTAAATCGTGTTTCCTCGATATGTAGCTTGATTTTGTTCTCCCCAGAATTCTTCCAAGGCTTGTAATCCTCTGAGGTAATAATCTACTGATGATGAAAAAGCGCCTAGCTTTTCAGAGCTCTCCGCTTTCGCTAAGAAGTCAAGCGCCAATGATGTGGCCGCCTCCTTCTTTTCCGCTTGTTGTCGAGCCCAATCTGCTTTATTCAAACGGTAGTAAACCCAATAGACGTCAGGTCCTTCCCATTGATCGACTGGCTCAAAATCTTCAAGACTCAGATCAGTTCCCGTTCTAATGGTTTCTCTGAATTCCTGCTCGAATTTGTACTCTCTTTCCAGAGTGTAAAGCAGCGAATTTGCATTTACATTTACTTTAATCTCTGAAGCCAGATCACTGAATGCATTTGATTTGGCTACTGATCTGAAGTCGGTGCCAGGCACTTTTTGCGCCACGCCAATTCCAATGTAGTACATCGAAGATATCGGTCTTCTTTCCACCCAATCAGGAGAAACGGGTGTATTTGCAATTTGGACGGCTTCTTTCGGACCCGAACAGGCTACTATGACCAATGCGATTATGAAGAAACCGACTCTCATTTATGCATCAAATCAATTAGTTCATCAGATAAATCAGCGGCTACTTTCTGGTAACCATCATTTGCCAATTCCTCAATCGAGCTCAAAGATCTTTCGGCTCTTAATAAGTTTAAAAGCCTGGCTTTTTCGCTTCTTCTCGTTACCACACCTTCTTCGTTTGCAGGAAAAAGCAAGGTGGCCTCACCTTCATAGGATGCGTAGTAAACATCGTCTGAAATTTTCTTTTGAGAGATGTCAGAAAAGAGCACCTCTCCTGTCTCGAGTGAAATTGCTTTATACTGGAACGAAATTGTGACTTCGTTGGCGTTGTAATATTCCTTGTAAGTAACAGGCTTATATCTGGTTTGGTAGTAGTGTTTGTCTTCAAGCTTATTGTAGAGCTTCACCCGATAAGATTCAAAACCTTTCTTTTCGCTCACCCGCATTTTTCCTCGGCGTTCTGAGTAAGAAATCACGGTTCCCGTAATAATTGCTTTGGCTCCTAAAAGATTCCCCACTTCAACAGCGGTGCTTTCATCTACTATGCCCGACAGACTCATGCGTTGCTCTTCCAAAACCATTTCCAGGTTTTGTCGATCTACAATTCTCAGAAAAGGATCGTCGATCGCCGAGAGCTCGGTAATCACGAATGCGTTTAGTCTGTCTTCGATACCTTTTTGCCCAGAGGTGTTGTTAAAGGATCCAATCGCCACGGGGAATTTCCCCAAATCAAGACATTCTTCACGGAGCACTGCCACGTCCTTATAGTTCGGATCGTTGCGGTATACCTCGTCAAACTCGTAGTAGGCAGGACGATATCTCCCGGCATCGAAATGCGCGGTTCCCGCAATATACAAGGGCTCGTTAACTGCGGTGTTCTTCAGCTCGGCAACGTCTTTGTACCCTGGAAAAAGACGCTCAATTTCTTTTAGAATACTTCTCGCTCTATCAAACTTTCGCTCAGCCATGAGGTCATTTGATTCTTCGTAAAGCTCCTTCACATATTGTTCTTTGACCTCTTCATAGTCATCAGCGATATATTTTGGATAGTTTAGGTCTATTCCCAATCGTTCCACTTTATCATGATAAGTCATAGCATCCAAATAGGCGTAGACTGCCTCTTTAGTTTCGTTCATGGCTTTCGCCTTGGTGAACTCATCGATTTTGTCGTTCAGCAAACGTTGACCGGTTTTGGTTAGACCGATTCGAGCATTGACATTGTTCTGGTTCTTTAAAAGGGCATTGTAGTAAAATAAAGCTGCATCGGAATATAATCCTGCCTCTTCCAGTTGACCTGCCTTTTTGGATAAAGATTTTGAGGTGGTGCAACTCACCATGAAGAGAGGTATTCCCAGTAGCGCGAGGAGGGCGATACGAAATATCCTATTGGTTGCGTTATGAGAGAGTTGTTTAATCACTCGTCGGATTCATCTCTGCAAATACATTTTGAGCAGCGGGGAGCAGATTTCACGGATCGGCTTGACTAACTGTCGAAACGAATTTACTTTATTCAAAACGATCTTAAACAAGCCACGTGCCAAATACTTCGTACTAAGTTTTTCCAGAGATATGTTGAAAAGATGGTACGAATTTAGAAAGCGGTGGTTACGATAGAATTCTACCTTCGTTTTGCCATTTCAACAATAACAAAATGAATAGAATTTTGGTCCTCGGCGCAGGACGCTCCTGCATCTCTTTAATGGACTATATTACCGAAAAAGCCGCGCAGTTTAACTGGGAAATCACCGTTGCGGATGCAAATCTCAAGATGGCACAGTCTCTTCTCGAGGGTAAGAAAGTAGAAATAATCCAGCTCGATGCCACTAATGAGGAGATGCGCCGAGGATTGATTGAAGGAGCCGATTTGGTGATAAGTATGTTGCCTGCCTTTTTGCACACCGAAGTAGCAAAAGACTGTTTGGACCTGAGTAAGCATTTGATAACTCCAAGTTACATCAGTCAGGAGATGCGCGACATGGCGGAGCAAGTCAAAGAACGAGGATTGGTTTTCTTGAATGAGTTAGGTCTTGACCCGGGGATTGATCATATGTCGGCAATGCAGCTCTTAAATGGCGTGCGATCGGAAGGCAAAGAAATCACTTGTTTCGAAAGTTTTACCGGAGGTCTCGTGGCCCCTGAGTACGACGATAATCCATGGAATTACAAATTCACCTGGAATCCTAGAAATGTTGTTTTGGCAGGGCAAGGCGGTGCTGTGAAGTTCAAACATAACGGCAGATTTAAATATATCCCTTACCAACGCTTGTTCAGAAGAACTGAGATTATTGAAATTCCGGGATACGGAAGATTTGAGGGATATGCCAATCGAGATTCTTTGAATTACCGCAGAACCTATGGTCTTGAAGATGTCCCGACAATATACAGGGGAACTTTAAGAAGAGTTGGTTTCTGCCGTGCTTGGGACATGTTTGTTCAAATGGGTATGACCGATGATTCTTATTTGATAGAAGATTGTCCGAACATGACCCATCGTCAATTTACCAATTCATTCCTCGCATACAATAAGGGAGACAGCGTAGAGCTCAAGGTGATGCACTACATGAAGTTGGATCAAGACAGCGAGATTATCGACAAGCTCAAATGGATAGGGATATTCGACGATGAACCGATTGGTTTGACCGAACCGTCTTCACCGGCGCGCATTCTCCAAGCTATATTAGAAAAGAAATGGACCCTCAAGCCTGATGATCGGGATATGATTGTGATGTGGCACAAGGTCTGTTATCGAGATCCTGATAATGGAGAAGGTGAAAAAGAGATCAATTCGAGTTTGGTGGTCAAAGGAGATGAAAATCCACGCACCGCAATGGCAAAAACGGTTGGTCTACCCGTTGCAATCGCTGCAAAATTAGTTATGACCGGGGCCTTCAGAGAGCCGGGAGTATATTTCCCAACTGTTCCCGAACTTTATGATCCTATTCTGGAAGAACTAAAAGACTACGGTATAAGCTTTACCGAAGAAAAGAAGTGATTCCCCGGTTTATGGGAGTGCAATTGAAGTGATCTCGCTTGACTCGAGAGTCAGATTAGGAAAGGTCAGAATCATTTCTTCTGCAGGTTCTGCCTGCTCCAAGTTGAAATTTGCGTCTCCGTAAAGCAATGCATAAATAACATCACCTGAACGAATGTTCAGCGAGTCAAAAAAAGCATCGTTGTAGTTTAGTGCAATCTCTGCAGATGTGCTGGTGTAGTGCTGCTGGAATAAATAATTCTCCTTACTAAGTAAATTATCCGTTCCAAGAAACACTCGATATCCTTTTGGTTGCCCCGTTGGAGGAGGTGCAGGATTCATCATTGCCGTGAGATCCAAATTCCAGATAGTATCTGTTGTCATTCCAACCTCAACCGTTTCGAACGACAGGTCGAGCATCACATCTTCAAATTGAGTAGTAGGGAGCTTGGTCAGAAAAAAAGTAGGAATTCGTTGAAATCCTTCTTCAACAGGATATTCCGGATTGACAGTAGAAATACGTATACCTCTCTCTTTTATCGTTCCGAACCCATCTTTTTCGATCGTGAAGGTGTAAGTTCCTACAGGGGCTCCTCCCAGTTGCCACTGTCCCACAATGTCTGCGTCAACGGGAAATTCGCGAAATCCAACTTCCAACAACATTTCGACTCCTGCTCTTTCTTCATAAAGCGGTTGTTGAAATTCGTTCTGCGTAACGACTCTCCCTTGAATTCCCGTGCTGCTTGGAAAGTCAGAGTCCGAATCACCTTCGTTACAAGAAGCCAGAACCAATGAACCAAGGAGAGCAAAGAAGAAACTGCGGATGATCATATTATTCCTGTAAATGCTTTCGAACGCGCAAGATATAACAATTAAACGGATGGATTTTCCTTTAATTCTGCTACGATTTACAAACTGATTTGGTTCCTAACGTTGAAAATGCCGATCCAGGTAGTAAGGCTCCGTCAATTCTCGGTATCGCTGACTGAATTGGTGACGGCCTCCTTCTTCAATTACGATTTCTTCAGTTTTCAACTGCTTTTTTGACTTTGAAAAGAGCTGAATTTTCCGATGAATAGGTTTGGATAAATTAGGTCGGATGAATGCTGCATAGATGAGGTCAAAACCCTTATTTACCATCAATTCCGTAAAAATACTGGCCTCTTTCGGGGGGTAGATAACCCCAAATTCACCGCTATCACGGAGATAATCTGTTCCCTTTGAAAGATCTTGGGGGGTGAGGTATAGAGAATGACGTGCTTGGGCTTTTCCTTCCTGTTCGTTTATAAGTGATGCAGTGAAGAAAGGAGGGTTTGATACGATAAGATCATATGACACTGAAGGGGTGAAATCTTGGATTTTCTTCTTGTCTAAGTTGATTCGATCGAAAAATGGAGAAGCTGCGAAGTTTTGAGCGGCTTCATCATATGCCAAAGCATTGGGTTCGATGGCCGTAATTTCTGCCTGTGGAAAGCGTTGAGCTAGTATCAGGGCAATCAAACCTGTGCCTGTTCCGATGTCCAGAATTCGTTTTGGTTCTCCTGTTCCTGCCCAAGCTCCCAATAGAACTCCATCGGTACCAACCTTCATCGGAGTATTCTCCTGATTAATCGAAAACTGCTTGAATCTAAAAGGCCGACTCATGACTTATTCACCTCGACCAAACCGTCAGGTAGATCAACTTTTATTAGACCATCCTTTTTATTCACGGAAATCACAAATTGATCATTGATGGGTATAAGAATCTCATCTTGACCCTGTCGAACTTCTAATAAGGGGTTGTTTGAGTAGTCCAAAACTTGTTCGACTATTCCGATTAACGAACCCTCTTGGCTTTCAACTTTCATTCCTTTTAGGTCGTGCAGGTAATACTCATCGTCCGGCAAGTCAGGTAAGTCAGTCAAGGGTAGATAAATGGATTTTCCCGATATGGTTTTTGCCATATCCTTGGTCTCAATTCCGTCCAAAATCACATCGGCAAACCCGTTTGAATGAATCTTCAATTTATTGACGAAAAATGGCGAGAGGTTACCGTTTAAGTCACTCAGGAACCGTTCAAGGTTTTTGT
>CAZWQX010000131.1:0-10968 GCA_964635965.1 uncultured Cryomorphaceae bacterium
GTTAGGTGAAAAATTTTCGAAGGATTTTGCCGAGTCTGTGCGAATCCTCTACGGTGGAAGCGCCAAACCGGCCAACGCCGCTGAACTTTTCTCTCAACCCGATGTAGATGGTGGATTGATTGGAGGAGCCAGTTTGAAAGCGGATGACTTCTTGTTGGTCGTTCAAGCTGCTGGTTAGAAAGTAATAACGCACCTAGTTTTTCATTATCCAGAACCTTTTCCATTCTGGATTAGTGCTGAAGATTTCAGAGTTCCGTTCATCTCAATGCGGTTACTTTTATTGCTCATCCTGTACTCTGTAGGAGTGGAATCGTATTTGCGTTTAAAAGCCTGATAGAAGGTGGCCTTATTGTTAAAACCAACTTGGAAATAGATGTCTTTTACCGTAAGGTCGGTTCTGGAAATCAAAAGCTCTGCCGCCTCTTTCACGCGGTATTCGTTGATGAAGTTATTGAAGTTATTTCCAGACTTGGTATTGATAATATAACTCAAGTAATTCCTGGGAATATTCAGTTTTTCAGCCAACCATTCCAGCCGCAAATCATCTTTTCGGTAATGGCACTCTTTCCTTATTTTTTGATCTAACTCAAGAAATAGCTCGTCTACTGATTTCTCGTCTAGAAGAGCTTGGTTCGAACCTTTGGCTTCGGGAAATAGTTGATTGGTGGATTTTGCAATCAAAGTTCCTCCTAAGAAGTAAATCGTACCGCTCATCATGATGGAAATTGCGTAATCCCAGGTACTATTGAAAAAAGAGAAGTTGACCAGTATAAAATAACTCGCGAAGGCAATCGCAAATAAGACGAGGGAACCAAGCATCATCTTGAAATACCGCCTTCTGGGACCTTCTAAAGGAACCTGAAACCGATAAAGCTCCACCGCAGAAAACCCATAAAGCACAACGACCACCCAAGGGTTTAAGCCAATAAACAGAATATTACCTAAGGACCAAATCAAACCTGAAGCTTCTGACTCGATCTGAAACACCCCTAACCAGTATAGAATATTCGATAAAAGTCCGAACAAGACGGGAATGTAGAGGAACCGAGTATATCTTCGGGGCTTTCGGCCCAACAGCCTGTTCGAATATCGGATAACCAAAACAGGGATTAAGCCCAATAAAAAATTAGGCAGGTAAATGAAATAGGGGATGACCGTCTGATATCGAGTCCAGAACAAAACGTATTGGAGGAGCACCAATGAAAACAACCCTATGATGATTGCCGGTACCAAGAATAACGAAGCACTCTTGGATCGAACTAAGAGCACTAAGGAAACAAAGATGCCCGTTGAAGCTGCCAACAGAAAAAATGTAGTCCAATTATCTAATGAAGGTTCCATTTTATCCTTTGCTTTCAGGAATATAAGGTAAGTCTAAACCGTGGTATTCAGTTTATTTGTGTTGGACAATTACTTTTCTGGACACACTCACTCCATCCTTGAAGAGAATCGAAATTGTGTATTGACCTTCCGGAAAGTCTCTTGCATCCCATATTTCCAAACCTAAAAAATCGTGTTTTGACACCAATTTACCAGTAGCATTTAATACTTCAATTACCTGTATCTCACTCTTGACTTCGGAACTTATTTTAAAATAATCTCCTGGGATGGGAGCGATGATTAGATTTTCTCCTGGGTGAACATCAATCGTACTAACTGAAATCAAATTGCGAAGAACTACTACATTGGGAGTTAATAAAGACAGGGGTTCAGAAGAAATTAACTCCTGGACAAATGTTCCGTCGGGGTTATACTGATTAACCACTCCCGTTTGGCCGCCCCCAATGAGATAATCACCATTTGGTATTTCCGCTATTCCTTCGTTCCAAGGAATACCGGATAAAACAGTCTCAACAAAATTGCCTGATAAATCGAATTTAAGGACCTGACCTGTATTGTAGTTATTTATTAATAGCTCTCCATCTGCATTGAACCAGATATTGGTCGGGCCGTTTAGTCCTGTGCTTATAAAAAGTCCATTATCGTTTCCATTTTCATCAAATACCCGAATAGAGGATTGATTGTAAGAAGCAACGTAAAGATTGCCTTGATTATCCCAATCCAAACCAATACTTCTTGGAACACCAACTTGGGTAAACTCACCGAGATAAGTTCCATCTGTTTCATATCTCAATACGGTTCCATTTCCGTCCCATTGTAAGACATAAATTAATCCATCCGGACCAAAGGCCATTCGTGTCGGTCCATCAGCTTCCGTTCCGAAAGCACCAATGAGATCGCCGTTATCCGCATCATGAATATTTATTAGATCACTATTAAGATTTGAGATAAGCACTTGATTTTGTTCTTCCAGAAACAAAATATCTTGTGGCCAGGCCAGATTTTCAGAGATAAATACTTCTCCGTTTTCTCCGTTTTGATCGTACTTAAGTATTTGCCAAGGGGGATTGCTGAAGTTACCCGCATCGCTTATGTAAATCTCATAATCTGACTGGGAGAATGATAAGAAGGGAGCAAGAATGAGTGCCGGAAGAAGGTTTGTTTTTTTCATGTCATTCAATTCGAAGTTTCAACTAGGCCTTGAAAGTCTCGAATTACCGCTCAAAAAGAGTCTGATGTTATAATTTCATACTTAATTCTGTTGGTTTCACTGAACAAATACTGAGTGATATACAAAAGCGAATTTTTGAGTATTCTTATTCCACTCACACGCAATTCCGCGATTAGAAGAAATTGAACAACGTTTTTAGCTGTAAAAACTTTTTGCTCCGACTCATTTCAATTATCTGAAATACTAAAAACCTTATTGTAAGAAGTCGGAGAATCTTTAATGCAAAAAAAAGCTTCAGAATTTTTTCTGAAGCTCCACTATTTGATGTTTTGTGTATGCCTTACTTCAAGTAAGCCGAATACATCCAAACCAATTTTTCTTGTTCTCTGATGTAATCACTCATCTGAGCATTTGTTCCTTCATCATCTATTTCATCCGATAGTCTGAGTAAATGTCTTTGTTTGGTCAGCAGGATTTTAAATGCTTCGAGTATCTGAGCAATGGCTTTTTTGCCATCATTTACTTCGCGGCTTTCAGGAATGCTAGCCTTGTCGAGGTAGTCGGTGAACTTGTGTTCAGGCACATGTCCCAGCGTTAAGATACGCTCGGCCACTTCATCAATTTTTAAAAAGAGGTCGTTGTAGAGTTCTTCAAATTTCAAGTGCAGTTCAAAGAATTTGTCCCCACTAATGTTCCAGTGATATCCTCTTGTATTTTGGTAAAAAGTCGAATAATTCGCCAAAAGGTCGTTTAGCAAATCTGCTAGTTCTTTACTCTTTTCTGTATCTAAGCCAATTCTATTTAAGTTATCCATGTATGTTTTTAGGTTTTATGCAGAAATATGTCTGTCTCAATAATATAACAAGAGCTTGCGCCTGAAGTTTTGGATTTAGAATGATTATAAACTATGAAGTTAAATAGGCACTTCTTCTAATTTTTGGCTTTGCTTATTAAACAGGTTCTTAAGGACTGCAAATATTTTTTGAGATTGATAATCAGTCGTTACAAAATGACTTCCAGCTGAATCCTTACTGGTTTGGTAGAAATTTTATATCGTTTGGAATAATGCCTTGAAGCAATTTGTTTTAGGAGAAAGAAAGACTCAACAATACCAGGTTTTTAAGTACTGGAAAGGAAAGTTCTTTTATCGAAATAGTTGTTTACCAGTGCCATAATAAGTTTGAGAATCCCATTTGTTAAGATCTTTACCTAATTGTAATTTTCTTTTATTCTTACTTTTCTGTGAGAAGAAAGTGAGATTGAATTTTCTATTCCACTATTGAATTAACCAAAACCGAAATACTATGAAACGTTTTATACTTTCCCTCTTCGTAATCCTTTTTTGCGCGATTACTGGAAATGCGCAGAACCAATTTCATAAAAGATATGGTTCGTCTTATTTTGATCGAGCTTACCGAACCATCGAAACAGGAGATGGGAACTTTTTAGTCGTTGGACAAACAAAAGGATTTGGATCGGGAGGAAATGCTTTTCTGATGAAAGTGAATCCAGAAGGTTCATTGCTGTGGGTGAAAGACTATGCAGGAATAAATTTAGACGAGACGCGTGATGTGATTGAGCTCTCTGATGGCAGTTTGGTTATGTGTGGCGCTACCTTCAGCTATGGGGCGGGTAATCTTGATGGCTTTTTGATGAAAACAGATTCTGAAGGAAATGTAATATGGTCTAAATCATATGGAAATATATACGGTCAGTACTTTTTGAGAGTTGAAGAGGATGGTGAGGGAGGATTTTATGTAGCGGGATATATGCAGCAACTTCCACCACAAAATACACAAGGTACCGGGGTAATGCGTGTGGATGGCGAAGGAAACATTATTTGGGTAAGATGGAGTCCTAATTGGTCTCCGCAAGGAGACTGGTATCCAATTGATATGGCTTCCATTTCAACTGGAGGCGTAGTTGTTTGTGGAGTTGGTGTAGATATTTGGAAATTTGATCCTGATGGCGAACTCTCTTGGTCACGGCGTTACAGACCCAGCGGGAGCGGAGGAGTTACTGGTTTGGCCATGATAGAAAATGGAGTTGGTGAGATCTTAATCAACTTTGCATTGGTTGATGATAATACAGTTGGACAGTCAGCAGATAACTGCATACTCAGGCTTAATTCTCTTGGAGAGTTTGTTTCGCATAAGTGTTACGGAGGACTGTATACTGATTGGAGCCGGACGATATCGAATACGGATGATGGAGGAACTCTCATTTGCGGTTTTACGAACAGTGCTGGCAACGGAGATCGAGACGCCTTTTTAGCTAAACTTGATTCTGCTGGTGACACGGAATGGGCAATGGCTTACGGAGGTGCTTGGCAAGACAATTCAGCCCATGCAGTCCAAACATCAGATGGTGGGTATCTTCTCACAGGACAATCCTGGTCTGAAGGTATCGCTATTGACAGTTCGAAGGTTCATTTGGTTAAGACTGATTCTTTTGGAAATTCAACTTGTAATTCAGTTTCATGGATGCCTGAAACAAATGATATTATTGCACCTCAAGAAGCTCCGAATCTGATGATAGAATTCACCTCGCTCGAAGTGAATGAGATTGATTGGACCCCCAATGACAGAGACTTTTACGAAAATGATCTTTGCAATGTCTTATCAGTGGATGTTGCTTTTGAATCTACAGGATTAAAAGTATATCCCAATCCATTTTCTCATCAAGCTACGATTGAGAGCAAAGTGCCACTTGAAAGTGCTAAACTGGTTCTGACCAATTCAATTGGACAAGTAGTGAAAGAAATGGAGGGATTGGATGGCACAAAGATCAACTTGAACAGAAACCTTCTTCCAAGTGGGGTTTACCTTATTCAATTAATTCAAGAAGGTAAAATCGTTCATAAAACCCGTGTATTAATTGTCGATTGATAATTCGCCAACTTTCTGACTAATTTCAATGCTCGTAGCAAGTTCTGAGGAAGAATGATTAAAAAATATCGTAATTCCATTTTCCCCTTAACTAGGAGTACGCGAACAGATCTCATGTCTCAAAAGAGGTAAGTGCATATTAGATTTGATGGTTGCCGCTTATGTTGGGTATTCATTTCTTAATAAAAACCAGTCTATACTCCAAATCAAACTCATTCTTAATCGCGTAACTCCCCAGATCTTGAAAATAGGAGGACGAGTTGTACTTGATATCAAATTTGGTTCGGTCAATCGTTACCTTCCCCGTTACGGTATAACCCGATTCGGTTTTCTCTAGATCGATTGGAAACTCCAGGGTTTGAGTTATTCCTCTGATGGTTAATTCAAAAAGAAATGAAGCGTTATCCATTCCTTTGAAGTTTAGCATAGCCTCGGGGAATTTCTTCACGTAAAAGAAGTCTTCTTGCTTCAAGTGATTCTCTAAGTCCTTCTCTTCACTGGTGATGGTTTTCATGTTCACCACTACTTCCGCTTTGGTTAAACTTCCGTCCGTTAGCTCCATGGTTCCTCCGGAAACGTTCAACGTTCCCGTTTGGCTATAACCACCCACTTCGGCGTATCCAGTCCAGTTTAGTAGTGAGTTCTTTACATCAATCTCAAAGCTTTGAGCCTGTGTGAAATTAAGTGCCAATGCAGCAATTGCTGCGAGTACGATCTTTTTCATTTTAGTCTTTTTTTAATTCTCCTTCGGTTTCAATTATTCCAAATCCTTTGTACAGATTCCCATCTTCATCTTTGGCAATTACATACCACATGGCATCACCACCGTAGAGGTCATTACCGTACCGGTAGTTCTTCTCATAAGTATAGCATTGCCCCTTTTCCAAGACACCTTTTTTGCAGTTGAACCGCTTTATAAAGTCTCGTTTGTCGAATTGCACATTCTCCATCCATCCACTCGGACTGTACCAGATAAATGAGCCAGCTTCGACTACTTCCAAATCTTGGTAAGGAGAGCAGATGGACGTACTGTGTTTCCAAACGTATGTGAAGTCGATTCCGGGTTCATCTGCCAATTCCGCATAATTGGGATTGGGGTTGTAGCTGACGGTAAGCAGGGTAGGCACCTGCCTTAATTTGTCGGGAAGAATCCGCGACTTATTGGTCCAAGCATCTTGGGCCAAAAGATTAACGCAGCTTAAAAAGATGGCTGCTAAAAGAGTGAGTGATTTTGTTTTCATCTGATTTGTTTTGAATCCGAAGCAAAACTCAGCAGATGACATTATCTATGCGTCTCAATTTGTGTTTGAGACGTCCCAATACGTGTTTTAGGACCCATTTACATAGGCAGAAGGGCTCATTCCTTCCGCTTTTTTGAAAACGCGGTTAAAGGTCGATTTGGAGTTGAAACCGCTCTCGAAAGCCATACCGAGCAGGCTGAGATGGCTGTTTTCAGAATCAGCCGCGATCGTTTTGAAATGCTCAATTCGGTATTGATTCACAAAATCGATAAAGGAAAGCTTGAGACCTTGATTAATCAATTGGGAGGTTTCCCGAGAAGGTAAATCAACGAGTTTGGCAAATTCTTTTAGGGTAAGCTCAGGTTGTAGATAGGACTTCTTTTGTGTCATGACCTCTGTTATGCCCTTGAGCTTCTTCTCATCGTCCGAGGTCAGTTCCACATCCGTTTCATCCCCTTCATCAGAGGGTATGACCTCCTCGTTTACTTCCGTTAAATCCGATTGGAGAAGGGCACCCACGGCAATCAGAACAATGATCACTCCCATGGTAATGGAAGAGAGTGGGGTAATGGCATATTCACCCCAAACGGTTCTCGCCACAGTCTCCAGTAACCAGAAGAAGGAAACCGCGAAAAGTATGAGATGAAGCCTGTCCAACCACCTGAGCGCAATTTTTTGGGTGCTGGAAAAACTGTTGTCGATCCGTTTTTTGTAGGATATAATCAGCCTTCTGCTAAAGACCAGGTAGGCACCCAAAGAAATAAAGCTAAGTGCCAATTCCAAATCATAGGTGTAAGGCTGGTGGATGTCCACCCAAAAATCTCTGCGGTATTCGTAATCCCTGAGTTGGAGGTAGATGTACAAGGAGCCTTGCAAGATCATTGGGATAAAGTGAAGATAATCGGCTCGGGAAAGGCTTTCGCTCTTCTGGGTCAAATAGCGGGTGTAGAAATAAACCAAGGGGCCAAATCCAAAGGAGAAATAAATCGGTAAGAAATACAATCCGGGTTCTTGACCGTAAATTCCAGAAACGCGGAAAAAGGTATCGCAGAGCCAAAGAGAGAGAATAAAACTCAAGGCGGCTAAAAATCGATTGGCCTTTTTGTTTTCGGGCTTGACGAGTAAGATAATCGATGCAAACAACCCCTGGAAGATCAATGCCAGGCTAAAAATGCTGTCTATGTTGAATTCGATGGTCAAGTGGGTGGTAAGATATTGACTCGATTGAACAATATGAAATTAGTTATTCACCTTACTGCTCCGCAGGGTATGCCACCCTGCGGCATCTTCCACATTTTTTGAGAGTTTTCTAACTGTCTGAGTTTCCTTTTCCTTCCTACCCTAATTTGAACTTAAATGAGAGTCTAATGAGGTTTTTGGATTATTCTGAATTCGAATTCTTATTTGGTAGAAATCTGATACTGCTTAACAGGATTATGTTTATGTTAAATTCAGCTACTCGGACACTTGGTAAGTTTAATTATCGTTTTATCCTCTACTTAAAAGAGCTAACCAAGCATTTTCACCACCATGTTTCGTTCTTCTTCCGCAATCCTCCTTCTGTTTTGGTTTAACACTACTTTTTCTCAAGCTTCTTTCCAGTTATACACCAACGATGAAGATCCATCAGAAAATTTTGCTCCAATTTTTAATTTGAGCAATACGGGAAATAATTACGGATTGGGCTATTCAAAAATGGCTGATTTCGATGGAGATGGTTTTCCGGATATTGTTCAAGATGGTTTAGGAGAATCAGCGGCCATTTGGTACAACGATGGCAATGGTAATTTTTCAGATTTTGTCCCCGGACCCTCAGATAACCCACTCTATGTCTCCAAGCTAGTAGCCGATTTAGATGATGATGGGGATCAAGATATTTTCTATTCATCCGGATATTCTCTGTACAATGATGGTTCAGGAAATTTTTCCATTACACCAGAGCCCGGAGTCATTCCTCAGTCCAGAAGTATCATAGATTATAAAGAACTAGATGGTGCGGCAAGCAGGGAAATAATAGTCGCTAACTCAGCGGGAAATAACAGGTTTTTGAATGTCTATCGCCGCAATGATGATGGATATTATACCGCTATATATAGTCAAGATATTTCGGGAATGGAGGGATTCGGTTATCATGTAGCAGATATTGATAATGATGGGGATAATGATGTAATCACCTTTGGCCTCAAAAATGAAACGGGAAATACCGAATTCAGTTTTTACTTGAACAATGGTTCAGGATCTTTTGACTTAGATACCCCGCTGTACTTTGAAGGATTATATAATGGTGTGGTAGGCAGCAATGACTTAAATGGTGATGGATTCTTGGACTTGGTTATTTCCGGGGTTTTCGGAGATGTTGGAGGCCAGGAAGTTCTGACCAAAATATACATGGGAATTGGTGGTGGAGAGTTTATGGAGGATTTAGGACAAGATGTAATTGCTACTGCTAAAGGTGGAATAGAACTCAGTGATTTCAATCAGGACGGAGAAACGGACATATTGATTGCAGGATCCCAAAGTAACGTGGCATATGCAAAAGGAATAACGAAACTCTATTTCCAGTTTGATGGAAATTTTATTGAAAGCTCTATCAATGATTTCCCATCTCTCGTTCATCCAACATTTCAGCGAATAGACAATGATGGAGATGGAGATTTGGATTTGTTGATTGAAGGTTATGCGCAAAATGGCATAGGTGTTCCCTTTTCTCGGATTTTCGTGAACAATGGAAATGGATCTTTTTCAGAGATGGTTTCAGACAAACACATAGCCAGAAATTACACTGGTCAAATAATCAATACCGAAGGAGATCAAAAGTTCGAGATACATTTTTCAGGAGTTAATGATGAAATGAAATTTGAGAAATTGACCTATCGTGTCAATGAAGCAGGGGAGCTTGAGGAAGCTGAAAACCAACTCCCGATTTATTCGATTGAACCCGTTTTTTCCTTTGATATGGATTCGGATGGCGATATGGATTTAATTCAATTAACATCCGAACCGGATTCTGCTGAACATGAGATGAACACACCGTTATTTTTTCGAAATTTAGGAAACGGAGAGTTTGAAGAAGAATCGGTTGGAGATTTGATCTTTTATGGAGGTTCCAGATCATTTTTTGTCGATTTGAATAGCGACAGCTTTCCCGATGTACTCATTGAACACGGACCAATTTATTTGAATTTAAATGGGACGGTGTTTGAGCAGATAGATTCACCCTTTTACGGATACAACACTGATTTTTATCCGACTGATTTTGACAGTGATGGAGACAACGATGTCATAGGTGTTACTCGATCTATTCAGAATTTTGTGTCATTTTATGAAAACGACGGAGATGCAAATTTCCAATTCGATGAAGAATTGGCTTTTTCATTTGGATCGAACTGGAACTATGATGTGACGGCCACTGAGTTTTTCGAGGCAGCTGATATCGATGGTGATGGCGACATTGATCTTGTCATTAAAATGTTAAACCTCAATACCAAGGTATTCTTGAATGATGATTCCGGTTATGTTCAATCCAGCGAGATTTATGCTGACGATCTGAAAACATTGAGACTCGTGGATTTAGATAGTGACGGTTTTCTTGATGTGTTTTGTTCACAACATAGATCAGATGGAGGTGAAATTATGACCTTTTATAACGACGGTTTTGGTAATTTTTTCGAGGAAGGTTCAGATCAATTTGAGAGCTTCGATATTGAAAACTTATACCTGAAAGATATTGAAGGCGATGGAGATGTGGATGTTTTATACACAGGGTTGGATTTGAACGGACGAATTGCTTCCAGATTGTATCTGAATACAACTTACACACTTGACCTTGATGATAATAAACAGAACTTGACTGGACTTAAAGTCTTTCCAAACCCTTCTACCGGTTCTTTTCAAGTGAGTGCAGATCTTGCAATAGAATCAGTCGTTCTTTATGATATACAGGGTCGAGAGGTATTTCAAGCTACTCACTCAGGTGGTTATACTTTTGTTCCATCAGCGCTTAACTTGACCAACGGAGTTTATATTGTTTCGGTAAGATTCGAAAATGGCGAAAGCGCTTCAGAAAAACTTGTGATAACAAATAGATTTTGAACAATTATTCTCTGCACAGGGTATGCCACCCTGCGGCATCTTCCACATTTTATGAGATTTTTCTTACTCTCTGAGTTCGCTTTTCCTTTCTACCTTTGCGCTCAAATTCCACTCAATGAAAATCCTGCTGAATACTTTTTTACCTATTTCCATTGTTCTTATTGGTATGAGCGCTTGCACAAACGAAAACACCGAAACGGCTTCAGCCGAAACTGCCCCTGAAAACATCCTTCTT
>CAZWQX010000132.1:0-10821 GCA_964635965.1 uncultured Cryomorphaceae bacterium
GGTTGAGATTCGTAAGTTCAAGCGTGTCGAAATCAGCCAGCCGTAGCTCTCCAAACCCTCGTTCCATTGCCATTGTAACAGCCACGGATTGCCCAACTGATAGACCAATAAGTCCGACCTTTTTATTCGAGAGAACTCGTTCTTCTTCAGGACTGATTTTGTAGTGATTTCGATTGGTGCGAACTTCTATGAAGGCGTCTTCCTCCAGAAGGTGTACCAGCCGATTCGCCCACGGGTAGTAAAACCATTTACCATAATTATCAAGAGAACGATTATTTAACTCATTTTTGATCGCTTCTTGTCTCTCAAAATCCGTGAGTTTCTTGTTGGGGTTTCTGAGTTTAACAAGCTCGCTTAACTGGCTTTCGATATCATTGGTGATGAGAGGTGAATTTCTTTTCACCAAATCCATTAAAGCGAACTTGTCATCAGGCAAATTGAAAACTTCAGGCTCCCATACTAATGACCATTTTCCGCGGTTATCGGTCAAGTCAAATTTCTTTTGATTTTCTTCGGGCATCGCCTGTAATATCTGTTGTTTGACCTAAACTATAAAGAAAAGTTCCCGGGTATTTTGATTTTCGACAAAACCGCTAAATTTATCTACACATGGAAACGGATAAAAAGCAACCCGAAAACATGAAACCGGGTGTTCTGTACATAGATGATGAGGAGCACAATTTGGTTTCATTCAAGGCATCTTTTCGCAGGGAAATGAACGTTTACACGGCTATCAGCGCAGAAGAAGCCAAGCAATTTCTCGATAAAGATGATCTGAAAGTGATTATTTCAGACCAACGAATGCCCGCGAAGACGGGCGTGGAGTTCTTCGCAGAACTGAAGTCTTCTCATCCTGAACCCATTCGAATTCTGCTCACGGGGTACAGTGATATGCAAGCCGTTGTTGATGCAATAAACAAAGGCGAAGTTTACCGTTATCTCACGAAACCATGGGAAGCTCAAAGCATGAAATCCGTGATTTTTCAGGCGATTGAAATATTTGATCTACGGCGCGAAAATAAGCGACTTATGGAAGAACTCAAGCGAGTTAACGGACAGCTCGAATTCTACCTGCGACAGAAGTTACTTAGTTGATTTACAGTTTTACAACCACACCTCCAGAAACTTCTCCCTGAAGAATCGTGGTTGAAGCTCCAACACCGACGTTGCATCCTGAACCGGTACTGCAAAACAACCCTCCTGAACCCCATTGCATCGGCGCCAACATTGCGGCCCGAAACTTCAAGGCAATTTTATCGGAGAGATCTGCTTTTATGCCTCCTTGAAGAGTAAACGCAAACCTGTATGCAGTATCTAACTCTCTGCTGTCAGGAGTCGCAACAAGCATTCCGACACCTGCTCCTCCAAAAGGAACAATTGGCCCCTGAGCCATACCTAAATCGCTCAATCCTGATAAGAAGAAATATTCGGTGGCGATTGAGCCCAGACCTAAGATCTCGTTATCCCTGAATCCGTAGAAATCAATATCCGAATCTTGGCGTGTCCATTGTAAACTTACGAAGTACCGATCTCTAATACGGTAGTTGAATTCAAGTCCATAAACGTCGTTGTCATTAACCTTAATGTACCCTACGTCTCCTCCATAAAAAACATCCACTTTTCCTCCGAAGCGATAACCGTAGAATCCAACAATCTCAATCTTCGTTTCTTCTTTGGGGTAGGTATATGTTGGAGTATTCACCTGTTGAGCATAAGCAGGCTGCGGTGGAGGGGGTGGAGGTGGTGTATTGGTTTCAGTTTGAGAAAATACAGTAGAAACCGAAAGAGCTAGTACACCTAAAAGGAGAATGGATTTTTTCATCAGTTCTTTTCTATGCGTCAAAGAAAGTAAAAACGAAGGAAAACACTATGTTTGTCAGCGATAGTTTATTTGATATGGCTATGAAAAAAACACTCCCTTTTGTTGGTTTATTAACCCTAATGTTGATTCTAGGTGGATGTTATCCCAAAGGTCCGGTCTATTATTCAGATACGGATTTGGTAGCTACCAATTATGATCAAGGCTTCAATTTCACCGAGAACAAAACATACTACGTTCCTGACGAAGTGATATACGTTATGGATCCTGATGACACGAGCGAACCAAATCGTGTATACGACCAAGATATTCTTGATGCAATAACAAGTAATATGGAGAGCAGAGGATTTGTTCCCGTTGAGAATAATGATCCTTTTATGGCCGATTTGGTAATAGCACCCTACGTTTGGAGTACAACAACGACAGGCGTTATTGTAGACTATTGTTTTTGGTATCCCTGGTGGTGTGGATGGGGTGCATGGTATCCATGGGGTGGATATGTTTATCAATATACTTTCGGTACCGTTTTGGTTGACATCATCGACCGAGATGGAATTGTATTCGAGGGAGAAGAATTGATCCCGATCGTCTGGACGGGAGCCTTAAATGGGGCAGTATCTAACTCTACGTCAGACACGAGAAATCGGATTAATCGAGGAATTGACCAGTGTTTCGAACAATCACCTTACCTAACAGCTGCTGAATAATGAAAAAATTAGTTTTCCTTTTAGCCTTATTACCCTCATTGCTTTACGCACAGGGAGATGGTATGACCTCAATTATGTATTCCGTCGCCCTTCCCATTGGCGAGACTTCAGATTACATCGATGAGGTGAGTTTTAGAGGTTTCGCAGTGACAGGAGATTACTTTTTGGAAGATGAATGGAGTTTGGGATTCTCAACAGGTGTTCAGACTTTTTACCAAGAACTGGGACAGGTTTCCTACGAGCGTGAATCACTTACCATTACAGGCACGGAGTTTCGATATGTCAATATGATCCCCGTAATTTTGATGGGTAAGTATCACGTTGATCGATACGCTGTATTTACCCCTCACTTTGGCTTAGGTGTTGGTTTTCATTGGGTTGGTCAGCGAAGAGAATTTGCGGGATTTCAGTTTAATGATGACTCCTTCCGTTTTGGTCTTCAACCTCAAGCAGGTTTTGGACTTGAGGTTTCTCCATCTACGGATTTGATATTTGTCACAACTTATCACCACAGCTTCGAGAGCAAAGACATTCAAACTCATTCGTACCTGGCCTTTCAGCTCGGGTTGCGCTTTATTCCATAAACCATGTTGCGTAGTATACTAATAGCCTCTTTGCTAGCACTTGGACTTGCAGGTTGTACGTCTACCAAGATTGTAGGAACCTACACTTCTCCAAACCTCGATAAATCATATAAAAGCGTATTTGTTGTGGGGATGGTTGGTGATCAAATGACTGATAAAAACGTGGCTGCCGATTTAGTTGATAAATTCAACGCAAGGGGAATAAATGCTCAAGCTATTCAAGGAACCCTAACACCCGACATCGAATTAACGGACGCCAAGAAGAAGGAGATTGCACAGGCGTTGATGAGCAAGGGCTTCGACAGTATTTTGACGTTTGCCTTGATTTCAATTGATGAACAAGAGAACTACGTTCCCGGGACGTATTCAACTGCAGGATATTACCCTGCTACCATGCATCCATATTATGGCAGTTATTGGGGATATTATGGGTACTATTCAACTCAGGTATACTCTCCTGGATACTACACCACTAACAAGGTGTATACGATGGAGGCTGCCCTTTATGACTTGTCGACAGAACAGCTCGTTTGGTCGGCAAGATCAGAAACAGTTGACCCTACTTCGGTGAACTCTTTTTCCAGAGAGTATTCGGAGGTTGTTGCCTACAACATGTTTAAAGCAAGGGTCGTAGTCAAACCCTGATCACTTTAATTCTCGACCTTTTCATTGGCATTTTTCAATGCGGTTTCTGCTTGAATGATGTGGCGTACCTGATGATTAATAACGAATTCCAAGGCATCAGGGAATCTGAATTTGATTAGAGGTAAGGTAGTTTTACACTTAACCGATCCGATATCCCTGTCTTCAGCATTCTCGATTATTCTTTGCAGCTCGTTCTGTTGTTTCTTGAATTTTGAGAAAACTGATTGATCAAGGTTGGCACCTAGCGTATTCTTAGATCGAAACGTCCTCATCGGTTTGATCCCACCGTTCTGTCCCGGTAGCATTGATGCAGCAGATTTTTGTCCGAAACTCCCTCGTTTCATTGATTGATCAGATGATAAACGTGATCGCTTAAGGGATTTTTCGAATTCAGTTAGGTAGAAATCATTATAGCGAATGAGATGTTCTATACATTCAAGAACATTCCATTTTTCAGCAGCCTTTCTGGCAGATAATTCTTCGATTGAGGCTTTTTCGAATGTTTGAATCGACTTATTGATAGATTCCAACTTCTGGTTTAAGGAATTTAGAAATTCGGCTCTTTTCATGACTACAAAGTAAAACGGTCGAAATAATGTAATCCTTGATTCAAATCAAGATTTTCGCAATCGGCTTAAGGTCTCTGGTGTCATTCTTAGGTAGTCAGCGATGTGTTTAAGAGGAATTTCGTTGAAGAGGTGAGGGCTTCTTTCCAGTACTCTTTTATAACGCTCAGAAGGAGAGGAGGCTAGTAAATCTATTTCACGTTCGACAAAATGAGTGGCGAGATTTTCAAGAACTGATATATAGGCTTCTTTATAGGTTTCATTAGATTCGATTAACTCGAACAAGATCTGCTTTGAGAAAGCCTTTACCTCTGTTTTCTTTAGAGCAATAATGTCGAAATAAGAAGGAGAGTCATCAAAAAACGAGGGAATGGAGTTCAAAAAAGAGCCCTGATATCCAAAGCGAATGGTATGTGATTCGTTTTCCTTAAAAAGTTTTACTGCAACCGCTCCTGAGAGAATGAAATAGGTGTGACGTTCTATCTGCCCTTTGCGAATAAGAAAATCCCCCCTGTTTAAGGTTATCTCCGAAATAGCCGAAGGATATTTCGATTCAAATTCTTCAAATAGGGCAGATACCTCAGTCATAATCCCACTTCGACTTGAGATTTCTTTTTGACAATATCGTTAGCGATGGCAATTGCATGATCTCGTCCGTTTTCAATAAATACCTTCTCTGTATGAACCCCGGCCAGAACTGTTCCGCAGAGATACAACCCTTCAATATCCGTTTCAAAAGATTTCGGATCGTGTTTGACCAAGATTTTCTCATCAGGGGAAAGGCCTGAAGCAAGTAACAATTCTTTATCGGGTAAATATCCTGTTAGAATGTAAATGAAATCCGCGGCCATGTGAGTCACTCCGCTGGCGTTTCGGACCTCTGCGCTTTCATCATTTATTGCAGTCAATTCACTTTGATACAATACCTTGATTTTACCTTCTTTGATTCTATTCCTGATATCGGGAACCAGCCAGTATTTGGCAGAAGCCTTTAATTCTTCGCCTCTCACTACCATGGTAACATCCACATCGTGCCGATAAAGTTCGAGGGCTGCTTCAATAGCACTGTTTCCACCTCCTACAATTATGACTTTTGTAAATGAGTGTTTATAAGGCTCATCGTAATAATGGCTAACATTTGGCAAGTCTTCCCCTGGGATATTTAGCTTTCTTGGCAGGTCAAAGTAGCCTGTAGCTAAAATCACTTTTGATGCGAAGAAATCACCCTTGTCGGTGTAAACTGAAAAAAGCTCATTCTTGCGGTCTACCTTATGGACGGTTGTGTTTAGCTTAAATTTCAGATCAAAGTATGCGGCCACCTTTCGGTAATACTGCAAAGCCTCGTTCCGATTCGCTTTTACATTGCTCGTTGCAAAAGGAATACCTCCAATCTCGATATTTTCAGCCGTGCTGAAAAACCGCATGCGTTTTGGATAATTGCGAATGGACTCTGTAACACTTCCTTTTTCAATGATCAGACTCTTGACCCCTTTCTTTTTCAACTCAGCACCCGCGGCAATTCCGCAAGGTCCTCCTCCAACAATTATTGCAGGGTATATTTTTTTATTTGTTGTCATAATTTCCTAACTGAATGACCGATTTGTTTGTTTGTTCAGTTCTGATACTAGTTTTATTGCCTGTGTACACTCTAGAACATCATGAACCCTGAGAATTGAAGCGCCATTTTCAAGCGCGATGGTATTGAGCACTGTAGTTCCGTTTAAAGCCCCGTTAGGAGTTGTACCCAAGCTCTTCCAGACCATTGATTTTCTTGAAATACCTGCTAAGAGCGGACATCCTAATACTCTGAACTCCTTGAATCGATTGAGCATTTCAAAATTGTGGTCAACTGTTTTTGCAAACCCGAACCCTGGATCGATTATCACATCCGCTACATTTTTCTTTCTCAGCTCATTCAATTTTTCAGAAAGTTCAAAAACTACTTCGTCCACCACATCTTCGTAAACCGCCTTCGAGCCCATATTCTTGGGTGTATCCCTATTGTGCATCAAAACATAAGGAACTTTCAATTCAGCAATTGCATCGAACATTTCGGGATCCAATATACCCGAACCGACATCATTGATAATTGATGCCCCGATCTCTTTAGCAGCGCGAGCGACATTGGCGCGAAAAGTATCTGCTGAAACAATAGCGTGAGGGTATTGATCTTTAACAGCTTTAATAGCCTCAATCAGAGTTTCGGTTTCTTGTTTTTCAGAAATCAATTCAGCCCCTGGGCGTGTGGATTGGGCGCCGAGATCTAGAATATCTGCACCTTCATCCAGCATCTGTCCGGCTCGTTCAATCAGAGATTCCCTTTTTCTGTATCGGCTTCCCTCATAAAAAGAGTCATCCGTGATATTGAGGATTCCCATCGTTAACGGCTTGTTAAAATCCAGCAATTCACCTTCGATGTTCATAGTTTGGTCTCTCCAAAAACGAGTATCTTTCACGGCTTAAAAATAAGGTTAACCCTGCAAAGGAATGTCGGCAAAAACATCAGAGCAATACCAACAAGTTGTAAATGATTGTAAAGATATCTTCTTCAAGAAGATGCACGATTATGGAACGGCTTGGCGAATACTGAGAACAAGTTCAATCACCGATCAGATATTTATCAAAGCAAATCGGATAAGGACTATCCAACAAGTAGGTGAGAGCAAGGTTGAAGAAGGTGTAAAGCCGGAATTCATTGGTATCATCAACTACAGTGTGATGGCTCTCATTCAATTGGAGCTGATGGAAGACGATGAATTGAATCTTGGTGAAGAGTACACCAAAGAGCTTTATGAAAAGTATGTTGATGAGGCTTTTAATCTGATGAACCGAAAGAATCACGATTACGGTGAAGCTTGGCGTGATATGCGAGTTTCGTCACTAACTGATCTCATCCTCATGAAACTTCTTCGTATCAAGCAAATAGAAGACAACGAAGGTGAAACGATGATCTCAGAAGGTATTGATGCCAATTACTACGACATTATCAACTACGCTATTTTTGCGTTGATACATTTAATGGAAGCTGAAAATCAATAATATATGTCTACAACGAATCGTGTATTAGGACTTATTTTGATAGCAACTGCCCTCTTTTTGGTGGTACTTGGAATTGCTAAACCCGCAGTTGTCGATGAGTTCAATATCTATTGGATTTCGACAGTGCTATGCTTGGTGCCTGGAGTTCTGATCTTATCAGGTAAAAAAGAGGCGGCAACATTCTTTGCCCGCATTGTTGTTGGTTCCGTATTTATTGTATCGGGATTAATTAAAGCCAACGACACGGTGGGATTTGGAATCAAATTAGAAGAGTATTTTGATGAAAATGCCCTTGGAGCATTTTGGGCACTTTTTCACGATTATTCCCTTCCTCTGGCCATATTCATCTCAGGAGTTGAAGTGCTATTGGGTCTAGCTCTTTTATTTGGAGCCTTACCAAAATTGGTATCTGAGTTACTCTTAGGCATGACCCTTTTCTTTGGCTGGCTCACCTATTTCACGGCGGAATGTAATGATGCTCAAATGGCAGCTATTGCAGCGGGTGAAGCTTTTGATAGAGTCTGTGTAACCGATTGCGGGTGTTTCGGCGATGCACTTCGAGGTTCAGTGGGTAGATCATTAACTCCTTGGGAATCTTTCTACAAAGACCTGGGATTGTTTTTCCTAACCTTGGTCATTTTACTTCAGAGCAAGAACATCAAGGTCAATACTCGTCGAGACAATCTGATCATTTTCCCAGCTGCGATTTTGATCACAATTGTATTTGGTGGCTGGCTTTTCGGATGGAGTTTCCCGACTTACTTCACCATAATTTCGATCGCATTTTTCTTTGGAGTGAAGGCATTTAAGTTGACTTCATTAAAATTCGACTTGGTATTGGCAGCGGTTCTTGCCGTGTTAACCTACTCCTTTTCTACTTATACTTATTTGCATTTACCAATTAAAGATTACCGTCCTTATGCCGTAGGGAAGAATATCAAGGACCAAATGAAATCGGCGGAAGAATTGGGTTTAATACCAACCAAATATGCCAATGTGTATAAGCTCGAAAACGAGAACACAGGTGAGGTAATGAGTATGAATTCCGACGAATATCTCGAGAAGGAAATCTGGAAGAATAAAGAGTGGAAGATCGTTTACACAAGTCCTGAACCAATTGTTATTCAAAGAGGATATGAACCACCGATTGCCACCTTCAACGTTATGCACGAAGAGGGTTATGACATTGGTGATGACCTCTTGAATGATGAGAACTATTCATTCATGGTTGTGATGTATGATGTAGAGAAAGCCAAAACTTCTAACCTCGCCTCCATTTCGGCTTTGGCATCAGAAGCTGAAGCCATGGGGTACGATTTCTACTGTTTGACGTCATCACCATATGATCAATATGAGACTGTGCGACACGATCATTCGCTGGCTTTCCCTTTTTACACGGGAGACGAGATATTCTTGAAAACCATTATTCGGGCCAATCCGGGTTTACTATTGTTGAAGAATGGTGAGATTATCGAAAAATGGCATGGGAACGATGTGCCCAATATCGCTGAAATTGAGTCTTATTTAGAATAAACTGATTGGGACGGTTCGTACTTAAAAAAACGCTTTACGGACTTCTTGTTTTACTAGGAGTAATAACTCTTGTCTTTTCCATTTTCAGCATTAATCCCGGCGATCCTGCGGCGATGCTCCTCGGTCAGAGAGCAGATGAAGAGGCAGTGGAAAGAGTAAAAAGAGAGCTCAATTTAGATCTACCTTGGCATAAGCAATACGTGCTTTACCTGAACGATTTAAGTCCGATATCTTTTCACAGCACGAACGCCAATAGTCGAGTCTATTTGGATTCTGCGAAATACGCAACAGCGGGAAGCGTGTCATTGGGATCGACTGTAATTGCATTAAAAGCACCATATCTTAGAAGGTCTTATCAATCCAAAAAAGAAGTAAGTGCGATTATCGCTGAAGCCATGCCTGGAACAATCGTATTGGCTGTTAGTGCAATCCTTTTCGCTTTGATTCTCGGAATATTTTTAGGAGTAATAAGTGCTGTTTACCAAGGACGCTTTGTAGACGGATTTTCCTTGTTTTCAGCCATCCTTGGAATGAGTGCCCCTTCGTTTTTTAGCGCCATTATCATCTCGTGGATAGGAGGTTATCTCTGGGCTACTCAAATATCATTACCAGGTCTCCCCATTGTTTTTGGATTGCTCGTGTTGATCATTTCTCTTCTTCGACCGAATAAGTCGATCATCAAATCAGTAGAATGGACCATTAAAGGACTCTTGTTGGGAATCGGACTTTTGGTTTTGAATTCATTGACCGTATTGATCTTCAATTTTGATTTTCTCCCCTTTCGATTTGGAACCCTAAATTTCCCTGGAACAGGATTGAATATGACCGGATCTTTATGGTCAGTTGATGTTTTTGAAGGAGAGTATTTGTCATTAAAGAACTTGATATTGCCAATGCTCACCTTGGGTATTAGGCCTTTAGCCATTGTGGTGCAGCTAACTCGTAATGCCTTGCTGGAGGAACTTTCAAAAGACTATATCCGAACGGCAAGGGCAAAGGGGCTATCAGAAAGAACAGTTGTACTGAAGCACGCTTTGAGAAATGCCCTAAATCCAGTAGTAACGGCCATTTCAGGTTGGTTTGCTTCTATGTTGGCAGGTGCGGTATTTGTAGAGTTTGTGTTCAATTGGAAAGGCCTTGGATTGCAGGTTTTTCAATCATTACAAAACGATGATTTTCCTGTTGTGATGGGAAGTGTATTGGTAATTGCCGCAGCTTTCGTTGTGATTAATATCTTCGTCGACATAATTTATGGGATCATTGACCCGAGGGTCAGAATTAATTAAGGAATCATGAGAAAACCATTGGTAGCAGGGAATTGGAAAATGAATAAAAATCACGCTGATGCAAAAGAACTGCTAAGAGCATTGCTTGATCGGTCAAGTGAAATTCCCAGTGGGGTAGATGTAATGGTAGCACCGCCATCGTTGTACCTTTCCGAAATGGCTGGAAATGCTACGGACGCTGTGGCTGTGGGGTCTCAAGATGTCAGTGCCCACCAGGGTGATGGAGCCTATACAGGTGAATTTTCTGCTGCTATGTTAGCCTCGGCTAGTGTGCGTTACGCCATTATCGGCCACAGCGAACGTCGACAGTACCACGGAGAAACCGATGATTTGATTCGTGAGAAAATTGCAGCCTGCGTCGCAGCTGGTATTCGTCCTGTTTATTGCTGTGGTGAGGTCCTCGAAGAACGGGAGAGCGGTAACCATGTTGATGTGGTGTCTGGTCAGGTAAAGACTGCCCTTAATGGTTTTTCTTCAGATGAATTGAAAGACCTTGTTATCGCCTACGAACCGGTTTGGGCGATTGGTACTGGAAAAACCGCAACATCAGATCAAGCACAGGAAATGCATGCCGAAATCAGGAAGGTGTTAGGTGAAAAATTTTCGAAGGATTTTGCCGAGTCTGTGCGAATCCTCTACGGT
>CAZWQX010000133.1:0-10706 GCA_964635965.1 uncultured Cryomorphaceae bacterium
ATTAGCTCAGTTGGTTCAGAGCACCTGCCTTACAAGCAGGGGGTCACTGGTTCGAATCCAGTATCTCCCACAAGCAAAACCACCCCGTCATCGACGGGGTTTTTTTGTGTCCAAACCGAAGCTGAGCTTGCTCGGAGCTTCGGTTTGGGCGCAAAAAAATAAGCCTTCGCAAAGCGAAGGATGGTTTTCCTTGAGTACAAGGGTTTTGATACATCGGATCAACCCAACGGGTTAATCCAAATCAACTGAAGAGAATTTGTTTTCTGAGAAAAATCAAGATTCGCGGAGCGAAGAGTGGTTTTGTTTGGGTACAAGGGTCTAGAAACATCGGATCAATCCCAATTCTTAACCTAAACATTCGATCAAGCACCGGTTCGGTAATCTCAAAGCATGAACGATTTCAATCTGTAAATTTGGGCAACTCCTACGTTGAGCAAATTTTCGATTTGAAGAAATCAGATTTACCGGATGATACGTTGAAAGAACTCATTTCATTAATGGGTGAAGAGGAAGCGCAATCCTTCATGGAATCCGTTCAGTACAATTTCCATCGGATTAGGCGTAGAATTTTGTGGCTTCACTTCAATCAATTTTGGATCCGAAATGAAAAGACGATTTACCTCATTCTGGGATTATTGGCAATTGCCTTATTTCTGGAGTTAATAGTATCTTTTGAAAAAGAGATTTACTGATTATCGGGCATAATATCACAAGAGGTAAATATCCTTTTATCCAATCCTACTCCCGCATATCCCAGCTCTCTACCAACAAACGCAAAGACTTCCGTTTACCCAAAAATTGAGAGTAAATTTGAGAGTGCGAATGACCTTCTCATATATTTCTCATCAACTAAAAGCCAAAAAGCGTCACGGTGTTCATTCTCCGTTCGTTTATAACCTAAGTGAAGAAGTGTTGTATTCGAAGGGTGCCAAACGGGCATCAGAAATAGAAAAATTGCGTCAACGGCTATCAACGGATCCACGGGAAGTAGAATTAATTGATCTTGGAGCGGGATCGCGTGTGAACTCGGGCAATCTTCGAAGCGTTTCTGAAATGGTTAAAACCAGTTCGACTCCCATCCAAGTTGCTCAAATGCTTCAGCGATTGGTGATCCATTCCGGGCATACCCATTTATTAGAAGTAGGCACAAACCTGGGATTGACTTCAGCGTATTTGGCAGCTTCTTCTGACAATGCCAAATTCATAGGTCTTGAGGGTGATCCGTTTCTAGCGAGTGAAGCCGTTAAAAATTTGAAAAGTCTGGGATTAAATGGCAAGATCTTGCAGGGACCGTTTTCAGAAACCTTAGATTTGGCGATCGACGACCTAGCGCAGATTGATTTCGCTTACATCGACGGTAATCATCAATACAAACCGACCATAGAATACTTTAAGAAGATATCTCAAGTTATTAATTCCAAATCTGTAATTGCAGTAGGTGATATTCACTGGTCAATGGAAATGACCGAAGCTTGGGAAGAAATCAAAGAAGATTCAAACGTAAGTTTGACAATCGATCTATTCCATCTTGGATTGGTCTTCTTTCAGACAGGGAGACATGGTCGTGAACATTTTAGACTGAAACTATGAGCTCAATCATCGAAGTTGAAGGACTTGCCAAAATCTATCAAGTTGGTTCGCAGGAGGTTCATGCCTTAAGGTCGGTTGATCTTGAAATTGAGAAGAATGAATTTGTCGCCCTTATGGGGCCTTCGGGAAGTGGGAAATCTACATTGATGAATATCCTAGGGTGCCTTGACACTCCCTCGAAAGGTCGTTACTTACTGAACAACAATGACGTAAGCGATATGGATGATGACGATTTGGCAGATATTCGCAACCGAGAGATAGGATTTGTTTTCCAAACGTTTAATCTTCTTCCACGCTATTCAGCTTTGGAAAATGTTGCCCTTCCACTCATCTATAAAGGTGTTGGAAAAGACCAAAGGACCGAACGAGCCACTGAGGTATTAGAGCAAGTGGGACTGGCTGATCGTATGGACCACAAGCCCAATGAACTTTCAGGAGGTCAAAGACAACGTGTAGCGGTTGCTCGCGCTTTGGTAAACAACCCATCAATTATTTTAGCCGATGAGCCAACGGGAAATCTTGACACTAAAACTTCGTACGAAATCATGGCTTTGATTGATGAAATTCATCAATCGGGGAACACTATTATCCTCGTGACTCACGAGGAAGATATAGCAGAACATGCCAAGCGAATTGTTCGTTTAAGAGACGGCTTGGTTGAAAGCGATACCAAACAGGCGGTTATCTGATTTTCAGAATCAGAAAACAAGAACGCCTTTCAGTCGTTAAGCGAGTATATTCAAGTAGAAATGAAAATTTATACCAAAACCGGTGATCAAGGAAAAACCTCACTTCTGGGAGGCTCCAGAGTTGCTAAATATCATTTGCGCATCGAAGCTTATGGCACCGTTGATGAATTGAACTCCGCCTTGGGTCTATTGCGTTCAATGGAAGTAGGAGAACGAATTCAAGGTATTCTGGTTGAAATTCAAAATAAACTCTTCACTATAGGGTCTTTACTAGCTTCTGAACCTGGAGAACCCAAGATAAAACTTCCGAAACTTTCTGAAAATGACATCGTTTATTTGGAAGAGAAGATTGACGAAATGGATGAAACTCTTCCACCGATGAGAAATTTCGTACTTCCGGGTGGACATCCTGCCGTTGCGCAAGCCCACGTGGCTAGATGTGTCTGCAGGAGAGCTGAAAGAATCGTTCTTCACTTAAAAGATGAGAGCGATGTCAGACCGGAAATACCCATCTTTCTCAACCGACTTTCGGACTTTTTCTTCGTATTAAGCAGAAAGTTAAGCCAAGATTTGGACGCTGAAGAGATTCCATGGATACCAAACACGGATAACGACTGATTATCAGTGTTTTAATGATTTCTTCTCAATGTTGCGAGAGAACTTAAAAAAATTACTTTTGCAAAATTGAAAAAATAGTCAAACGCATTTCGCTATGTACTGGACACTAGAATTAGCCTCATATTTGGAAGACGCACCATGGCCCGCAACTAAAGACGAGTTAATCGACTTTGCAATGCGGACAGGAGCCCCAATGGAGGTTGTAGAAAACTTGCAAGAAATCGAAGAGATAGGTGAAGTCTACGAAACCATCGAAGACATTTGGCCGGATTACCCAACCAAAGAAGATTTCTTTTTTAATGAAGATGAGTATTGACAGTCATCACGCAATACATCAATTTATATGAAGCCCACGAATTTCGTGGGTTTTCTTTTTTCCGACAATTTGGCATGAGAAACAAAAACGGTACACTTTCTGTAAACTTCTCTGCACATCACAGGAGTACTTAGTAAAAATGAATGTGGTACCTTTATTCTCCCGATGATAAATCGACTTTAAGACAATACACATGTTAGGTTCCGTAACCAAAACACTGAAGAAATTATTCGGTGACAAGTCTGAAAAAGACATAAAAGCCGTCCAGCCATACGTAGATAAATCAAACTCCTTTTTCGAAGAATTTGAGAAGCTCTCACACGATGAGTTAAGAGCAAAAACCTTAGAACTCAGAGGGAAAATTCAAGAAGCCACAAAAGACTTGGAGGAGGAGAGTTTCAAGCTTCAAGAAGAGGTGGATTCTAATCCTGAAATGGATATTGAAAAGAAAGAATCCATTTTTAAGCAGATAGATGAGCTTACCAAGTCAATTGACGAGCGCATTGAGAAAGTGCTTTTAGAAATTCTCCCCGAGGCCTTTGCCGTTGTGAAACAAACGGCAAAACGGTTTAAGGAAAATGAAACCGTTGAGGTTACAGCTACCGATTTTGATCGAGATCTGGCCGCAGCTAAGGGTCATGTGGAGATTTCCAATGATAAAGCGATTTGGAAAAATAAATGGCTAGCCGCGGGCAATGAGATTACCTGGGACATGGTGCACTACGATGTGCAGCTTATTGGAGGTGTTGCCCTGCACGAAGGTAAAGTGGCGGAGATGCAAACGGGTGAAGGTAAAACCCTGGTTGCCACCCTGCCCGTTTACCTGAATGCCCTTGCAGGAAAGGGAGTTCATTTGGTAACGGTGAACGATTACCTGGCCAAACGTGACTCCGAGTGGATGGGACCGATTTATGAGTTCCACGGACTTTCGGTAGACTGTATCGACAAGCATCAACCAAATAGCGATGCCCGAAGAAAAGCGTATAAAGCCGATATTACCTTTGGAACGAACAATGAGTTTGGGTTCGATTACCTCAGGGATAATATGGCAGCCACTCCTGACAGACTGGTTCAGCGCAAACATCATTATGCCATTGTCGATGAGGTTGACTCCGTATTGATTGACGACGCAAGGACGCCGCTTATTATTTCAGGCCCAACTCCCAAGGGAGATCAACACCTCTTTAACGACCTGAAGCCAAAAGTTGAAAAACTTCACAATGCCCAGCGCAAATTGGTGACTAGCCTTTTGGCTGAAGCAAAAAAGAAAATCGGTAATCCCGAAGAGAAAAAAGCTTCTAAAGAAGAGTTGAATGAGGGAAGTCTATCTCTTTTCCGAGCGTTTAGAGGTTTACCGAAGACTAAGGCGCTAATTAAGTACTTGAGTCAACCTGGGGTAAAGCAACTCCTTTTAAAAACCGAAGCCTACTACCTTCAGGACAATGAGAAGGAAATGCCGAAGGCTGATGAGATTCTTTACTTCACCATTGACGAGAAAACAAACGGAATTGAGTTAACCGAAAAAGGAATCGACCTGATTTCGAGTAATACGGAAGATTCCGAATTCTTCGTACTTCCCGATATGGGAATGAAAATATCCGAAATCGATAACAGTTCGGTTAGTGACGAAGAGAAGATAAAAGCCAAAGACGAGATGCTCCGCAATTACTCGGTAAAGGCGGAGAGAATCCACACTATCAATCAACTTCTTAAAGCATACAGCTTGTTTGAGAAGGACGTTGATTATGTTGTGATGGAGAACAAGGTGAAAATCGTCGATGAGCAAACAGGTCGTATCATGGAAGGACGTCGTTACAGTGATGGACTTCACCAGGCAATCGAGTCGAAAGAAAATGTAAAAATTGAAGCTGCGACTCAAACGTATGCTACGATTACGCTTCAGAATTACTTCCGGATGTACCACAAACTTGCGGGTATGACAGGTACGGCTGAAACAGAAGCAGGAGAACTTTGGGACATCTACAAGCTGGATGTAATGATCATCCCAACCAATCGCCCCATTGCGCGCGCTGACAGAGAAGACAAGGTTTATAAAACAAAAAGAGAGAAGTACAACGCAGCCATTGAGGAAATTGTAGAACTCTCAGGAGCCAAGAGACCTGTGCTAGTTGGAACTACCTCCGTAGAAGTTTCTGAGTTTTTGAGTCGGTCGCTTAAAATGCGTGGCATTGAGCACAACGTATTGAACGCGAAACTCCACGCCCGAGAAGCCGAAGTAGTTGCTCAGGCAGGAAAGCCAGGAGCCGTTACCATTGCTACCAATATGGCAGGTCGTGGTACGGACATTAAGCTAAGTGATCTTGTTAAAGAAGCCGGTGGACTTGCCATCGTCGGAACGGAGAAACACGATTCAAGAAGGGTAGACAGGCAGTTGAGAGGTCGTTCAGGACGTCAGGGTGATCCTGGTTCATCACAATTCTACATTTCACTTGAAGATGACTTGATGAGACTTTTTGGTTCTGATCGAATTTCAAAAATGATGGACCGCCTTGGCTTAAAAGAAGGTGAAGTGATTCAACACTCGATGATCACCAAGTCGATAGAGCGGGCCCAGCGTAAAGTGGAAGAGAACAACTTTGGAATCAGAAAACGACTTCTGGAGTACGATGATGTGATGAATTCGCAGAGAGAGGTAATCTACAAGCGCAGAAAACATGCTCTCTTCGGAGACAGACTCGAACTCGATATCCAAAACATGTTTAAGGATGTTGCCGAACAAATCGTAATCAACAACCTGGAAGCAAAAGACTATGAAGGTTTTAAACTCGATCTGTTGCAGTTCTTCGGAATGGAATTGGACTTGAGTGAAGACGACTTCATGGGAGCCAAGGCTGACGAACTTGCGCGAGAAGTTTATGAAAAAGGACGCGAGCGGTATAAGAGAAGAATGGAAGTGGTGACGAAGTCGGCACTGCCGGTTATCCAACAAGTCCACGAAAAGGAGAATAAATTCGAGAACATCGCCATTCCCTTCTCTGATGGTAAAAAGGCACTTCAGATTGTGGCGAATATTGAAAAATGCATCGAAACTGAAGGAAAGATCTTGCCAAATGCTCTTGAGAAGAGTGTGACCCTTTCTATAATCGACAACGAGTGGAAAGAACACTTGAGGGAGATGGATGACCTGAGACAATCGGTGCAGAACGCTAGATTCGAGCAGAAAGATCCTCTCTTGATCTACAAATTCGAGTCATTCGAATTGTTCAAGAAAATGATCGGTCGCGTGAGCCTTGAAGTTGTTTCTTTTCTTGCAAAAGCCGCTTTGCCCGGACGGGGTGATCAAGTTCAAACTACGAATAGAAGTACTACGGCAAAAGATGATTCCGGCAAGCTTCAAACGAGCCGCCCCGGGTTAGAAAGTCCGGCAGCTTCCAATGGAAGACAAGCAGGAAGACCTGGAGTTCCTCCTCCACCGCCGAAAAAGACAGAGCCCGTTAGAGTTGAGAAGAAGGTAGGGAGAAACGACCCATGTCCCTGTGGAAGTGGCAAAAAGTACAAGCAGTGCCATGGAAAAGCCGTGAGTCAAGTCTAGCTTTCCTTTATATTGAAAATCGAACCTGTCTGACTGCAATCTGCGGGCAGGTAAGATACCCTGTTGGTGCATGGAGAACGATGTATCATCATTAAAAACTCATATTTCTTGCTAATTCACAGAGGTCACTGAGAAATACTGTGTTCGTTTTACTGGGCGACAAAAGAGCACCGAGGATTGCCAAGGCAATCGATGAGAACTAATAAAAAATGTCAGTTCGAGTGCCAGCCTATGGCGGATGTATCCACAACGGATACAGAGGAAGTTTTCCATTATGACTTTTCGAAGCTTCCACCTCCGTCCTCGACATCTTTCAGAGTCGAATCCACCTCCTCCGTTGGAGGAGGACAGGTTCATCCCCAAAAGAAGACGTGATTTTGTCCTCCTCCAAGGGAGGAGGTGGGCTTTTTGATTCGCAGAATCGAAAAGGTCGGAGGTGGAAAGACCGTCTTGAGCTCCACCTGACATCCATCATTTCAGATTTCTCTATCGATCGCGTCTGCGATCCTCCGTGTCCTTAACACGTCCAACAACACCCTACAAATCCTTCTCTGCGTTTTCTGTGTAATAAAGAACTATTCAATCACTAGTTTCTCCACCCCAACAACTCCTTCCTCACCTAACAACCGAACCAAATACGCTCCTTGAGCCAGTGCGGAGATATCATAAGCGCCATTGTTTCCTTGCCACGGAAAGGCAGTTAGCCAGGTATGATAAAATATGGATTATTAAAAAAGCCCCGCTCAATTGAGCGGGGCTTTTCAATTTGGTGAAAGAATTACCTACTTCAATTCAGCAATTAGCTTCTCATTCATTTTTACGTAAGGCTGGTAATCTGCCTCTTTTGACATTTCCAATGACTTCTCAGCGGTCTTTAAAGCCATTTTGGCATCGCCATTCGCTTTATAAGCTTTTGCTAAGGTATGCACATTCCAAAACGTCTCTTTCATCTCTACCGATTTCTGAGCCATTTGCAATGCTTTCTCAACATTTCTATCATTAGCCAAGTAATAACTCGCTGCATCCTCATAGAAACCAAACAGACCATCAATCTCGTCCATTTTCTCTTCCATGTTCATCTCGGCTAACTTGTCCGTGTCAACAGTCACAGGCACTGAGAAAGTACGGTCACTCCACGCAAAAACCAAGTCAGTTGAATTGTCGGTTACGTTCTCGAAGCTAAACCTCATTCGCTCTACGGGCATCTTGCTCATGCCAAAAGGAACTTCTACGGTAGCCACATCAAGGCCTGCATCATAGCGAGAAGTACCGCCTTGATCTGCGTTTGAGTTGAGCATCACTTTGATTTTGTCTTTCATCGGAGTTGTGAACACGGCATACGTACCTGCTGCTACATCTTGCCCTCCGAATTTAACGTCATCACCAAAAGTAATTTTGGTAGCGCGGTTAGCTCCTGTTCTCCATAGTTTGTCATATGCAACCAATTCGCCGAAGATCACACGATCTTTAACTCCGGGACGGCTGTACTCAATCTCCATTTCGGTCAGACCAACCACTTGATAGCTTTTCGCTTTTGGGCTAGGTTGTGGAAAGTCTTGTGCATTGATGGCTAGAGCCAAAAAAACTAATGACACTGAAAAAAGGATTCTTTTCATGTTAATTGAATTTGTTATGGTTTAAGTTGATTAATCAGGCTGCTTTAAGGCTAGAGATCTTCGACTTTCCGAATTTCTCTTTTGCATACTGGGCGGTAATTTTGAACGACTTGATTTCGTCGGAACTCGGAACCTCGTACATCAAGTCAGTCATAATGGCCTCACAAATACTTCGCAGGCCTCTCGCTCCTAGTTTGTATTCTACCGCTTTATCTACGATGAAATCAAGTGCTTCTTTATCGAAAGATAATTGAACATCATCCATCTCGAATAACTTCACGTACTGCTTGACAAGAGCATTTTTGGGCTCTGTAAGTATTCTTCTCAATGTATCCCGGTCAAGCGGATTCAGGTAAGTCAATACCGGAAACCTTCCGATTAATTCCGGAATGAGTCCAAACGAACGCAAATCGGCGGGTGAAACGTATTGTAGAAGATTCTCCGAGTCAAATTCGGCATTCTCCGAGCTCGAGCTATATCCTATTGTTGATGTTTTAACCCTACGTTCGATCATCTTTTTTATTCCATCAAATGCTCCACCGCAAATGAATAAGATGTTTTTGGTGTTGATTTGGATCAACTTTTGTTCGGGATGCTTTCGACCTCCTTGTGGAGGAACATTCACCTCTGATCCTTCTAAAAGCTTAAGAAGCGCCTGCTGAACACCTTCACCACTTACGTCACGGGTAATGCTGGCATTATCACTTTTTCTGGAAATTTTGTCAATCTCGTCGATAAAGACGATTCCTCTTTCCGCCAATGCCACATCATAATCTGCCGCTTGAAGCAGGCGAGATAAAATACTTTCTACATCCTCTCCAACATAGCCGGCTTCTGTAAGGATGGTAGCATCAGCGATACAAAAAGGAACGTTCAGCATTTTGGCAATTGTTTTTGCCATAAGCGTTTTACCGGTTCCTGTTTCGCCTACGAGAACGATGTTGGATTTTTCGATCTCAATCTCTTCCCCATCTTTTTCTTCCTTCTGAAGCAGTCGCTTGTAGTGATTGTAAACGGCTACGGAAAGCACGCGTTTCGCATCGTCTTGGCCAATTACAAAGTCATCAATGTAAGCCTTGATTTCAGAGGGCTTTTGAAGGATTAAACTCGACTCAAGTTGCTTATGCGCTTTTTGAGAAAGTTCCTCTTTAATAATACTTTGAGCCTGAGTGATGCAATTATCACAAATGTGTCCGGATATTCCTGCAATCAGAACATTCACTTCACTTTTGCTTCTCCCGCAAAAGGAACACTTAACCTCTCTCTTCTCGCTACCTGCCATAATGCAGTTTATTAGTGCTTCGGATTTCGAACAAGTACTTCGTCCAACATCCCGTAATCTTTTGCTTCTTCAGCGGTCATCCAATAATCTCGATCGCTGTCTTCGCTAACCTTTTCATACGTTTGGCCGCTATGATTAGCAATAATATCGTAAAGCTCTTTGCGCAGTTTGATGATCTCTCTGGCAGTGATTTCGATATCAGAAGCCTGTCCTTGAGCCCCGCCGAGTGGTTGATGGATCATCACCCTCGAATGCTTGAGTGCGGTTCTCTTTCCATTCTGTCCGGCACAAAGCAAAACAGCGCCCATAGAAGCGGCCATACCCGTACAAATTGTGGCTACATCAGGTGCAATATATTGCATCGTATCGTAGATTCCCAATCCTGCATATACTGAGCCGCCCGGAGAGTTCAAATAAATCTGAATATCCTTCTTCGGGTCGACACTCTCTAAAAACAGAAGTTGAGCCTGAATGATGTTGGCTACTTGATCATCAATGCCTGTTCCTAAAAAGATGATGCGATCCATCATCAATCGGGAAAAAACATCCATTTGTGCCACATTCATTTGGCGCTCCTCAATGATGTAAGGAGTTAAAGCTTTCGCATAATCGTGGTAGTAATTGCTACTGATTCCACGGTGTTTGGTTGCGTATTTTTCGAATTCAGTTTTTTCTGACATGTAGTATTTCTGTAATTTTCAAACACGGAAGTTACCCAAAGGTTTCTTACCCGTTTGACGCCATCTCGACAAATTTATCAAACGATACTTCTTTTTCTTTTACCGAAGCATTTTCCTTCACGTAGGAATTGAGTTTTTCGTCGTAAAGCATGTCGTAAATTTTTCTGGCTTCATCTTGATTGGCCAAAACTCGTTTAGCGGATTCTTCCAATTCTTTATCCTCAGGTGCAGGCATACCGTATTGGGCGTAGTTAGCTGCCAACAGTTCTTTTGTCTTTCCAACTACCTCGTCTTGACTAACCTTGATGCCGTCATCGGAAACCAACTCGTTGAAGATCAGCTGCCACTGAAGGCTTTTGCGG
>CAZWQX010000134.1:0-10683 GCA_964635965.1 uncultured Cryomorphaceae bacterium
CACTTCCCCCACGTGGCCAAGTTATACCCCTTCCGCGGCCGCGGCGTTTACGCCATCGAGGGAAAAGTGACGGAGGAGTTTGACTGCTTTAGTATCGAAGTTGAGCGTATGGAGAAGGTGAAATTGATTCCGGATGCACGTTATGTGGAGGAGTGATCATTTGCGGGTGTTGCACAATCAGGCTTCGAAGGGCTTTTAGCTGCTAGCCATTAGCTGTTAGCTGTCTTTCTTGAGAGAGTTAGCTAACGGCTAAAAGCTAAAGGCTAACGGCTCAAGGTCAATGAAAAAGAATGGCGGTACTCGCTTTGTATGTGGAGTTTATTGAGTTCGAATTCACTCCACATTGCTCATTGATAATTCCACATTTCCTCTCGCTTAAAGGGTTGGCTAACAGCTGACAGCTAATAGCTGACGGCTTCTCGGACGTTGAAAAAAACCGAAAGCTTCAGACGCCGAAAATCACCAAAAATCCCTACATTGTTACAACGCGATTTAGAGACAAGGATCGGTGCAATCGGATTTTTCGTGGGTAGTGTTATGACCTCTTTTTACAAGGTAAATCGCTATGTTTTATTTCAATATACCCTAGTTGTGAGTAATTACTAATCACCAAATCAAGTTATGGATACTCATATTATAACTCTTGTCGCTATTATGATACTAATTGGCGGATTTGGCGGATTTCTGAACTATCTGCACAATTTTGATACTGAGGAAACTGAACATGGCAAATATTCAAAGTTTAAATACATGTTCCTCGGCATGGGAGCGGCTCTTCTGGTACCGGCATTTCTTAAGATGATAGCTTCTGATCTAGTTGAAAACCAAGAAAGTTTTAACAGCATAAATTATTTGATTTTTGCAGGTTTCTGTTTGGTAGCAGCAATATTCTCAAGAAGGTTTATAAATACGGTTGGTGAAAAAATCTTAGAGGCAGCCAAGAAAGCCGAAAAAACTTCTAAAGAGACCAAAATGCAAATGGAGTCAACGAAGGTCGAATTAAGCTCCACACAAGAAAGAATTGAGGATGTCAAGTTGGCCGTAAGTTTAAAGAACATTAAAAAAGATTCAAGTGAAAAGTCACATAATCAGGCATTAACATCTTTGATAAAACTTGTTGATTCATTTGTGCCAAGAACCAGTATACCTGATTATACGGAACGATTAAAATTGAAAGCAGAGCTTGGTCGAAAAATGGGACAGATCATTGTCAGACACGATCTCCCCAAAAACGATTTGCTAATACAATATCCTAAAGAGGGAATGTATCTGGCACTAGCATATTCTGTTGAACTTAAACCTGATGAAGAAAGTTTGGCTATTCTAAATGGTTTATCAAAGGTTTGCGAACAACTATATACAAAATATGTAATCCTAATAGCTTACCGAACTTTAGCTAGTAGTGGTCTAATTAATGAAGAACAAACAGTTGAGGTTGGAGGTCTAATTGAGAAGTTTAGAGCTAAAGCAGATAGAGCATTGATTAGAAATATAGACGACACTTTAAATGTCTTAAGATTTATAAATCCTGAACTTTAAATAGACTTCTCACAACAAACACTAAAAATGAATATGCGAATTGAGCTTTCCGAAAAGACAATGTAAATCAGAAACCTCAGTGATACTTGCAACTGGGGCGCATACTCATTTTAGTTGGACGTTATGCGCCACAAAAATGAACTCAAACACCTGCATTAAAATTGGTCAAGAAAATAATCTTAGTTGGTTCTACGCACAGTGAGAAAGGCCTGTCAAATTCGAGAGCTTTGGCACAAATCCTTACTAAGATTAATCCTCAGGTAATATTTGAAGAAAGATCGATTTCGACACCTGAAGATTGCCCTAATCTTGAATCTCAAGCGATTAGACTATATCAAAAACAAAGAGATATTATCCGTGTACCTGTGGATCTCGATATTAAAGATTTAATAGACGAAGAAACTCAATTCAAAATTCACAAACTCTTTAAGACCTTCGAATCTAATGATCATTATCAAGAATTAAAAAATTTCCAAGATGGTCAAGCAATTCTATACGGATTCCCATTTATCAATAGTAAGGCTCACGAAGCAATAATGGAAGACATGAGAAAACTGGAAGCCTTTATAGTTCAGAATACCAATAATCCAGAAATGAAACTCGTATTTGATACTTGGAATGATATTCAGAATAAAAGGGAAAATGCAATGATCTCTAGAATTAATGCCTTTTCTTCTAATCGTAATTTTTTGACTGCTGTTTTTTTGATCGGCGCAAATCATTTGGATTCAATCAAAAACTTGATCCATAATGAAATCTCATTTGACGAGATTGGAATTGAGTGGGAGTTTCATTATTTCAAAGAATAATACTGTGCACAACAATAGCTATAAATCATTAGGTCTCTACTCCATTTCTGAACTCTGCTAATTATAGAATCTCGTTAATCACTAAAAAACACCTAAACCCCTAAGCTTCATAGCTGTGACCATTATGTTGAAGAATGAATGTAGAATTAAACCCAAGCTCATTCCACATTCCTCATTGTTAATTCAACATTGACATAGGGCTAACGGCTTAAAGATTAACCCCTTGTTGAAAAAATAGGAATGAATTTCTGCCTGGATTTAGAGTAAAAATCCCTACATTGTTACAACGCGATTTAGAGACAAGGATCGGTGTAATCGAGTTTTTCGTGGATCATAAATAACCTGTTCTATAACATAGGACTCTGCTTATTTCTAATGTGCAGAAGTTAGAATAACCTGAAACTAAACCGATGAGATTTGTCCTGATTGCAACGATATTACTTCTAATCCCACCTGCTTCTTTTTCTCAAAACGAAGCTGATGAAAAGGATTCCGTAGAAGAGCATTTTGAGGTTATCCAGCTCGAAAAATCATTGGATGAATTAAAGGAGAAAATTAAATCGGTTAATGATTCGCTCAATAGAGAAATTGAAAATTATGAATCTAAAGAAGATTACTACTCAGTAGCATTAGAAGATCAGTCTAACAGATTTGCACTAATCGTTACCGGATTGCTGGCAATATTAGCATTGGTCTCCTACAGTGGCTACAAAATTGAAATACATAGACTTAGAAAAAATGTAGCAAAACTACTACATGAACAGAAAACAGAATTTGAAGATTACAAGAAGCGGATACTCAAATTAGATAGTGGTTTGAGCACTTCTGCAGCAAATACATTTTCAACGGTGGCCGATAATTACTTCAGGGAAGAGAGTTGGCTCTTATCATTAGAATTCTCTCTTTGTGCAGCAAGGGATCATGCCAATTCGGCCATGCTAGATATAGAGTTGGGCAATGATAGTAAAGAGGATAAAGATCGTTACGAATTTGTAGTTGGAAATCTTGAATCGGCTGTAGACGCACAGAATAGGATTAAGTCAAATGATAAATTAAAAGATGCAGTCTCCAATCGACTTGATTTTTTGATTGAGCAATTGAATTCTCTTTCTGATGTGCAATATGAGGAAGTACAGGATTTGGTAGCGGAACTCCGGATTGGCTTGAAGAATTACGCCAAATGAATCGGCCATCGAATGCAAAGTGGCGGAGGAATTTGATTGTTTTAGCGGGGAGGTGGAAAGGATGGAGAAGGTGAAGCTGGTGCCTGATGCGAGGTATGTGGAGGAGTAAAGAGCGCGTCAGGGATAGTCATAGAAAGTCTTTAACTGAAAGCTGACTTTCAACTTGTTTTTGTGCAAGCACAAACACCAACTCCTTTGAACAAGGAATCTGAATACCCAAAATAAACAACAATTCGAATAGCTGATTAACTTTATAGGCATTCTGCATCATTGAGAAGATTTAAGAAGGAAAAGCGGGAGAAGAAAAATTTTGGATTGGAAATAATTGTGCTAGTAAAAGTTGAATAATGATCAAGCTGAATAATGTGTTGATAAAGAATTATAGATCTTGTTTAAGCACTAATTTGAAACTTAATCATGAGCTGACGGCCTTAATTGGGGCGAACGGAGTGGGAAAAAGCAACATATTAAACTCTTTTCTACTCTTGAAGAAAAATAGATCACAACGTTTTTATTTTCGATTTGATGATGACGACATTATATCGGAGACTAGAATATTTTTTGACTTTCTTGTCAATGAAATGCCATATAGAGCTAGAGCGGTAATATTCTATGAAACTGACGAGAAGAATCAAGACAACGTCGTGAACTATGACTTATCAGTCAGGCAAGATAAAACAGGAATGACATATCATTCAATCAGTACTGAGCTGATTGACTCACTCAAGGATCATCAATTTTACCAAATCACTAATGGGAAATTTGGTAAATCAATCTCGAAGGAAAAAATCACACAAGAGAGTACAGCGGCTTTAGAGCTTGTGCAACTCTTAGAATCCGTTAGCTATTATTCTGCCACCCAATTTAGCGACCCAAGTAGGTGTCCTGTCTCTTTTGAGATTGAAGGTCAACGCCGATCTATAAGAAAACACAAAGGACCTCACGAAAAGTTTTTAGTTGATCTGTACGAATTGAAGAATAGAAATCCTGAGGCGTATGAGAGCTTTTTGAATACTGTGGACGAATATGGGATTGGGCTAATATCTGATATCGATTTTCATGAGTATGACTTGCCATCGTCTTCGTATGAAATTAGGACGGGCGGTCAGGTCAAACAAATTCATAGAGATAAAAAGATAATCGTCCCATCAGTAAGGATTGATAATACGACCCTATCTCCGAATCAATTGTCTGAAGGCACGTTTAAAACGCTAGCCCTAATATTCTATATACTTAGCGATACTTCAGACTTCCTACTAATAGAAGAACCAGAAGTCTGTGTCCATCACGGTCTATTGGATAGTGTTCTCGAACTAATTCTCGTGAAATCTTCTGAAAAACAGATTGTAATAAGTACTCATAGTGATTATGTTCTAGACAAATTGCATTATGAAAATCTTGTTTTAGTTGATAGACTTTCGGAACAAGGAACACGGGCGACCCCGATAAATAAGCTGCTAACCAGAACAGATTTAATTGGACTTAAAGATTATCTAAAGAATATTGGGAATCTAGGGGATTATTGGAAGGAGGGAGGATTTGACTATGACTAGAGTTCGAAGGATTGGATTGATAGTGGAAGATGAGAGTGACTATCTGTCAATTCGAACATTAGTCAAAAGGATTACGAATCAGGAAAGACTAGGTTTTAGAAAAATTGTGGGTCATGGGTGTGGAAGAATTTCAAATAAGTGTCTGAGTTGGTCTCAAAATCTTTATTACCGAGGTTGTGATACGCTTATACTGGTTCATGATTTGGATAAGAAGAATATTGCAGAACTTAAGGAGGAGTTGGAACTCAAACTTCATCAGTCAAAAATCACAAATAAACTAGTTTGTATTCCAGTTGAAGAGTTGGAAGCTTGGTTATTGAGTGATCCTGAAGTGCTTCTTAAACTTTTTAGGTTAGAGAGACTTCCTAAGATAGGGAACAACCCAGAATCCATAACTTCGCCAAAAGAAAAACTTAGAGACTACATAAGGAACTGTTCTGGTAAAAAGTCAACCTATTTGAATACTAAGCATAACGAGCTGATTGCTAGACATATTTCGATAGATGCGATTTATGAAAAGTGCCAATCTTTTGTCTCTTTTCATGATTTTTTGGCAAAACAGAAATATTAGTCAATTGTATTCAAGGATTAGCCACACTTTGACTAGAATTAGTCATGAATCATCCTTTACATCCCCAAATTGAAGGCTAATCAACTTGTTTTAATCCTCTTTTATTCCATATGAATCAAGGTTTGCCTAACAACTAGGAACCTGCTGAAAACCACCCACGCAATCAACCCATTTGCTCATACTATAATTGGAACCCCCCACATCATATTTTGCGAGGCGCCAACTAGTATCTCCTACTAGATTCGAACTGGCACTTTCGACCGAAGGCGAACAGATTGGCTCTAAATGCGCTTCCTTACTTTACCTTCTGGAATTTCGGTGCTTCTGCAAATTCTGTTCTTCCGTGTGCACGCCACGACCGACATAATCCAATCACTCCACGGCTCCGTCTAAAACTTTTTCCGCAGCACTTCCTTTTATACTAAGGAGATCTAAATCAAGAAGGAATAGCAAGAATCAAACTAGCATCTCTAGGGCCGTAATCTAGTGTTTTGACCTTTAAACTATATAACTATGGTGTAACAGACAGGAATCGAACCTGTATCCCCCCGTCTTCAGCGGGATGCATATACAATCTTTGCGACTCTTCCAGTTTGGGTGTTTTCGGGACTCGAACACTGTACTCCTCATCCACAGTGAGACGTTTTGCCTGTTAAACTAAAAACACAGGATGTACCCCACTTAGGATTCGAACCTAGACTTGAAGGATTTTAAGTCCTTTACCTAAAACACCCCCCGACAATTCTTCCGCAAGTAGATGTTTATTCGGTCTACTTCGACCGCTCCGGGAGGGAGCTCATCGTCGGTAAGGCCGGGATACGATTCCTGGGCTTTCCACTCCTCGATGGTGTTACTGAAAAAGGCCGTGGCTTCAGGGTCGGTCTCGTAAACGATCAACTCATAACGCTCGCCTAAATCCCCACCAAAACGGGTCACCACCTGCCACCTTCCGTCTCTTTTGTAGGACTGATTCGTGTGATCGGATTGGGGGTAGTATTTATTGTCCGTGGGCTTGAGCACCACCCAGATGTCTTTTTCGTGTCCTTCGGGGTAAACACCCATCGAGAAGATTCGGCAATCCACCGAGTCGGCTTCAATGGGAGAAATGACTTTTATCGACGTTACGGGACCATCCAGTTCTAAGCTTTCGCCCATGGAAACTTGCTCCATCTGGCTGGAGAAGTAACCCGTATCGGTGCTGTAACTGCTAAAAATGATGAGCAGTACCCCGAGAATACCCATCGGGATACCCACCTTTGGACTAATCATCTTGGTTCCTGCTTCTTTACTGCCCAGACTGCTCAGCACGGCCAATCCAATGAGAACAATCCCGACGATGATGAGTAATAAACTTGCTGACATAGTTTTGTTTTTAGATGGTCATTTTTAGAGTTTACCTCTTCGTTCTTCCAATTCGGTTTTTATCGCTTTTGCTTTGTCTTCAGACAAGTCGTAATTCCACATCACCAAAATAGCCAAGCCCGCCGTAACCGCGGGAATCACAATATCGGCTATCCGCAATTGCGTCATGGTCTCGGCAGTTTGCGAGGCGGCATTGCCATCAAAACCTACCCATTTCAGCACGGCTCCACCGAGTATCAAGGCCAAGGCCTGCCCTAGTTTTACCGTCCACCAGTAAATGGCACCAAACGTACCTTCTTTACGGGGCATTCCGTTTTCAAGTTCGTCCAAATCGCAGATATCGGCGGTCATACTCATCATCAAGGTGAAGAGACAACCCATCCCAAAAGCCATCAGCGGCAGGGGCAAGAACATCATAAACGGATTATCGGGATCAAAACCCCACCATTTCAGTCCGTATCCCACGATGGATATGGCCGTAGAAAAAATGAAGGATTTCTTTTTCCCCCATTTATTCGCCATCCACGAAACCACGGGAATCACGAAAAAGGCGGTGATACCCGCGAGAACGGTCGAGAACCATGCGGGCCAGTTTCCGGCGGCGGCATAATCACCGTTAAACAAATAAAAGAGGATGATGAAAAAACTAAAGGAGGCTACAATTTGAAATCCGTTAAAAACCAAGAAGGTTGCCCCACATAGTTTCAAAAACGGTTTGTGGCGGAATACTTCGATGATGCCTTTGATGAGTTCTTTGAAAATATTCAGGAGCTTTTTGAAGGATATTTCTTGTCGGTTTTCAATTTTACTCGAGTCGATACCTCGACAGAATATGGCGGGCAGAACCCCAAAAACGATGGCGATGATACCCACGATGATCGAGAGCTTTCGCACCCCTTCGGCCTGGGTGGCAAATAGATTTTCATCGGCGATCAGCACCCAGAACCACGGTACCAGCATCCAGGCAATCTGGCCCACGGTATTGGCAAAACCCATGAGCCGCGTACGTTCGTTGTAGTCGGAGGTCATTTCGTAACCCAGTCCGATAAGCGGGGTGGCAAAGGTGGTATTGGCTAAAATGTAGATCACCGAAATGATGAGGAAGTACCAAAAGTTGTAGGTCGCCGAGTTGTTATCATCCATGTGCCAGAGCAGGATGAAGATGGAGCCGGTGAGGATGGCACCGATGAAAATATAGGGTCGCCTTCTCCCAAAACGGGTATTGGTATTGTCGGAAATATACCCCATAATGGGATCAGAGAGGGCGTCTACCAATCGGGGTAATCCACCGAGCAAACCTGCCAGAAAGGGATCCATACCAAATGCGGTAAGGAGGAAAAACATGAAAACGGATAAGGCTCCCGGCATCAAATTATTCACCAGGTGACCCGACCCAAAAGCAGCCTTTTGCAAAAAAGGCACTTTGTCTTTGAGCACGGTATTGGTTTCTGACATATAGATTGGTTTAATCTTAGAGCTTTTGGTGGGCTCTAAGTTTCCTATAAATATAACCGATTGAAAAAAATGGTCTTTGGAACCCGATTAATCGACACCCGAAACCACGCCCTCCAGGAAATTGACCAATCAAGATATTTAGCAATAGCACATAGTATTGACCCTTCAAGAAACACAGCTAAGGGCTAAAAGCTAACGGCTAACAGCTAGTCAAAGCTAATCACCTTCGCTTAAGCTCCGGTGATCAAGGACAGCTAAAGGCTAACAGCTAGTCAACAGCTACCATTTCTCGATACACCCCGAAGGCTTTCGGGGCACTCGAAATGACAACTACCCAGGAGTCCCACATCAAGCTAGTCAGGAATTGCATGCACAGTATTCCTCGAGCGAAGAGCAGCTAAAGGCTAAAAGCTAAAGGCTAAGGGCCAGTAAAAAGCTAATCACCTTCGCCTTGGCTTCGGCGATCGAGGACAGCTAAAGGCTAAAAGCTATCGGCTAACAAAAACCTTCCATTTCTCGATACACCCCGAAAGCTTTCGGGGCACTCGAAATGACAACTTTCAAGAAGTTGTACAATCAAGAAAATCAGCAATACAATGCATTATTGGCCCTCCGAGAGAGACAGCTAACGGCTAATAGCTAAAGGCTAACGGCCAATTTTACCTTCATATTCCGTTCTCAACCCATCAAGCTCCTCAATCAATTCGTGCCACTGCTTGACAATCGCCTGATACGCTTCCGGTCGTCGTCTGCGTCGATTGATCACCCTTACCATTCGCACAAAGTCGTACCACATCCGGGCATAACGGGCAGCGAAAATTCCAAGTGCATAACCCACCACAATCAGCAATGGAATGAGCCAAGCCAGACCCGTGATTGCCACCAGGGCGATGGATACAATCAGGTACCAGATCAAGAACACCGCCATGCCTATGATAAAAACCATCGAGGCAATAAAAGAGGGGTTGAGCTGTCCCGCCACGTATACCGTGGTGAACTTGGGTCGGATGTATTTCTCAAAGGCCCACTTCGTTCCGAGGAAGGGGATGATATTGATCAACCAACCCACCAGGAAAAAGGGTAAGCCCAAGAGCAGCTTGATCAACAAAAAAGTCGGCCAACGGTAGCCTTTCATATACCGCAAGTCGAGCTTGTGCTGCTTTAAGTCTTTCTTGAATAACCGCACTTTTGCGGAGATCGCTTCCAGCTTTTCGGGTTCCTTTTGGTGGAAGAAATGGGCCGCATCAAGTATTCCCTTTTTCAAAAGATAGGTCTTGGCAATATCGTCCTTGGAGAGGTGAAGCTGCTTGCGCAGGTGTCCGCCGTAAATCATGTAGACATCTCTGGCCACCCGCCGGAAGTCTTCTTTTTCAAAGTGAAAAACCAGCTCGGTCATTTTGTTGCGGATCCGCTCCGTCATCTTCCTCACCTGTTCCTTTTCATCGGACTCGTTGATGTCGCTGAAGTCGATGGGATCACCGAGGTGCATCACCACATCGGTTTGAAATCTCCGTGGATGGTAGTAGTTCAATCCCAGGGGAATGATCTTCACCTCCTTCCACTTGGCATTCGCTTTTTCTAAAAAAGCGTCGCCTCCTAGTTTGATTCGGGCCGCCCCGGTTTTTACCTCACGTATATTGGCTACCGTTACACTGCTGCCTTCGGGGTAGATCACAATTCGTTTTCCTTCCGCCAGGGCTTCATAACACTGTTCAAAAACATCTTCATTTGAGACCTCTGTCCCTAGCTTGAGCCACGGTCGCCCAACGGGAATCATATTGAAGTGTTTTCGGAAAACGTAGTCTTTAAATCCTTTCCCAAACCACTCGGCCGCCGCGAGGTAAAAGAGCTTGGGCTTTTGGTTGGTCGCCAGAAGCAGGGGATCCAATGCCGCATTGGGGTGATTGGAAACGTAGATAATGGGACCGTCGAGCTCGAGGTTCTCCTTGCCAACGATAACGATGTTCCGGAAATAAGCGCGCAGGCACCAGCGGATGAAAGGCCTAAGAATGTAATACAGCAATGTTTCGCAGTAGATTCAATCCGTTAAGATAGTTTGATCTGAGTGATTGGTGCAATTTGGATTAGAAGGGCTGTTAGCTGTTAGCCATTAGCTATTGGCTGTTCTTCTTCCAGTGAGCTGTTTACTACCTCTGTTCAATCAAGGATTGATGTGAATAGGAAGCGGATATTGATGAGATAAAAGAGGT
>CAZWQX010000135.1:0-10659 GCA_964635965.1 uncultured Cryomorphaceae bacterium
ACGACGCTCTTCCGATGATCGGAAGAGCGTCGTGTAGGGAAAGAGTGTAAGACTTATGATCGAACCTATTTGGTATTCCTCATGGTCTTGAAGGATTCAGCTAAAGTTATTGGACGATGTGGATATCACAAATGGTTCCCTGATCACAAGAGAGCTGAAATAGGTTATGCTCTCTCCGATCAAAACGAAATGGGCAAAGGATACATGAAGGAAGCGGTTTCGACCGTGCTCGGTTATGGGTTTAATTCAATGGGGCTGAACAGAATAGAAGCATTTACAAGCCCTGTCAACGATCCCTCTATTTCGATTCTTAAGAAATATGGTTTTACAAAGGAAGGATACTTACGAGACCATGTGTACCACGAAAATAAGGCAGATGACAGCATCCTTTTTTCACTTTTAAAAGAAGAATACGAGATGAATAATCACAAGTGACGGCAAACAGTTTGAAATCAGTGCTTTATAAGTGAATCAACCATTTAGAAACAACTGAACCTATGATATTACAATTCATTAAACTCAAGTCAAACCTCCCTGAGGAGGAACTACTGAAAAGAGCTAACGAGAGATCACCACATTTCAGAGAACTTCCCGGACTCCTTCAGAAATACTACGTAAGAATCAATAAAGACTCGGGTCAGTATGGAGGGATTTACATCTGGGATTCGCCACAATCTCTTATGGCATTTCGAGAATCTGATCTTGCCAAGAGCATTCCGGGTGCATATGAAATATCAGAAGCTCCCCAGATCGAATTAATGGATATTCTTTTCCAGCTTAGGCAGCCATGACTCAGTCTTCTTAACAATCTTTAATCGGAGTTCACTTTTTACTCGTTTTAACTTGCTGTCTTTTGCAACAATGTTTCGAGCATTTGTTCGAATGCTAATACTATTACTATCTGCTGAATGAAAAAACTCACTCTACTATTTGTTTCCATTATCCTGTTTTCTTGTGATTTCGAAACTTCATCGGCTCAAGGAGATTACATAAATGAAGAACTTAAGATAGTCGCCGATAGCATTGAGAGCTTAATTGACAAGTACCACTACAATCCTAAGGAGCTCGCTTCTGAGGAATACAAATCACTCTTGAACGAGGTTCAAAACATAGCTGAATCAGTCAATTCGAATGAAGAGTTCATAGATGGATTTAACGAATTGTGGATGAAAGGGCCATTTTCACACGTTCGATTGGCTATGGCAGATCGACCTGCAGGAGAAATGGCTGATTTCATCGATAATCTAAAAATGGGAGAGCATACGGTTTCATTGGATTGGAATAATGAAACAGCTGTACTCACAGTTACTACCATGACAGGAACTGATACCAAGGAACTTGTTTTTGAAGCCTACAAAGAGATAGCGGAAAAGAATCCTGAAACGGTAATAATTGATTTGAGAAATAATGCAGGAGGAACATTCGCTGGTGTTCCACTCATCTGTCATTTGCTTCAAAAGCCAACGGATGTAGGAATGTTCGTTTCGAGGAAATGGTGGAATGACCACCGTGAAGCTCCAACAATAGCAGACGTTCAAGGTCTTGAGACATGGGAAGGGTGGTCAATTAAGACTTTTTGGAACGATGTTCAGGAAGCTCCGATCACTCGAGTGAAATTCCCACCGATGTCTCCAAGTTTCAACGGACCCGTTTATGTTCTCGTTAGCAAGAAAACGGCCAGTGCCGCTGAATTTACCGTCGATGCTCTGGCTCAGTTAGAACAGGTGACCATAATTGGGGAGATAACGGCTGGTGAAATGCTCTCACAAAAGATGTTCGACTTACCCTTAGGACTTCAGCTTTCATTACCAATTGCAGATTACTATTCTGCACGTATTGGAAGAATTGAAGGAAAAGGTGTGACTCCCGAAATAGAGGTGGATCAGCAAGCAGCATTAGATATGGCATTTGCACTCATCAATGGAGAAGATCCCAACGAAGCTTTAATAAGAATTCAAGAAGAACTGGATGAGATGGTTCCTGAACCACTTAAAGGAGAAAAAATTCATCTTTTTGGAAACATGAATGAATGGGGTAAAAACTGGAATTCCACTCCTCATTTTAAGTATGTGGGAAATGGTGTTTACGAAGCTTCGACCTTCTTTGAGAAAGGAAGTTATGAGTTCAAAATAGCTCCCATGAATTGGGCTTTTGATTATGGTGCTTTTCCAGATCAAAAAGAACTGTTATTGGGCGAGGAAACATCTTTGATCAAAAAACCCGGAAGCGATAATCTAAAGCTGACTATTAAGAACGAAATCGAGCTCGTTTTTTCCATAGATCTGAAAAATCCCGAAGAGGCGGAACTCCTCATATCAGAGAAGGGACTTGCTTATCAAGATGACTTCTACTTTGCTATTGAATCTGCTAACGGTGGATATGATTCAAAAAGAGGAGAATATTGGCAGCTCTATTCAGGAGATGTAAAAGAATATCATAACATTAAACTGACCCAAGAGGAAATGGTGACCATTTACGAAGAATTCAAAGCGGTGGACTTCACCTCATTTCCTTCTGAATTCAAACCCAAGACTAACAGCATCACCTTGGTTACTCCCAGTTTTAAATATATCATGGAATCAAATCTGGGAGGAGTCGAAAAACGAGTTTTATACGACGATCGCGAGACGGATGAAGCCATGGTTGAGGAAGGCAAGCCCTATCTGGAGTTTTATGGTAGGATTTGGCAAATCGTAAAAGCCAATTCAGAAGTAAAGCAGGTTAAAGAGTCAAACGTTGTTTGGGAATAAATCCCATTTTTGACTTCTAAAGAATAAAAAACCTATAAGCGTTCTTAGGGACACTGTATTTTAAGATGGTAATGTCATGGCTAAAAAGAAAAGACAAAAATTAAACTTTTCCCATCTCCTTGTTGAAGCAGTCTTGATCGTTTTCACCGTTACACTGGCGCTAACATTAAACGAGTGGCGATCAAATGTAAAGGCAAATGCTACGAAAGAGAAGGTTCTCAAGAATATCGTGAATGAGATCGAATCGAATAAGGAAGACTTGATCGAAAAAATGAACTACCACAAAGAAACATCAATTCGAATTCGAGATTATTTGAATAACGATAGCCTATGGTCAACCCTAAATCCGAATTCAGGAATTCAGGCAGTTTCACAATTAATGCCTCAGGGCATACTGAACCCAAATTTGCAGTCAGGAGCCTGGAATAGCGCGGTTCTTAGCGGTGTGGTAAATTCATTTGAATATGAACGGTTATTCGTACTCTCAAATCTCTACCAAACTCAAGAAACGGGAGTGAACACTACTTGGAAGGTTATCACCGGTTTTTATTCTGATTACGAATCGTTCAACCGAGAAAAATCTAAACAAGTCGCCATGAGATTTCAATTAGCAATTGGCGAGTTATACAATCAAGAGAAAAGCCTACTCAAAGACTATGATTTGGCTCTGAACGCCATCGAACTAAAAGACTAATTAGCGCACAATCAAGCAAGAGATATTCAAGAGAAGTTCCGATCTTAACGGGAGTTAAGAATGGGCTACTACATAGACTTAAGTGAAATTAAAGTTGAGGATTATTCCAAAATCCTAAAGTCTGCAGATTTATTGCCGAGCAGGAGAATATTAAAGGAAAATCTAGAATCGAATTTTGAACTGCTGAAGCAAAACGGGGTTCGAAATCTGGAGAGCTTGCTGAAGCAATTGAAAACGAAATCTACAATTGAAGATTTTGCCAAGGAGAGTGGAATTGAAGAAAACTTCCTGACCGTTCTGGTAAGAGAAGTGAAGAGCTACAAGCAAAAACCCAATAAACTCCGAGATTTTCCTGAAACACCTGCTGTGGTTATTAAAAAACTAGAAGACAGAGGTGTCAAAAACACCTGGAAGCTTTATGATTTGGTACTCACCTCGGATCAAAGAATTCAGCTATCTAAAGATTTGAAAATAGACCCAAAGGAGATTCATAGGTTGGCGAGACTTACTGACCTGTCCAGAGTGCGTTGGGTGAACCATACGTTCGCCTATGTACTTTACGAAGCGGGTTATCAAACTGCAAAAGAGCTGGCTAAAGCCAACTACGAAAACCTGTATGAGGAAGTAAAGCAGCTAAACAAAGAGAGAGCAATTTACAAGGGAAATATAGGCTTGCACGACATGAAACTATGTGTGGAAGCAGCAAAAGACTTACCTTTCGAAATCGAGGTTTAAAGGGATTCTGCGCGTTATTGTACTATCACATCATCAATTCTTTAAAATGAAAAATATACTTCCTTTATTATTAGGGGTACTAACCTTTAGCGTTCAAGGTCAATCCTACGAAGAGCTTATTTCAGAAGGAGAAAATCATTATGCTAAAGAAGAATACCTCGAATCTGCGCATGCCTATGACAATGCGTTCGAAATTGAGGAAGGGGATGCATTGGATTATTACAATGCTGCGTGTTCCTGGGCATTAACGGGTGATACCATTCATTCGCTGGAATATGCAGATCTATCTGCGGAAAAAGGATGGTTAAGGCTCGATCATATCAAGAGAGATACGGATTTGGAAAATCTTCATTCCGTTCAGGGATGGGAAGAAGTTTTGAGAAAGGTGCAATCGAATATCGATGAGTACAATAAGCAGTTTAACCAGCCGCTGAAAAATCAATTGGAAAGAATTTACCTGCAAGATCAGACCCTACGGCAGTTATACTTAGAAGCAGAAAACAAATTTGGCCGAGGAACGCAAGAGATGAACTATTTCTGGGAGGTGGTAGCTGAAAAAGATAGTCTGAACGAAATTGAATTGACCGAAATCCTTAATGAACACGGTTGGCCAGGGATAAGCGAGGTAGGTGGAAAGGCCAATTTTGCGGCCTTTTTAGTGATTCAGCACGCTCCATTAGAAACTCAGGAGAAGTTTCTGCCCCTGCTACAAGAATCCGTTCGAAAAGGAGAATCTCAAGGGAAAGATCTGGCTTTGCTTGAGGACAGAATCCAAATGAGAAAAGATCTGCCTCAAACCTATGGGTCTCAGTTCTACACCGACCAAGAAACCGGTAAAAATTTCTTCTATGAGATTAAGGAGCCTGAATACGTTAATCAAAGACGACGTGAAGTGGGATTACCTCCGCTTGAAAACTATGCCAAAAGCATGGGAATAGAGTGGTCAGTTAAGCAGAAAGAAAAATGAGTCTTATGAAATCTTATCGCTTGGTCATTGCCCTCAGGTTTAAACTCTTATTAGTCATTGCGACACTGTTTACCGGCATTCTCAATGCGCAAATATCCCTCAACAGAGACAGTGATAGTTGGACACTCTTAGTTGACGGAGAACCATTTGAAGTCAAAGGAGCGACGTTCGGCTACGACGAGGATGTAGCTAACTACGACAAGTATTTCAAAGAGCTGAATTATTTGGGTGTAAACAGCATCAGAACTTGGGGAACGGGAGAAAACACTCCTCAGTTATTGGACGCGGCGGATAAGCATGGAATAAAAGTAATGTTGGGTATTTGGATGCGTCACGGAAAACCGGGCATGGAGGCCGATGATAGTTTCGATTACCTTAACGATGAAGAAGGAAAGCAAGAGATGTATGATGATGCCATCGAAACTGTTAAGAAGTACAAAGATCATCCCGCCATTTTAACTTGGGGAATAGGAAATGAGGTTTACCTGAACATGGAAACCGACGAAGAGAAAATCGCCTATTCCAATCTTCTCGAGAAAATCTGTAAGAAGGTCAAAAAAATAGACAAGAAACATCCAATCACTTCGGTTGACGCCTGGACCTTTGGCGTAGATTGGTGGCAAGAATATGTGCCCTCAATTGATATCTATGGAATAAACACTTATGGGGGAGGAGCCAATGTAATTCCTGAAGAGCTTGCAAAAAAAGGGGTGAAGAAACCATACGTAATTACTGAGTTTGGGGTAAGAGGTGAATGGGAAATCAATGAAGACGATAACGGGGTGAAGCCAGAACCAAATGACGAAGAGAAATACGAAACTATAGTGAGAGGATACAATGAATGGATCAAACCCAAAACCAATTGTTTAGGAGTTTATGTATTTCATTATGCCAGTGATGATACTCATATCGCGCCTTGGTTACTCACCCATTTTGATGGCATGACACGTCCACAATATTGGGCTATCAGAGAGGCCTACACGGGCAAAAGCCCCGTAAATTATGTTCCTGAAATTAACCTTTTAGAGCTTCCGCAAGCAAGAGTTGACGGTGAGACTTGGGTTCCGATTGAACTTGAAGTAAGTGATAAAGAAGGAGAAGAATTGACTCTAAAGTTTTACTACAATCAACGGACCGGAAGCAGAAAGCGAAGAGATCTGCTGACTGAATTGAAATTCAGAGGGACTATTTCTGAGGGCATCGAGATCCTTCTTCCCAAGGAAAGTAAAGGAATCAAAGTCTATGCAATTGTGAGTGATGCATTTGGCAATGCCGGTATAGCATCGACCTCCATTTACTTGAAAGGAGCCGTCAGAGAGTATTTGGTACCCTCGGTATCACTGCCGTTTTATGTTTATCAGGACAATGAAAACCTACCTTATGTAGCATCGGCTTACATGGGTAACCATCAAGCGATGGAAGTCGATCTTGACCATAAAGAAAACGCTCAGGCAGGGAAGACCTGCATAAAAATCACCTACAATGCAGAGTCCGATTGGTATGGTTTGGGTTTTGTTGATCCTCCGAATGATTGGGGAGATGTTCTGGGTGGATACGATATTCGGGATGCCAAATCCTTTAGTTTCTGGGCTAAATCGAGTCAGGATGAATTGGAAGTAAATGCGGGTTTTGGGTTAATAGATCGAGACAAACCCTATCCTGATACAGGCAAAAGGATGGAGGCCATAAAGCTCACCAACGAGTGGAAGAAATACACCATCTATACCCATGATTTGGACCTGGATTGTATACGTTCGGGGTTTGTCATTTTCTCAACGGGACAAGGTCAGGCCCATGATATTTTCTTGGATGATATAGTTTTTGAGTAGCCCAACTCGTGACATTTGAGAAGAGCAAACGACATACCGGCCTCTGTAATAAATCTCAGAATTTCTCTGGCTCAAAAGCTCGGGGCAAATCGTGTAGACATTCTTTCTGATACTGGCCTTTCAGAAGAAGACTTGGGAAGCCCAATAAATAGAATCTCGGTAAACAAGGCTATGCTTTTGTGGGACTCTATTCAAAAACGAACGGGCTCAGAAGACATCGGTCTCTTATCAGGGGTGAACATTAAACTTCAGTCCCTTGGTGTTTTGGGTTATGTAATGATGAATTCAAAGTCCATAATAGAGGCCTTTAGAAAATTTGGAAATCACCAAAGACTTGTTGCTTCAATTGCTTTTCAGAACATTCATGAAGAAGGTTCGGAAGTGAGGTTGAGCATTGATTTGTTAGACAAGTGGCAACCGGGATTTAGATATACCCTGGATTTTATGGTGATGGGGGTATTCTCATTCATTAAGTATGGCACGGGCACAGAAATACTTCCTGAGGAAATTGGATTTCTCATTTCAGAGCCGTCTAACATAGATACTTATCGTAAACTCTTTGGGATTAATGAGCTAAAATTTGGCTGTAAAACAAATTACTTGTTGTACAATAGAACCGATCTAGATGCTAAAATGGTAGGTTCTGATTCGGAAATGTATTCCCACTTCGATAGGCTGTTGATGGAATCTTTGGAAGAGCATGATGTCGTAAAGTACTATTCTAGAGCGGCAAGAAGACTCATTCATAAAAACATGCAGGCGGAAATTCCGAAAGTAGATGAAGTTGCCGCAGAACTGACCATGAGCAAAAGGGCTTTGCAGGGAAAACTGAAAGAAGAGGGTACATCCTATCAACAACTCGTAAACGATATCAGAAAAGAGATTTCGATAAGGGAACTGAAGAACAAGAATCTCAATATTACTGAAGTAGCCTTTCTTACAGGCCATACTGACATTTCCGTTTTTTCAAGGAACTTCAAAAAATGGACAGGATTAAGCCCATTGCAGTTCCAATCACAATTCGACTGATATTCAGCAGTTATTGAGATTTGCGCAATTAATCAAACACTCTGCGCCATTCATCAAATGATTCGATTTAGTGCCAGCTAAGTTTGTATCGTCAATCAATAATTCGAACGATAAAACTCAGCAATCATGAGAACTACACTAACAACAATTGTACTTTCACTAGCACTAACTTCTATCTCAATGGAACAATCCGATAAAAAGATCTCAACTGAAATTATAATAGAAGCAAGTCAAGAACAGGTTTGGGAAGTCATTACTGACAACACGAATTGGGGAAACTGGAATCCCTTTATGATCAGTAGCGAAGGCAAAATTGCCTTAGGTGAGAAGTTAGACAACACTCTTCAAATGACTGATAAAACAATGGAATTCAAGCCCAAAATTATTGAGTATACTGAAGGTGTATCATTTACTTGGCTGGGAAAATTCATTATGCCGGGAATAGCTGATGGTAAGCATTCATTTGAAATAGTCGATTTGGGAAATGGGTCCGTTAAATTCCTTCAGTACGAGAAGTTTTCGGGGGTTCTTTCGGGGATGTTGATGAAAAAATACGGAGCCGAAACCATTGAAAATTTCAACAAAATGAATCGAGCATTAAAAGATTACGTTGAATCTAATAGCCTTGCCGCAAAAAAATAATTGAACTTCGTTTGGATTTAAAAGGAATTCTATTTGAATTCCTTTTTTTATTTCGTCCTATTGTGAATTGTGGTGAGCAGGCCATTCATATAGCCCTTGAGCCTTTCAGCAAAAACAGAGATGAATTAAACAGAACTAAATATAAATTTGGTTTCAGGACATCAAATTAAAGGTAAGGAGATGGTATTCGAAGAAAAACAAAAGCTTTCCCAATGGTGGATTTGGATTATTCTGATTGGAACGACCCTTATTCCCGTGTACGGAATCTTCCAACAAATCTTCTTAGGAAAGCCATTTGGGAATAATCCCATGTCAGACGTGGGATTGATCATTTTTTTGGTCGCCATGATCGCTTTAGACCTCTTCTGTTGGTCAATTACGTTAAGAACAAGAATTGATCGAGAATCAATAAAGTTTGAGCTATCTCCTCTAGTTAAGAGGGATATCAAATGGGACAATGTGCAAAAGGCCGAGATAGTCAATTATGGGTTCGTCGGTGGTTTTGGCATCAGGGCCGGTTCGAAGTATGGAACGGTTTATAACGCCAGTGGTAAAATGGGTTTGGCGCTAGTCCTGAAAAACGGAACCAAACTTTGCATTGGGACACAGAAAGAAGAGGATTTGAAAAACTTCCTCTTAACGATCAATAGGAATTTTTAATCGGAAAACGCGACTTCATTTCTTTGGTCTCAAACCCCTGTTTGACCGCTTCGTAAGCTTTCTTTTTATTCCCGTAATAATCAATCACACTCCAGCTAGGTCCGGGCCAGCAATCGTTCAATTGCCAAAATAAAGTCCCCCTACAGTGAGGTTGATTCGCGGTATGGACTTCGATAGCCATTTCCATGCCCAACGCCTGCGTTTCCTGGCTCAACTCAATGAATTCTTCAAAATTCTTTGGTTCATCAAAGTATTGATTGATATGCTCGAGGATAAGGCCATTTCCGATATAACTCTTTTGCCTCAGCTGCATTATTGACGATTCCAGGTTGAGATGTGACTCACTAATGACCGAACTAAGGGTCGAAATTTCAGGATAAGACTGAAACCCATATTCTACCATGAAACGCCCCACGTTCGTTTGAAAATTCTCAAACGGCTCTCTTCCATGCCATACTCCCCAATAGTGCATGGAGCTGTGGTTGAAGTTTTCAGGCGATCCCCAATTACTCAAAGGAGAAGTGGTAGTGTAATTTGATGCAAAATGATGTTCTGCCACTAATGCCGGAATCATTTCTTGAAAAATGGACAAATAATTATTCCAGATTTCAGCCGAATCTGATTCCGAATAACCGTATTGATCTTGCCATCCCCAGTTTTTCCATGCAACATCAATTTCATTATTACCGCACCAAAGTGCAATACAAGGATGTGATCGAAGTCTTTTGATATTGTATTTAACCTCATCAGAGATATTCCGCAAAAAACTGCTGTGCTTTGGATAAAGGCTGTTGGCAAACATAAAGTCCTGCCAAACGAGAATCCCGTTCTCGTCACATAGTCTATAAAAGATGTCTTCTTCATAAATGCCACCTCCCCATACGCGCAACATATTCATATTTGCCTCCTTTACAGCAGATATTAGTTGTTCATAATCTTCATGCTTCACCCTGGACAAGAAAAGGTCTTGAGGAATGTAATTCGCCCCTTTCATGAAGACTGGTTTTCCATTGACTTTAAAATAGAAGGAGGTTCCAATGCTGTCAGGTTCATTGATCAACTCAACCGTTCGTATGCCGTAAGAATCTGTTATGGAATCGAGAATAGTCTTGTCAAGTCTGATTCTAATCTTTTGCTCTTCTAGATGGGGCTCTCCTGAGCCGTTAGGCCACCAGAATTCAGGATCCCTAACCTGAAAGTCATGAACAACCAGATTAGTACCCTGAGTGAGTTCCTCAATTTTGGCCTTCTGCTTCAGCAGAATCTCATAAGTGCCCGCTTCAGAAACATCCAACTCAATCAATGTCCTCATATGTGCCACTTCTTCATCGGCAGAAAGGGTAGTGGTATAGA
>CAZWQX010000136.1:0-10623 GCA_964635965.1 uncultured Cryomorphaceae bacterium
GGGGATAGATTCTTGCCATTCGGAATGAAGAGAAGCAAGAAAATCAGTGACTTTTTGATTGATGAAAAGGTGCCACGTCCCGAAAAAGGCGATGTTTTTGTATTAGAGTCAGGGGGTGAAATATGTTGGGTTGTTGGTCTCAGAACCGATGATCGTTTTCGTATCGAACAAGCTGACACACAAAGTCTTTATTTTGAAATTGCATGAGTGAAAAGACCATTCGTAATCGAGCTTTTGCGCTCTATTTGCTACTTGGGGGTTTGTTTGTTACGGCTCTGATAACGTGCAATTTAATTGCCAACAAATTCCTTTATCTCGATCTGGGGTTTAAAACATTTGTTTTATCTGCCGGTGTTCTTCCTTATCCGATTACTTTTCTTTTGACCGATATTTTATCTGAGATATATGGCAGAAAAAGAACCAATGCAGTGGTTCTTGTTGGATTTGCTGCTTCCCTTTTTGTTCTTTTCATGCTTTATCTGGGAAGTCTTTTTCCTGCAATTCCTGAGTCACCCGTAAATGACGATTATTACAATACGGTCTTCCAGAATTCTTGGCGAGTGATTTTGGCTTCCATGGTTGCTTATCTCACGGCTCAACTTATTGATGTGAGGATGTTTCACTTTTGGAAACGACTTACCAATGGTCGGAAGTTATGGTTGCGAAATAATGCCTCTACGATTGTTTCTCAGCTCGTTGACACAACCTTGGTTGTCTTCGTTCTTTTCGTGGGCAAGCTATCGATGGGTACAATGACCGAGTTTATCCTCGATGGTTGGCTCTTCAAGGTATTGGCAGCTCTGGTCGATACAATCGCTATTTACATTTTGGTCTGGATTATTCGAAGGCAATTCTCTCTTAAGCCAGGTGAAGAAATTGATTTTCTCTAGTTTAGGAATCAAACAATGATTTTCAAATGCATGTATTGAAATTCTAAATTACGTAGCTTTGATCCTTCTAAATTCCCGAGTGAAAGCATGTTGAAATTCAAAGCTTTTTTTCTTTTTCTCTTTTTTGGAATCACCTCAATCTACGGTCAGATCTATGATCCTGTCGACTGGACCTTCAGTGTAAAAGATAAAGGCGATGGAGTTAGTGAACTGAACTTTTCTGCGACTATTGAGGAAGGATGGCATGTTTATGCTGTAGAACTTCCTTCAGATATGGGGCCAATACCAACGTCGGTGACGTTAAATGAATCCGATGATTTTAAGACTCAAGGATCTTTACAAGGCGGGAAATACCTTACAGAGTTTGATCCAAACTTCGATATGGATCTCAACTACTATGAGGAGAAAGTTGATTTTAAGCTTCCCATCAAACACTTGGCGAAAGAAGATTTTTCTGTGTCGGGTTATCTCACTTTTATGGTTTGCAACCATGAGATGTGCCTTCCTCCTGAAGACATTGACTTCACGTTAGATATTTCCGTAAAGCAAGAAGAGGAGTCATCTGCTTCCCCCTTTGGAGCAGGTGCTCAACTCGATACGGAAATCATCAAACCTGTTTCTTGGGAGTTTTCGGTTCAGGAAACGGATTCTTCTGCTGTAATTAAGGCTTCTGCTTCAATCGCAGAAACGTGGCATATGTATTCCTCGAAACTCACAGGTGATGAGGGGCCTCTTCCAACAGAATTTGTTTTGGAAGAATCGGATGCCTACAACCTGATAGGAGAAGTTAACGAGACCGAGCCTAAAGTGGAGTTCGATCAAGTATTTGAGGTTGATGTCGCTTACTTTGAGAAATCAGCAGATTTTGATTTTGAAGTAGCCAAGAATTCTGACGAACCAATTGAACTTGTTGGGTATATCGACTACATGGTTTGCGATGATGGGCGCTGTATTGTAGAACAAGAGGAATTTTCTTTTGAACTGAAGCCCGGGATTGCCAAAGCCGCAATTCAAGATTCAGAAGCCGAACTAAGCGAAACCGAAACAGGAGAAAAAGAAGAAAAGAAATCTGCATGGGGAGTTTTGCTCCTTGCATTTTTTGGAGGATTTGCCGCTCTCTTAACACCATGTGTTTTCCCTATGGTACCGATGACGGTTAGCTTTTTCACCAAGCAGAGCAAGACGCGTGCAGCGGGAATCAAAAACGCCCTAATTTATAGCTCGAGCATAATTCTGGTGTATGTTCTTTTGAGTGTTCCTTTCCACCTTTTTGAGAGCATTAGCCCTGATATTCTCAATCAAGTATCCACCAATGCACCACTGAATATTTTCTTCTTTGTAGTCTTTATCGTTTTTGCGATAAGCTTTTTTGGTGCATTTGAAATAACTCTACCTGCCAGTTGGGTTAATAAAGCAGATAAGGCTTCTGATGTCGGTGGGATTATCGGAATTTTCTTTATGGCCATTGTATTGGTTTTGGTCAGTTTTTCTTGCACAGGACCTTTATTAGGAGCCCTTTTGGGGAGTGTTCTTTCTACCGATGGTGGGGCTTCTGCACTTACAGTTGGAATGCTTGGATTTGGTCTCGGATTAGCCCTGCCGTTTGGTCTGTTTGCAGCCTTTCCAAGTTGGCTCAACAGTCTTCCGAAATCAGGTGGGTGGCTCAATACGGTTAAGGTTTTCTTAGGATTTTTAGAATTGGCATTGGCGTTCAAGTTTTTATCAAATGCCGATCTGGTTCTCCAGACGAACCTTCTTCCAAGAGAAATATTCTTAGCCATTTGGATAGCGGTTTTCTTCGCCATGTTCCTCTATTTATTTGGATTTTTCCGAATGCCGCATGATAGTAAGGTCGATCAATTGAGTGTCGGTAGAATGTTATTGGGGGTGCTGGCATTGAGCTTCACCCTGTATTTGATTCCGGGATTGTGGGGAGCTCCTTTAAAATTGATCAGTGGATTTCCCCCGCCTGCTTTTTACAGTGAATCACCTGGGCTTTTTGGGTCTAAGACAACTATTGTTGCAGGTTCAAATGGAGAAATTCCTCAAGGCGCCGATCCCGAGCATTGCCCTCATGGATTGAATTGTTTCCACGATTTTGAAACGGGATTGGCCTATGCAAAAAAAGTCGACAAACCCATATTACTCGATTTTACCGGTTGGGCTTGTGTGAACTGCCGAAAGATGGAGGAACAGGTTTGGAGCGATCCAAGGATCCTTGAAAAGTTGAGATCTGAAGTCGTTTTAATCTCATTGTATGTCGATGAACGAAAGAAATTGCCGGAGCAAGAGCAATACGTTTCAGAAACTACGGGAAAGAAAATTCGCACCGTAGGTAATCGTTGGAGTGATTTTCAAATAGAGAATTTTAAGAATAATTCTCAGCCATATTATGTAATGCTTGGGCATGATGGCTTGGAGCCACTGCATGAATCAGCAGCGTATGACCCTGATATTCCTGCTTATGAAGATTGGTTGGAACGTGGTATAGGTCATTTTGAAGATTCAGATCGAGATGCCATTTCCTTACGCTGAAATTAACAAAGAAAGATTCCCGCTCGTTTTCATTTCCTTCACGGGTGAGCCATCTACTGACGAAAATTTTCTTGATTACTTAAATGGTATGAAAGATCTGTACTCGAGGAAAAAGGATCTTTCGATAATTTTTGACGCCCGAAAAGCTACATTACCGTCACTTCGGCACCAAAAAATGCAGGCCAAATGGTTAGAGGAGAATCGTGATGATCTCAAGACTCATTGCAGGGGTACAGCATATGTGATTACCAAAATAGCCGTTCGTTCCATACTTAAAATGATCTTTTCTATTACACCTCAACCCGTACCATATAAAATAGTAAGTAATATGGAGGACGCGGAAAACTGGTGCACGGAAAAACTAGCTCAGTGATCTTTTCTATTTTCGTCAAAACGGCGATATGGACGAACACCTAAAAAGTCATTTTACAGAAGCGAGATCACTCCTTGATGTGATATTCAATACTCCTTCCTTTTTTGAGAGTGTGGAACGAGCCGGTAAGGCAATGGTTACCTCGTTAAATTCGGGAGGTAAGATTCTTTCTTGCGGAAATGGTGGGTCGATGTGCGACGCTATGCATTTTGCGGAAGAGCTGACAGGAAGATACCGAGAAAACAGAAAGTCGATTCCTGCTATCTCCATCTCTGATCCTTCGCATATTGCCTGCGTGGCAAACGACTTTGGATATGAGTACGTCTTCTCCAGATATGTAGAAGGAGTCGCTAACGAAGGGGACGTTCTATTGGGCATTAGCACGAGCGGAAATTCACCCAATGTTGTTAAAGCCTTCGAAGCCGGGAAGGAGAAAGGTGTTAAATTGATTGCCTTAACAGGCAATGGTGGCGGGAAATTGGCCCATCTCGCAGATGTAGAAGTTCGAGTTCCTTTTCAGGGCTACGCCGACCGCATTCAAGAAATTCATATCAAAGTAATTCACACTTTAATTGACTATATTGAGCGAAACATCGCTTAATTATGTTGGTTAAAACCTACGGAAGTGCGGTGTATGGAGTGGAGGCGATTACAATAACCGTTGAGGTTAATCTTGCTAATGGAATAAACTTTCATCTGGTAGGGCTTCCCGACAACGCCGTAAAAGAGAGCAAACAGCGCATCGACGCAGCTCTTTCGAACAACGGGTATAAACTACCCGGAAAAAAGATAACCATTAACATGGCTCCTGCCGATATCAGGAAGGAGGGCTCAGCTTATGATTTGCCGCTCGCCTTGGGAATTTTGGCTTCTAGTAGTCAGATCAATGCGCCTCAGCTCGGAAGTTTTTTGATAATGGGTGAGCTATCCCTTGATGGAGGTCTACAACCTATTAAAGGGGCATTACCTATGGCTATTAGCGCCAAAAATGAAGGCTTTAAGGCCTTCATCTTACCGGCGCAAAATGCGAAAGAAGCAGCAGTTGTGGAGGGTATCGACATTTATGGCGTGCACAACATAAGCGAAGCAGTGGAAGTTGTTAGCGGTTCCGCAACCTTAAGTCCTGTTCACATAAATATTGACGAGGTGTTTTCCGCTTCTCCATTGCACTCAAGCGTTGATTTCAGTGATGTTAAAGGGCAAGAAAATGTAAAACGCGCATTAGAAATAGCTGCCGCCGGGGGGCATAACATCATTTTGATCGGACCTCCGGGAGTTGGTAAAACCATGTTGGCAAAAAGAATTCCAACTATTCTTCCTCCATTAACCCTCGATGAAGCTTTGGAAACCACAAAAATTCATTCGGTTAGCGGATTACTCGGAGCCAATAATTCACTGATTGTCGAACGTCCATTCCGCAACCCACATCATACTGTGTCAGATGTTGCCTTGGTTGGAGGAGGAAGTCATCCTAAGCCGGGTGAGATTTCTTTGGCGCACAATGGAATTCTCTTTCTTGATGAGTTACCTGAATTTAAAAGATCGGTTTTAGAAGTGCTGCGTCAGCCTTTAGAGGATAGAGTGGTTACAATATCAAGGGCCAGAATTTCAGTTGATTATCCTTCGTCATTCATGCTTGTTGCATCTATGAATCCTTCACCGAGTGGCGACTTTTTTAAACCGGGGGAATCTGCTGATAGTGAATTTGCGGTAAGACGATATCTCGCTAAAATCTCAGGGCCTCTTTTGGACCGTATTGATCTTCATATTGAAGTTAACCCTGTTCCTTTCGAAGAACTTCGCAATAGAGCTCCAGGTGAATCTTCTTCCGGCATTCGCGAGAGAGTTGTGAAGGCTAGAAAAATTCAGTCTAATCGTTATAGCACGGAAAAGAGCGTTTACTCAAATGCCCAGCTCACACCTAAGCTTCAAAAACGCTACTGCGAGATTGATAAGGTTGGTGAGGACTTGCTCAAAAATGCAGTTGAACGTCTGGGATTTTCAGCTCGATCCTACGCTCGTATTCTTAAGGTTGCCAGAACAGTGGCTGATCTGGAAAGCTCCGAAACAATACGCCCAAATCACTTAGCTGAAGCCATTCAGTACCGTTCCTTAGATCGGGAAGGGTGGATGGCTTGATGGACATTCCTGCAAAAACAAGTAACCGAATACAAGTTTTCACGTATAAAAAGCAAAATGTTTGTTGCTATGCTACGCCAACTATTGTGCATAATCTTCCTGGGAATAAGTTTTTTGGCCTTTTCTGATAATGGAGGTGAAGAGACCATTTATCTCGATGAACGGATGAAGGAAACCAAGAAGAAAAATGCCTTTTACTACTGTGAACTAACCAAAACACCTGATGATACTTTTTCCGTAAAGGCTTATTTTTTATCAGGTGAATTGAAAATGGAAGGAAAATACCTGGATGAGGCTATGGAGATTCCCCACGGCTCATTCGTTTACTACTATGAATCAGGTCAGGTTGAAAGCAAAGGAGAATACCGAGACGGAGAGAAATACGGAATCTGGCAACGATTCGATAAGTACGGTAATGAAAAGCCGGAAAAGGTTTATGCATATCTACCGATACTCAAAGAAATTAGAAAGGAAGAATGATATTGAATCAGAGAAAGAAAAGGGTCGTTACTTTATGTGGCGACTTTTTTTTTGCCCAATGAAAGGATTATTGCCAGAAACATCACCAATCCGCAACCAATTGCATTATACCACAGGTAGGAGATATCCTCCGATTTGAATGAATATAATAAGAGGATTGATCCCTGTGCAATGATCGCCGCCAGAAATACTGAATTGCCTCCTACAAATTTTAGGAAAAATGCTGTGAGAAAAATTCCCAGAATTGTTCCATAAAAAAGACTTCCTAAAATATTGACTGCCTCAATCAGGTTTTCGAAAAGATCTGCATAAAGCGCAAAACCTACCGCCACCACTCCCCAAAACGCTGTGAGAATTTTGCTCACAAGTACGTAGTGAGCATCTGAACCATCTTTCTTAATCAGTCTTCGATAAAAATCGACAGAAGTAGTTGATCCAAGTGCATTTAATTCTCCTGCAGTACTCGACATGGCGGCTGAGATTATTACCGCCAATAGGAGGCCGATTAGTCCTGAGGGCATAAAATTCAGGATGTAACTAATAAACACATAGTCCGAATCCTTCTGAGTATTCTCAGGAAACGCTTCTTCAACCAGGTTTTTCGCTTCATCTCTAACCGAAACAGCTTTTGCATTTAACGATTTGAGTTGAGTCAATGTCTCTTCAGTCAATTCCTTATCCTGGCTCTCTTTGGCTTCCAAATACGCAATGGCCATTTCACTTTTCTCGGTGTGAATAGCGTAATGTCTTTCTCGAATTTCCTCAAGTTGAGCGCTGTATTTAGTGTCTTCTACTAATTCGAGTGAGGTGGTGTCAAATAAGACATCATGAGGCTGGAACTGGTAAAAAACGAACACCATGACCCCGGTGAGAAGAATACAAAACTGCATAGGAATCTTCAGCACCGCATTAAACATCAAGCCAAGCCTGCTTTCCTTGATCGAAGAACCACCGAGGTAACGTTGAACTTGACTTTGGTCGGTTCCAAAGTATGACAGGGCAAGGAAAAAACCACCTGTAATTCCCGACCAAAAAGTATAGCGTTCTTTGAAATCAAAGTTGAAGTTGAGAGCTTCTGTTTTACCCATTTTTCCAGCCAAACCAACTCCATCGATGAATGATACTTCCTTGGGAAGATTGTGAATGATGGTGCCAAAAGCAACACCCATTCCTAATAGTATGACGGCCATCTGCCATTTTTGAGTAAGACTTACAGCCTTCGTTCCGCCTGATACAGTATAGATAATCACCAATAGTCCTACGACCAATATGGTTCCTTGTAGATTCCAACCCAGCACCGAAGAAAGTACAATGGCCGGAGCATAAATAGTTATCCCCGCTGCCAAACCTCGTTGCACCAAGAAGAGAAATGCAGCTAACATCCTGTTCTTGAGGTCGAATCTTTTTTCCAGATATTCATAAGCGGTGAATACTTTAAGCTTGTAATATATTGGAATGAAAACGGCAGAAACAACTATGAGAGCAAGTGGCAGACCCAAGTAGTTTTGGACAAATGCCATTCCGGATTCATATGCCTGTCCCGGTGTACTCAAGAAGGTGATGGCGCTGGCTTGCGTTGCCATTACTGAGAGCCCAATGGTCAAGCCACTCATCTGCTTGTCACCAAGAAGGTACCCTTCTATATTCTTGCTTCTTCTGGTTTTGTAGGTACCGTAAATTACGATGAAGAGAAGAGTTCCGATCAGAACGATATAGTCCGGCCAACTCATGTTGTAAATTCGGTAAACAGATACATGAAAAGGCAGAATGCTACAAAGAAACTCAGCACCAGTAGATACACTCTACTCCAATTTTTTTCTCCCATTTCAGGACTACTCATCGTTCGATTTTGAAAGGGCGAGAATATTTGCCATGAGTCTGTAAGCTCCCGAAACTCCGGCGGGTAATTCGCGAAAAAAAGAAATACCGGTATACACGAAATAGCCCTTTCCATATGGGGCAACGATAAGGCCGCCATTCCTGTCTGGTTCTTCGGGATCCGCCCAGGATATCACTGGTGTAAAACTCTCGTCCCATTCACTTGCGAAATAGAGCCCTCTTTCCTGAACCCATCCTTCAAAATCTCTTTCTGTGATTTTGTTCGGAAAATTCAATGCCGGATGATCCGGAAATGGAAAACTTGCAGGAGCTGTTTCATCAGTGACGCGTTCACGAGATATTGTAAAAGGATAAGGTCCGATTTCGTCGCTTTTGATCCTGCGAGAGGTATTGTATTGTACTACCCAAGTACCGCCGTTAGCCACATATTCGTTGAGTTTGTCATTGGCAAAAGCCAAATCTTCTCGACGATTGAACGCCCGAATTCCGGTTACGATGGCGTCGAATATAGATAAGTCACCACTAACTAAATAATCCTCTGAAATGACCGTCACGTCATAACTGACGGATCGCAAATACTTCGCCACTTCATCACCCGGGCCTTCGATATAACCGATTTTTTTAACTCCTGCCAGATTAATGTCGATTGGAATAATTTCAACACTCGAACCAGTCATTCTGATCTGGGCCGGAATATGGTCGTAGTCAATTACTTCTAGTGCCTTCAGCGGTAGAAAATCACTTGCATTATCGTGTGTGAATGAAAGGCTCATCTCTCCTCTGGTTGGATTTGATTCAGGAACTAGAGTGAATCGTACTTTTTCAATCTCTCCTTTGGCTTTGAGGCTGATCTTAACGATGTCAGGAGTACAAGTCCATCCCTTGGGCAGTTTCGGTCGTAGTTGTCCCTGAAGGCTATCCCTATGAGCCATTACCGTCACGAGAACTTCTTTCCCATAGTCCGATGAAGTTACGACGGTGTTTTCGTCGAATCGTGCAGTTATTTCGGGAACTACATAAACAGGGCTGTAAATGACGGCTTTAGCAGGATCCACAACCTTTTTAACTACTTGAATTTTGTGATTAAACCGATATCCTTCGATCTCAATATCAGTATCCACGAATATTTGCAAATCATTCTCCGGTTTTCCCAGATTCTCATAGCCCAAAACCTCATAGAGATTTTCATACTCACTATTAAGCCAGTAAGGATTCCCGAATTCTTCATTGCTTGGAAGAGCAATATCGATTTCACTGTAGTAAAAATCATATTTCTCAATCGCCGAATTGACTTCAATTCTCTTTTCGCGACTGGTCAGGCTATGAAGAAATACCTCTTTATCTGATTTTGAATTGATTTTAACTTCTGCGGATATATTGCTACCAGGGCTGTACAATCCGTCAGCACACGCAGCCTCCATTTCCAATCCTGATGCATCGAGAAGAAGGTTTTCAAGTTCTCTTTTTTTCCATTCCCAAGAAGGATTTTCTTCTGAACTTTGAATGATTAGTAGCGCTTTAACCAGATCATCAACTATTTCTGGAGGATTTGCAAAGTCGTAATCCTGAATTGCCGCAGAGAGGATTTGACCTACTTCCGGAAATGGAGTATCATCCCAAGAAGTTCCTACCTCCGAAAGTATATCCGTTCCTTTTTCAGCCTTTTTACCTTTTACATACTTCATGTACTCCATTTGATTACCCATAGGATAATCAGAGCCAAATCCTTGACTCTTGTGTTCACTTCTACTTCTGGCGGCAATCTGGGCGTATGTCTCTCCAATTAAAGGATTGTATTCTCCGACATTTGCCATCAGGTAGTCGTCTGAGTTTTTTGCTCGATCAGCAAGGTCTTTCACCCACCACGTGCTGGTGTTGAAATAGAGTCGTTTCGTCTGCCAGGTATCAACATACTCAAGTTGTTCGGGGAATGCAGAAGGATCTGCTGCGAGATCGAAAGCTTCTTCTGCCACCACTGCGCTCGCTTCATGGTGTCCATGACCTGCGTAGTTGGTTGGCGGAAATCGCGTTACAATCACATCCGGTCTGAAATTTCGAATTACCCAAACGGCATCTCTTAAAATATTCTCTTTGCCCCACTTGCGAAATGATTCATCGGCACTTTTTGAATACCCGAAATCTACTGCCCTAGTGAAAAACTGCTCTCCTCCATCTATAGCTCGTGCCGCCATTAATTCCCTAGTTCTCAAAATACCTATGGAAGCGCCAATTTCCGTCCCGATCAAATTTTGCCCTCCATCACCGCGAGTCAGAGAAAGGTATGCCGTTCGTGCATGGAGTTTATTTTCGAAATAGGAGATTAGTCTGGTGTTCTCATCATCGGGATGGGCTGCCATATACAGCACT
>CAZWQX010000137.1:0-10434 GCA_964635965.1 uncultured Cryomorphaceae bacterium
AATCACCATATCCGAGGCTCTGAATTCCCAGAAAAAAAGTGCCTAGGCTGTCAATGTGTTTCGCATATCCTGCGTGGAGGATATTCGCTTCTCCGAAAAAAGGAGTATAACCAAAAGCAATTTGATCCGAAGAGAGTGAATCCAATAGAGAAGGCGCGACCATTCCCAAGTTAATATCACCATCTTTCACGGCAATTGCATTTCCTCCTAAAGCCGCAACTCGCGCGGGAGAAATCAATTGTAGAACCTGGTAGTTGGTTTGACCATTACCTTGTCCATAAGCGAAATCAGAAATAAGAAGGATCGCTAACGCAACCGCAAACCGTTTAAACATCTCAGTAGCAAAAAACGGAAAAAAATTCGGTCTATTGCACGGTGTTAAGATTGTCTAAGCCACCTTAAGTGGTTGTTCTACTTTCTGCTTTAGAAGAGCCTTATCAACTACATCGATCATCTCATCTACAAAGTGAAAAGTGAGGCCTTCAATGTACTTGGGATTAATCTCTTTCAAGTCTTTCTTATTCTTTGAAGACATGATGATTTCCTTGATATTCGCTCTCTTTGCCGCAAGAATTTTTTCCTTGATTCCTCCCACTGGAAGGACTTTTCCTCTTAGTGTGATTTCACCGGTCATTGCCAGATATTTCTTCACTTTTCTTTGAGTGAAAATAGATGCTAAGGCCGTCAGTATGGTAATCCCTGCTGAAGGTCCGTCCTTTGGTGTGGCACCTGCCGGAACGTGAATATGGATGTTCCATTTATCAAACACATCTTGATCCATTCCGAGATGATCGCTGTGGGATTTTAGGTATTCCAGCGCGATCATTGCCGATTCTTTCATCACAGCCCCCAAATTACCCGTTAAGGTGAGTTTCCCTTTTCCTTTGGTTAGTGACGTTTCTATGAAAAGAATGTCACCCCCTGTTGGTGTCCAAGCCAATCCGGTTACAACTCCGGCCACATCGTTATCTTGGTATTTATCTCGCGCATGGGCAGGACCAAGTATATCTTCAAGCTGAGTAGCGGTTACCGCTGGGTCAAACTCTTCTTCCATTGCCAATTGCATGGCGCGATGGCGAACAATTTTGGAAATTTTCTTTTCCAAGGTTCGAACTCCCGACTCGTTGGTATACTCTTCCACAATCTTTTCCAAAACAGGCTTTCCGACTTTTATTTGATCTCGTTTGAGACCATTTTCGGAGATCTGTTTTGGCAAAAGGTGTTTGCGTGCAATTTCTACTTTTTCTTCGACCGTATAACCGTTCACTTCAATTATCTCCATTCTGTCTCGCAAGGCAGGATGAATGGTATTTAAAGTGTTGGCAGTTGCGATAAACATAACCTTTGAAAGGTCATAGTCCATTTCTACATAGTTATCGTAAAAAGTGGAATTCTGCTCGGGATCCAGTACTTCCAGCATTGCGGACGATGGATCTCCATGAGCATCGCGCCCAAGCTTGTCGATTTCATCGAGAATGAACACGGGGTTTGATGTACCCGCTTTTTTCAAACTTTGAAGAATACGACCAGGAAGGGCTCCGATGTAGGTTTTTCGGTGACCTCGTATTTCAGCCTCGTCACGTAATCCACCCAATGACATTCGACTGTATTTTCTGCCCAAGGCTTCTGCCACGGATTTACCCAAGCTGGTTTTCCCCACACCGGGAGGGCCATAGAGACAGAGAATTGGTGACTTCATGTTCCCTTTCAATTTGAGAACTGCCAAATGTTCGATAATACGATCTTTCACTTTTTCAAGACCGTAATGATCCCTGTCTAAGATTCTCTGAGCTCTTTTCAAGTCAAATCGATCTTTAGAATACTCTTCCCAAGGCAAGTCGAGCAAGAGTTCCAAATAATTCAACTGAACGGAATAATCAGCTCCTTGAGGATTCATTCGTTGGAGTTTATCTAACTCCTTTCTGAATGCTTTATCGGTTTTTTCATTCCACTTTTTTGAAGAAGCACGGCGACGCATTTCGTCGATGAGCTCTTCCTGAGGATTTCCACCCAACTCTTCTTGGATGGTTTTCATTTGCTGATGCAAGAGGTATTCCCGCTGTTGCTGGTCAATATCGGTTTTGACCTTCGATTGAATATCATTCTTAAGCTCGAGCATTTGAAGTTCTTTGCTTAAGTATTCCAATACCAGCTCTGCTCTTTTTCTTAGATCCGCAATTTCCAGCAATTTTTGCTTGTCATCCACCTCGGCGTTCATATTGCTCGAAATGAAATTGATCAAGAAACTATGGCTCTCAATATTTTTGATGGCAAACTGAGCCTCAGAAGGGATATTAGGAGACAGTTTGATAATGTGTAAAGCCAAATCCTTCAATGAATCAACCAAGGCTTGAAATTTCTTCTTACCCGTTTGTGGCTTGATTTCGGGAAACTCCTTCACCCTTGCTTTGAGGTAAGGGATTTCCATGACAGGCTCTAAGAGCTCAAATCTCTTTTTTCCTTGAATGATAACCGTGGTGGTTCCATCGGGCATTTTGAGTAAACGCATGATTTTGGCGATGGTACCAATTCGATTTAAGTCATCAAATGCAGGATCTTCTATGTCCTGTTCCTTTTGGCTAATCACCCCTACGGTTCGATCTCCTTTGTAGGCGTCTTGAATGAGCTTGATGCTCTTATCGCGGCCTACGGTAATGGGTATAACCACACCTGGAAAAAGTACGGTGTTTCTTATTGGTAAAATGGGTAGCTCAACCGGAGTCTCCTCACTGTTCATCGCCTCCTCATCTTCATTAGTGATAAGTGGAATGAACTCTGTTTCATTATCCACTAAATCTTGAAGTCCTTGCTGTTCCCAAAAAAAAGTATCGTTCATATCAGAGTATGCTGGATCGCGTCAATCTGTCAGTATTGACCCTATTTTTATCTATAATCCAACAAGGTCAAGCCTCGTGCCAAACTGGATTTTGGATCAGCTTCTGTACTTTTTGTCGTGTTTTTCGACCGTTTCGAATATCATTTTGTCGGTCGATGAAAATTGGATGTCTCTTCTTTTCATCATCGCGGTAGCCATCTCTTCGGCTTTATCCATTCTAAATGAAACGAAACCCTTATCGGGTGATCCCCAAGAAAAAGATGGAACAAATTTGTCAGGAAAACCTCCTCCATAAACGTTCGCACACATTCCTACAACTGTGCCTGTGTTGAACATGGTATTGATGCCTGCCTTCGAGTGGTCTCCCATAATCAACCCATGAAACTGGCGGCCTGTAGGGACAATGGCCTCTCTTGAATAGTCCCAGACTTTGACTTCGTCATACGTGTTCTTCAAATTCGAAGTATTGGTGTCAGCACCCAGATTGCACCATGAGCCAATTACGGAGTTACCCAAGAAGCCATCGTGTCCTTTATTGCTGTAATCATGAATGATCGAGTTGTTTACTTCGCCCCCCACTTTGCAGTGTTTTCCAATCGATGTGGGACCGTAAATTTTTGCGCCCATCTTCACCGATGAGTGCTCACCCAAAAAGAAAGGCCCTCTGATCAAGCTGCCTTCCATTACTTCGGCACCTGACGAAATATAGATTGGGCCGTCTTCCGCATTCAAAACACAATGGTTCAGCTTCGCTCCGTCTTCAATAAATATTTCGCTTCCCTTTGTGAAAACACCTTCATCAAATTCGGTGGTATGGAAATTTTTCGTCTTTCTGTAGAAATCAGATTTTAGGATGTCACCATTGTATGCAAATATGTCAGACGGTTTCTCAATTAGCGTGAGCTCTTGATTGAAGAATACTTCCTTTTTCTGAAAAAAAGTGAATGAAATTCCTTTTCCTTGGTCGATCTCTTCTTGGAGCTTTTTTGCTGAGTCAGCGTTTATCCTAGTCGCGATGAATTTACCACGATAAGTAATCATCTCCTCAACATTTAATTCGCCTATATCATTTACCAAATCTTCATTTGGAATACAACCACCATTGATGATTAAGTTGTCTCGATCAAATTCAATCCTGCCATTGAGATATTCCGCTCCAATTGATTCAACCTTTCTCTCCAGGTAATCTTCCCATTTTTCTCGAATGGTACTTGTGCCAACGAATAAATCGGCCGCGTGTCTAGTAAATGTCAGGGGTAAGAGACGTTTGCGATCAACATCGATTAGGAAAGTCTTCATAAACTCAAAGAAAACAAAAAAGCCTTCCCGATATCGGAAAGGCTTCGTATTTCGATTTGGAAAATCTTATTTCTTTTGGAATTTGGCGTAACGCTTGCGGAACTTGTCTACACGTCCTGCAGTATCTACAAATTGCATTTTACCTGTAAAATAAGGGTGAGATGCACTTGAGATTTCCAATTTCACCAATGGATACTCATTGCCATCTTCCCACTTAATCGTCTCTTTTGATTCAGCAGTAGACTTAGAAAGAAAGGCGTAATCGGCTGCTAAATCTTTAAAAACAACCAAGCGATAATTTTCCGGATGAATATCTTTTTTCATGACGCTTTTGTTAAACGGGCTGCAAATGTACGGATTCCCTTTTAATCTGAAAATACTCAGAGCAAAATTGTAATATTGTCGGCCCTTTAGAGTTATTCTCTCGTGGTGAATCGAAAATCCTTCTCATTAATTGTATTTGGGGCACTCATTTTGATCATTGGAGTGCTATCTTCCGGCTGTAATAAGGAAGAGTTTAATACGTCTCCTGACTTCAGGCTTGCCTTTTCTACGGATACGGTGAGTTTTGATACAATTTTCCAAGGAGTAGGCTCTGCCACGCAAGTGTTAAAGGTCTACAATAATTCAGACGAATTCATAACCATAGATCGGATTACGGTAATTGACTCTTGTAATACTTATGATCCTTTTCGAATTAACGTCGATGGATTTCCAGGTCCTTCAGTTTCCGAGATTGAAATAGGCCCGGAGGATAGCGCATTTATATTCGTCGAAGTAACCATTGATACTGCTCAAATTTGTACGGCACTCGAAGTAGGCGTTCTTGAATTTGCGATCAATGGAAATCTCCAGTATGTAACCTTGTTTGCATATGGATTGGATGCTATTTTCTACACCCCGACAGTCTTTCCGGATAATGGATTACCACCTTACACGATAATTGATCCTACTCCGGGGGCAACCATCACGTGGACTCCTGAAAAACCCATTGTCGTATACGGTTATGCCGTGGTTGATGCCGGTCAAAAACTAGTTGTTGAGCCGGGAACCCAGATATACTTTCATCAGGGATCGGGGCTTTGGGTTTTCGAAGATGCCTACATTGAATGTGGCGATGAGAACGGGGAGGCAGTTATTTTTCAAGGAGATCGATTGGAAGAATTCTTCGAGGAAGAACCCGGACAATGGGACCGAATTTGGATTAACGGGGCATCACAGGCCAATGTCAATACCTTTGAAAACACCATCATCAAGAACAATTTCATAGGAATTCAGGTGGAGCCATCTCCTTTTGATCCCGCCGTCTCTAACGCGCTTGTTCAGAATGGTATCGAGTTAAAAAATGTGGCCATCCGTAATAATTCTATTGCAGGAATCTTCAGCAGAAACTACCGCATTCAAGCTCAAAATTTGTTGATTAGTGCCGGAGGTCAGTACAACCTCGCCGTAACGGGGGCTGGTCAGTACCGCTTTGATCATTGCACTTTTGCCAATAATTGGTCAGCATCAACCCGTCAAACACCAGCTGTTTTCCTGACCAATTTATACCAAGTTGATTCTGAGACCATAGCTACGGGAGATATTATAAACAGCCGATTCCGGAATTGCATCATTCATGGTAATGGCTTGAATGAGTTTGGATTCGATTTCGAAACGAGCTCTAATTCAATCGATCTTTCAATCGATCATACAATGATCCGAATGCTGGAAGAAGATTTCCTCGCCTTGGATCAATCATACTTCTCTGAGGAAATTTTCGTTGGATTTGATCCTGGTTTCATCAATTTCTCTGGTGGTGATTTCAGGCTCCGAGAAGATGCTTTCGCACGATTTAAGGGAACCAGTCAGGGAGCTCTTCCCAATTTTGATATAGTTGGGACGCCCTACAATAATCCACGCCCTTTGGGTTGTTTCGAATACCTCCCTGAATAGATCATTTAAGCTTTAGAAGAAACTCCATTGTGTCAATACCATCGGCATAATCCCAGAGTTCGGGTTTTTGTGAGTTTCCGAATGCAACATCGTTTTTTGATACCACGCATTGAATCTCTTCTTTGTGCTTGGCGAGTTTGTCCAAAAGTTCATCTTCCGTCTCATACCGCTCATAGTAAAGTGAGCCTACGGGACTGGAAAACTCTTCGCTCGGTCGAAGGAGTAAGAAACCGTTATCCAATAGGTCTTCTCTGTTCATCAACCACAAAGCTTTGTAGTAGTCGTAGTTATTCGCGTATTTATTGTGCTGAATAACCGGGTTGTATTCAAAGATGGATTGAAAGAATCGATCGAGATCAAAATCCTTTTTCACAAATAGCTTAGCTACGTTTCTGCAGCCCAAACCGAAGTAGTCAAAAATGTCTTCTCCCAGTTTGAAGAGCTCTTCATCTGATTCTTTACCTGATAAAACTGCGACCGAATTCCTATTACGTCGGATAATATGCGGGTATTTTCCAAAATAGTATTCAAAATACCTGGAGCTATTATTTGATCCCGTTGCGATAACAGCATCCAGCCCTTCCATTTTTCTATTAATCAACCAGGTAATATCAAATGCATCATCGGGGAAAGTAGAATTGTAAACATCAAAAAGAGCAGGTAAAAGAAGTTTATCCTGGTGAGAGAGTTTCACCGTTGGGTGATTTCCACTAGCCAACACGCATAATACATCGTGAAACCCCACCATCGGTAGATTACCTGCCAGAATAAGTCCGATTTTCTTAGTGTTTGAGTACTCTTCTTCATAACCTGCCAACCATTTATCAATAGACTCCTTTTGCAGCAAATGGGATAATCCTTCCAATGATTTTTTGATATTCTTTTCGGTAAACCAAGGGTTCAAATTTTGAGCATGAATCACGGCTGTACTGAACTTTTGGGTTGCCTCGTGGTTTATCTCTATGTTTGATTCATGTTGGTTTTCCGTGAGTGAATTAATCACTGACGAAAGTTGATGTAGCTGTCTCCGACGATTTTTCAATTCAACTTGCATGGATCAGATATAGTTCTTCAGAGTGTTGATGAATATATTTGCAAAAGTAAATCAAAACTACCCCAGATAAATAGGATTAGCCATGGCGATAATGATAACAGATGAGTGCATTAATTGTGGGGCTTGCGAGCCTGAATGCCCAAATAATGCAATTTATGAAGGAGGCGTTGAATGGCGTCTCAGTGATGGTACCGATCTAAGCGGCGCTGTCACTACTCCAATGGGAAACTCTTACGAAGCTGATGCAGAGCAAGAACCCGTTGATATGGACGTCTATTACATCGTAACAGATAAGTGTACTGAATGCGTAGGTTTTCACGATGAACCGCAATGTGCCGCAGTTTGTCCTGTAGACTGTTGTGTTGATGATCCTGATTATCGCGAGAGTGAAGACGAACTCACGAAGAAGAAAGAGTTCATGCACCTTTAAACGAATACCACGGGCCGGTTTTTATCGTTTCTTCGTAAGATGAGAATTGCCCTCATATCATTCGTTGTATTTCTAACATCTTCCTCTCAAGGTCAGACCTTGGCTGAGTTAGAGTCAAAAATGGCTCTTCATCTTGAAGTTATCGGAAGCGAGGCATCTACTGATGAAAAACTTGCTGCGTCTGATTCATTTGAAACGCTACTGCTTCAGGCGTTTTCACAAGATGGTTGTTTTGAGTATCCTTTTGAAAAGATTCCCAAGGTTTCTAAATTAATGCCAGAGGATGAGCGGTTTCGCTTGTTTAATTGGAACATTCCTCTTGAGAATGGACGGCACACTTTTAGACTCTATCTTCTTTTTCCAAACGGAGATTTTCGCCAATTCGAAGAAAATCGAGAATTAAAACACGAGGATGAAAGCTCGGTAATCAAGCCAAACGATTGGTATGGCGCCATTTATTATGAGCTACACCCGAAAAAAATCAAACGAAAAACTTATTACACATTGGTCGGTTGGGACGGAAAAAATGATCTTACAACCATTAAAGTACTAGACGTTCTGGTTGTCAATAAAAAAAATGAAGTGGAGTTGGGATTTCCCCTCTTTGAGAAGGAAGGTGATTTGGTGAATCGAAGAGTTTTTGAATATGCCGATGAGGTAGTGATGAACCTCAAATGGCTGGAGCCAAAGGAAATGATAATCTTTGATAAGCTTGAACCTAAAACACCTAACTTGAAGGGGAACTATGCTTTTTACGGGCCAAGCACCGCTTTCGATGGTTATTCCTGGACTGGCGATTATTGGAAGCTACACGAATTTATCGATATGAGTCGTCCGAAGAGTGCCGAAACAGGTGCTCAATTCAATTTTCCCGATCGTCCTGACCTGAACAGAAAAAGGGAAGAAAAAAATCCACTGATCGATAAGTAATAGTTTAATTTTTAGGTAATGAATTGCTCATTGCTCATCCAAAAAAAGGCCATAGCTTTGCCGTGTTTTTAGGACGATCCTAAATTTCGAAATTTATACTTTGGACATGGTTCACAACTTCAGCGCAGGTCCCTGCGTGCTTCCTCAAGAAGTATTTCAAAAAGCATCGGAAAGTGTTCTTGAATTAAACGGAATAGGACTTTCACTAATCGAAATTTCTCACCGAAGCAAAGAGTTCGTTGAGATAATGGAGCATGCGCGTTCCCTTGTAAAAGAATTACTAAATGTTCCTGAAGATTATACCGTTCTATTTCTTCAGGGTGGAGCTAGTTTGGGTTTTTACACCAGTGCAATAAATTACATGAAGTCTGAAGGCGGAGTTGGCGCATACGTTGACACAGGTTCCTGGTCATCTAAAGCCATTAAGGAAGCCAAACTCTTAGGAGATGTCCGTGTTCTTGCTTCCAGCAAGGAGGATAATTACAATTATATTCCTAAAGGCTATGACGTTCCAAGTGATGTTGACTATCTCCATTTGACTTCGAACAACACCATTTTTGGTACCCAGTTCAAATCTTTTCCAGAGAGTGAAGCACCACTGCTTTGTGACATGTCAAGCGACATTTTTAGCAAACCTGTAGATGTCTCAAAATTTGATTTGATTTACGCCGGAGCCCAGAAGAACATGGGGCCTGCAGGGACTACCGTTTACATCGTAAAGAAAGACTCATTAGGCAAAACGGGTCGTCAAATTCCGTCTATGTTGGATTTGAATATTCACGATTCAAAAGACTCCATGTTCAATACTCCTCCTGTTTTTGCCGTTTACACTTCCATGCTGACCTTGGAGTGGATGAAAGGTGAAGGTGGTGTTTCAGAAATTGAAAGAAGAAACAACCGAAAAGCCAAAACCCTTTACACGGAGATTGATCGTAATCCATTATTCAAAGGAACAACAGCAGTTGAAGACAGAAGTGTAATGAACGCCACCTTTGTTTTGAACGACGAAGAGACACATAAAGAGCGGTTTGATACCATGTGGAAAGATGCTCAAATCAATGGTCTTAAGGGACATCGATCCGTTGGTGGTTATCGTGCGAGCATGTATAATGCGCTCACAATAGATAGTATCAACGTCCTGGTTGAAGTAATGAGAGAATTGGAAAGAACTGCATAAAGAAATTACCATGAAAATACTTGCAAATGATGGATTGTCTCCATCGGGAATCTCAAAGCTCGAATCAGCTGGATTTATCGTCATTACAGATAAAGTAGATCAAGCAGATTTAGCGGATTATATCAACTCCCAGAACGTAGTTGGGCTCCTCGTTCGAAGTGCTACAACAGTAAGAAAAGACTTGATTGATGCGTGCCCAAATCTGCAGTTCATCGGAAGAGGTGGAGTAGGAATGGATAATATCGATGTTGAATACGCGCGTTCAATTGGCCGAACGGTAGCAAATACTCCTGCAAGTAGTTCGCAATCCGTTGCAGAATTGGTAACGGGTCAACTATTCAGTTTAGCACGGAATACATTTGATGCTAATAAGCAAATGCCGGGTTCAGGTTCTACCGAGTTCAAAGTTTTAAAGAAGAAATACGCGAAGGGAATTGAGCTTCGAGGAAAGACTTTAGGTGTAATGGGCTTTGGTCGTATTGGACGTGCCACTGCTTCGTACGCTTTAGGTGCCGGTATGAAAGTGATTTGTTATGATATCGTTCCGGCAAATCGAAATGTGAAGTGGGAAATCCCTGGATTTGGAGAGGTCAATGTAGAAGTTGAGCAGGTCGATTTAGAGACCTTACTTAAGGAAAGTGATGCAATCTCATTGCATATTCCCAAACAAGAAGGTGGAGCACTTATTGGCTCTGCCGAGTTGGCGATGATGAAAAAGGGGTCAATTTTGGTGAATGCTGCCAGAGGGGGAGTGGTGGATGAAGATGCCCTTA
>CAZWQX010000138.1:0-10423 GCA_964635965.1 uncultured Cryomorphaceae bacterium
GGCCTCCACGGTGGTGCCTACCTTTTTCCTCGACTGCTCGGTAGGTATTCCTTTGAATGGATTGGGCTTTCCGTGGCAGGGATATCCATTAACATTCTCGAAACCAATGCATCCCTCGAGTACTTCATTGGAAAGAATTGGGGCCTGGGGGTAGCTTATTCTACTAATGACTATGTCGTTAGAGATATTCCCTTTTCTGATTTTGATGGAAGAATCAATTTTGAGTTCGGAGGTGGAAACCTGTTTCTGACCGCAAGGTTTTGAATTGATTATCGGCCCTTTTGGTGCGGAATTGTTCAGCTCTTTAAATAACTTCCAAGACTGCACCAAGATTCATTCTACGAACTCGAATTATTCCCTTGACTTACTATACGGGAAAAATTGCTTTTTTTGAACTCACCAGCAGTTCCATGTATAGATCGCTCCTTGTCTTTATTTTTGTTTTGTCGTTCCTCCAAGAAGGTTGGTCTCAGTCTGTGCTGACGAGAGATAGCACTGTTTTCAACCCCAGGGTCTACTTTTCAACAGGAGCATATTTTCCGAAAGTCGATACCAGGCTGAGAATAGACGGAAGTGTTTTGGGTACTGAATTGAGTTTGGAGGACGATCTGAATCTGCTCGAAGACATGCGGGTTTTTAAAACTGATGCTTTGCTCAGAGTTGGTCAGAGATCACAATTTTTGGTTTCATTTACTCAATTACTGCGCAGTCAGGATTTTGTTCTAGACGAATCAATTACCGTGAGAGATACCACTTTTGAAGTCGGAGCAGAAATCAATCTTTCCTTTGATACCTATTACACTGCTTTAACTTGGCGCTACTCCATTTGGAATGAGACCAATTGGAATGTCGGTTTTTCAGTCGGAATGCGATACGTCTATTTCAAAGCAGGTTTTGAAGGGAGGTTAAACAGCTCATCAACCGAAGTGAGCGATGGCATAGGTGCTCCCGCTTTGCTCTTAGGCGTGCATGGGGGAGCTTACATAGCCCCCAGATTACTCGGTAGGTATTCTTTTGAATGGATTGGTCTCACAGTCGCAGATATATCGATCAATATTCTCGAGACAGCAGTATCCCTCGAATACTTCATCGGAAAAAACTGGGGTGCAGGAGTGGCCTATTCAACCAATGCCTACACTGTACGAGACATACCTTTTTCGGATTTCGATGGACGAGTGATTTTCTCTTTTGGAGGTGCAAATCTCTTCCTCACCGCCAGATTCTAATTTTTCTTTTTCCGAGGTTTTGGCTCTGGCAGCTCAGCGACTGTCAATCGCAGAAGTTCTGCTAACCATTCTCGGTCTTCTATTTTTTCTTCAATTAGAAAACTGTTTTTAGCCCCAGGATAGGGTGGAGCTTCTGTAGGCGTTCCGATAAACTCACGACCCGCTGCAGTTGGCTTGAAGAACAACCGATTATCACAAACAGAACCAAAGAACTTATTGGTACAATAGAGACCGTATTCACCAAACATAGATCTGGCCCTTACTTCATCGTTAAGCGATAATTGTTCGACCACATAGTCTACGAATTCCTTATTTGAAGCCATTTTATTTAGTTAAGTACTTTTCGGATACTACTACTTTGACCAGTTTATCTTCCGGCACTACTTCTTCTTCTGAAAGTTGATTGATCAGGCCGGTAAACGATTTGTCACTTACTGCGTTGGTGCGTTCAACCAGTTTGGTGATCGTTTCGCCAACTTTGGGTTTGATAAATCGAATCACATTGGCCATCACCGAATTTCGATCGTCATCATTCAATTCATCTAACGTGTAGATGATATCCTGCATTTCCGACTGGTCTTCGGAGGTGCTAATGGCTAAAAATTGGAATAAGAGGTCGTTTTGTCTCAGCCACATCCTGAAGCCATAATAAGTAGTGTCGTTATAGGTCTCCTTGTAGCCGATGAGATGCCCTTTTTTACCATTAACAATGATAGGCTCAGATCCTATCATTGCCGAATTTCCGTAGCTCTTCATGGAATTGATGAATTGCGACGCGATTGAATCAGGATCGGCTTCACTTTCTTTGAAGGAGATTTGCATAAGCTCCATTTCTTCTTTGCTCCCTCCTGCGATGAGATTTCCCATGAAAGCAACTTCCCAATTTTTGGGAAAGGTCATTTTGAAATTCTTGTTCGGATGATAAAAAGTGGAATCTTCAATTACCCCCGAACTGGGGTCTGTCCCTGCTAAAACACCATCGAACTCCTTAATAAAGTCAGGAGATATTTCTTTTCGGTCAACTACGCTGAGGGTTTTCATTGACTCATCAATTCTTTCCACTCGGTCCGCAGTTAGGGGATGGGTAGAGAATCGATCAACTTCTTCGTCCTTCCCGGTAACCAGCTCCTCATACTTGCCAATCCTTTCTAGAATTGTCTTCAAGGCGTTAGGGTCGTAACCGGCTCGTGCGGCAATTTCAATTCCTTCCAGATCTGCTTCCGTTTCCTGTTTGCGGCTGTAAGAGGCGTGCGTAAGTGCTCCCAACTGCCGAAATGGGGAGGCCAATGCATTACCAATGTCCTCATCAATTACTGCTCCGACGATGCTCCCCGGAATTTGGAGAATTGCAGGAAGAATACCACGACGTTGGGATTTTATTACGTGCCTGTTATTGGCGTGAATGATTTCATGTGCCATTATACAGGCGAGCTCATCCTCCGACTCCAAGAAAGGAAACATCCCCGTTGTGATGTAGAGGTGACCTCCGGGGATAGAAAAGGCATTTGGTTCTGCCATCGGCAAAATGGTGTACTTAAACTGAAATCTCGGATTATCCATCTCGGCTTCAAGTCTGTTTCCAACCAGCTGGATATATGCTCGAAGTTCTTCGTTATTATAGGTGCCTACCATGCCTTCAACGTACTCTGAATAGGCCTTGCCCAGGGCTTTATCCTTTTGAAGATTCTGTGCATTCATGCCCACCGATGAAATCGTCAGGATTGCAATCATCAAAAAGCGGGACAGTTTACTCTTTGTCTCCATATCTATCGAGTTATTTAACGAAGTACGTCTTCACATTTGTGAACTCCCTTATTCCCCAAGCACCCAACTCTCTGCCATACCCCGATATCTTCGTTCCTCCGAAAGGTAATCTTGGATCAGACTTGACCATTTCATTTACAAAAACGGCGCCATCCTCAATCTCTTTTCCAAGTTCAATGGAATTTTGGATAGATCCCGAGCAAATAGTAGCTCCGAGTCCAAAGTTGCTGCGGTTAGCTAGGTTGATTGCTTCCTCGGCAGAATTGACTCTCGTTAGCGCAGCCAAGGGGCCGAAGGTTTCCTGATCAAAACACGGCATTCCGGGAAGACTATTTTCAATAATCGTTGGCTGAAAAAGCGCGCCCTCTCGAGAACCACCGACAAGGAGCTTGGCTCCTTTCTTGAGACTGCTATTCAATTGATTTTCCAATTCAATGGCCAGGTCTACTCTCGCCAAAGGACCGATATCGGTTAAGGGATTTGAGGGATCACCAACGTTAAGTTCTTCGAAACGCCGGATCAGCCGATTTTTGAAGTCGTTGTAAATTCCTTCTTGGACTATGAATCGCTTGGCAGCAATACAACTCTGTCCGTTGTTTTGTATCCTTCCGTTGACCGCTGCATCCATAATAAAATCGAGTTTAGCGTCATTGAGAATGACGAAGGCATTACTGCCGCCCAATTCGAGAACACACTTTTTCAAGACAGATCCGGCCGCCGAAGCCACAGACTTACCGGCATTTTCACTTCCTGTAAGACTTACTGCGCGAATTCGGTGGTCCTTAATAATCTCGGATGTTTTGTTTCCGGAAAGTTTAAGATGTGAAAACACTCCTGTGGGAAATCCCGCTTTACGAAAAATTCCTTCAATTGCTTCGGCACATCCAGTCACATTAGAAGCATGTTTAAGCAAGGTCGTGTTACTTGCCAAAACAGTTGGGACAGCAAATCGAATAACTTGCCAATAGGGAAAATTCCATGGCATGATGCCTAAAATTACACCAAGTGGTTCGTAGTCTACCCAACTCTTGGCTGCCTCTGTTTTAATTTCATTTCGACTTAAATATGTCGGAGCATTTTTAGAATAGTGCTCACACAACCAGGCGCATTTCTCAACCTCGGCAACCGCCTGGCTAATAGGTTTTCCCATTTCAGAGACAGCAAGTTGCGCCAGATCTTCTTTATTCGCTATGAGGGATTTTCCCAAATTCGAAACGAGGCCACATTTATCGCTAAGTGGAGTTGACTTCCATTCAGAGAAGGAGCTCTCAGCTTGTGCAAGCTTTTGATCGATAATCTCATATGCATCCTGTTCATAGGTAGCAATTCGCTCTCCCGTGAATGGATTTATGCTTTGCATGTAAAGAGGGGGCTAATATTTCTGCATCGCGTACTTCGAATCCTGGAACGGATACCATTCCAATGAAAAGTAGAACACGTTTGCATTGAAGTTTTCGAATGGCCTTACTAGCTCTTCTCCTGTCTCTGTCTCGGTGAGTACCGAATAATCAGAGTCAAAAAATTCGGTGAGGTAGTACTTGAACTTAATAGACATACCTTGTCTGAATTGAATTCCCGCAAAAACCGACTGCTGGAAATCTTGCGTTTTGTTGGAAAACCAATCCGTTGATCTGTCTTTGTTATTGCCATCGAACTGTTTCTCTTTGTAGTGAAGTGGTATCTCAAATTCGTATCCTGCAAATAGAAATAATGGGCGATCCTGATCTAAATCTCCAATTTTAAATCCTACGGGTAATCCTGCGTTGTAGGTCCTGAACTTAATTCTGTCAATATCATCTTCAGGATCAATAAGACCGTCAAGAACTAAATTGTCACCCTTAATAATGAATCCGACGTTTCGTAGGGCTATACCAATATTAAGTCCGAAATTTTCACTGAGATCATAGTTAAAATGGCCGGCCAAGTTAAACACCGGAGACCATCTCATATTTTGCTCAATATTCACTCCTTCGGGGGATTGGATATCGGCGAATGAAAAAATCATTTCACCTTCACCTGAAACATAAAATTTGCCTGTACTGTAGGTGCTCGTTTCTTGGGAAAAAAGTGAGAATGACAAAAATGGAAGAAAAAGTAAAAAAGCGAGTTTGGTTTTCATACGTCAAGTAATTCGATTGAGTCCGAAAATAATGAAATAGATAATGATCATGGCCGCGAAGAGCAGCCAGATTTTTCGGTAATGGATTTTTATTCTTTTGAGATCTTTTCGATAGGCATATGTTATACCCGCCGCAAATGCTACAACGAATAAACCTGCAAATACCCAATGACCGCTTGTAATATTTTCCATGGTTGAATGACAAAATTAGTCCTTATTTGTTTCCTTATTGACCTATTTTAGAACTATGGAAACCGAATGGCAAAACGAAGAGATCAAGGTAAGTCAGCTCCCAAGTGTGGATGATATTTCATTTCAGAAACATCCAAGGAGATACAAGAAGTACCGAAGAGTCCTTGCTTCTATTTTTTGGTTTTTTCCAATTGTTGGAATCACCATACCCGCCATTATTAACCCCGGATGGTGGGCCGCGATTGTCGGTGGTGGGATTTTGCTCTTGATCATCATCACATTTGGCACCATTCCAATTGGTTACCGAAAAAGGTCTTACGCCCTGAGAGAAAAAGATTTGACTTATCGGAAAGGGTGGATTTTTTCATCGATTATCACCATTCCATTTAACCGAATTCAGCATACGGAAATATCAAGGGGACCAATTGAAAGAAGGTTTGAGTTGAGTACACTTAAAATATATACTGCCGGAGGAAGTACTTCAGATTTATCCATACCGGGACTCGAAATCGAAGAAGCCCAACAGCTAAAGGATTACGTGGCAACGAAAGCGGCAACTTATGAGTGAGAAGAAAGAACCCTGGGATATCCATCAGCCTACCAGGCAAAGCTATCTTGGGGTTATCGTTTATATGATTCGAAACTTCAGGGCCTTGACGACTCTGTTGATTTCTCTAATTGCAGTTGCGGCTGCAGCTCCTATTTTTTGGACCATTGTCGGGGTAGCCATAATTCCTCTACTCATTCTATTTGCTCTTCTGGCGTATTGGCAGTATCGCAACTTCACTTTTCATGTGGAAAAGGACAATCTCATTATCCATAAAGGAGTATTTGTTAAAGAGAAAAAATCGGTTCCTATTGAACGAATTCAATCAATCCAAGTCACCAAAAATGTCATCCAAAGATTATTGGGTTTGGTGGCTTTAAAAGTTGATACGGCTGGATCGAGGGGTAATGAACTTGAGATTCCTGCTTTGGAAAGGCCAAGAGCCAACGCTTTGCGGGATTTGCTTTATGAGAAGAAGGAGCTTCTGCTAGATAAGAAAGAGGGGGAAAAGGAAGAGTCTGAAGATCAAGTCAAATCTGAAGCTAAGAAAGAGCACACTTTAAAGGATGAACCGGGTTTTGTCTTGGTCAGATTAAATCTTTTTGATCTTATCAAAGTTGGTCTTACCGAAAATCACCTGAAGACGGGGTTTATTGCTATTGCCTTTGTATTTGGTTATGCCAGTCAATACCAAGAGCTGCTGCAAGAGTACTTGGAAGGTTATGTTGATACGTATGCATCTCAAGTTGCTGATGCGGGAATTGCTCTGGTTTTAAGTGGTTTGATCCTGTATGCTATTTTTTCTGTTCTCTTGAGTATGATCAGAACTTTTCTTCGCTTTTTTGATTTGAAAGCCGTTCTGAAAAGCGAGGCGGTGGAGATTTCAGCAGGGCTTCTACAGCGGAATGAATACCGAATTCCCAAGAAAAAGATCCAGTACATCGAGTGGGAGACAAACCCCTTGAGAAGATTGGTAGGTTATGAATCTGCAAGAATCAAGCCTTCGAATTCGGTTGGTGAAGTAGCAAATAAACAAAGCATCGAAATCCCTGCTCTTCGGATGACAGAAAGCGGAATGCTGGCCAACGGTGTGTTTGAAGGCCTCTATGAACCCGAACAATACGTTCAAGGAGATCCTAGAGCCTATGCCCGAGTATATGGACTTTTCAGCCTTTTTCCGCTCGCACCACTCGCGTTTCTTCTTTACTGGTATTATGGACTGATCGGACTATTGGTTCTTTCTTTGAGTTTTGCTTTTGCGGCATTGGGATACCGCTATGGTAGAACGGTAAGGATTCATTACGATGATCAATTTGTAGTTATTCGCCGTGGTTGGGTTTTTCCAAAAAGGGTAGTTCTTCCCGCCTTCAAAACTCAATCTCTCGAAATTGCGAGGAATGTTGTTTTAGAACGCAGAGGTCTTTGTCACCTCAAGTTTTACACTGCTGCCGGTAGCAAGACCGTGCGATTCTTGAAAGAGTCCGAAGTTAAACCCGCATATGACAATCTCTTGTATGCGGTGGAGAGACATGAAGGAAGTTGGATGTGATCTTTTTTTGATGTGGTTGGAATGACTATATTCGATTAACCAATCAATTAATCATGAAAACCCGATCTCTACTATTCGCCTTTTTGGCGTTACCATTTTTCACTTTCGCCCAATTGGATAATTCTGCCTTTACCGATGCAGGAAGAGGTGCCGTATCAGCCTTCGTTACTGACTACCAAGCTTTGGGTGTTAACCCCGCCAACTTGGCTTTTGGAAACCAGTACGACAAAAAATACACCCTTGGATTAGGACAGGTCGGCGTATCCTTTTACAGTGAAGCTTTTGATCGTCGTGATTTCACACAAGCAATTATCGGAGTTGATGAAGAACTCACAGTTGATGAAAAAAGGCAAGCGGGGATCGACTTTGCCAGTACAGATCTCTCATTAGATAATCACGTTACAGCTCTTGGATTTGCGGTTAACACTGAAAATGCAGGAAGTTTTGCGGTTAGTTTGAACTTCAGGACTACTTACTATTCCATATTTAACGAAACCGGTGCGAATCACCTCTTCAACGGATACATTGATCCTTATTTCGATAACTGGGAACTCTCAAATGGAGAAACCGTTCCGAATGGTGGCCCCGATTCTCCGGTTCTTGACGATGTTGTTCTGGGACGTGCGAGCAATCCGCAGTTTACTACTGAGCTCTATGGAGACATGCGATTAAAGGCAATGTCATTCACGGAATTGAATTTTGGATATGGTCGTCATGTTTATGAAAATGAAGACATCTCCATTTACGCAGGAGCGGGAGTTAAATACCTTCAAGGGCTTTTTGTTATTGATGTAAACGTGCAGAATAACGAAGTGGTAGATGCCTATATTTCTGCAACACCTGCATTGGATATAGACCTCGGAGATGAAGAAAACCCATCTGCAGTTGACGGAACGGGTTATACCCCTGTTGGCGACGGTTTCGGATTTGACTTGGGGCTCTCAGCAGAAATCAATGATCAATTCAGAGTATCTGCTTCGATTGTTGATATAGGTAGCATTACGTTTGATGGCAACGTTTATTCTACTGCGGACACCATCGTTTTTGATATTGAAACACAAGGAATCGACAGCTACAATGTCTTCGGTAATTACGACTCATTCGCTGGAGATGATGGAGTTTTTGAGTGGAATGGTGAGGAAGAGAGAAAAGTGAAGTTACCTACACAATTCAGAGCAGGGATTGGTTACTTCCACAATGAAAATTTGAGATTGGGAGCTGATTTTGCCTTCCCCTTGAACGATGAGGCGGGTAGTATCGAGAAATTTGCATTCGCCTTTGGTGCCGAGTATTTTCCTTCTCCTGGTGTAAGTCTCTCAGCGGGAATCGGTGCAGGAGACAATTTTGGTTTTAGGGTTCCGTTTGGAGTTAACTTTGTCGTTGGTGAAGGAAGTTGGGAGTTGGGTGTTGCGACTCGCGACTTGATGTACGCTTTCCGTGACAACCGACCTAACTTATCTCTTGTTATGGGCTTGTTACGGTTCCGTTTTGGAGAGATGGAGAATGGCTCTCCTTCGCGTATGTTCTGATCCTTTGATTTGCAAAAGGGGAAAGAGAAGCTTTTCTTTTCATCTAATTTCTTATGGACTCTAGTCTGTAAAAGTAAACCTCGCTGTACTTTTTAGGTATAGATAACCGGCCTAGGATTATTCTAGCCACTTGGCTATCGATGGTGCCGTTTAGTTACTTCCTGCCTTTCATCCCTGAGTTGTAAAGTAATGAGAATTTGTGTTGAGCAGGCTATGGAGTAGGACTCTACTTTTGAAGCGAACCTGACAATACTACTCAACATGAACCTTTATGCTAAAGCCTGTATCTTCATTTTTTCTGTTTTCACAGTACTTACTTCAAATGGTCAATCCGTGCAAACCATTGTTGGACCGGATAGCCATATGAATGATGCCCTAATAGTTGATCAAAACGGAAATTTATATGCTTCGCATTTTGATTTTTCTACTTCCGTTGAACCGTCTGTTTACAAGGTCGATCCTGAAGGCGTTGTGTCGTTATATTCAACGGGATATTCATCATGTAACGGTTTAGCTCTGGATGGAGATGGCAATCTCTACGTGGTGGATTTTACATCGTCGTCTTCAACCCATCGAATTTACAAGGTTGATCAGGAAGGAGTTAAAACTACCTATGGACCTTTTGTTCCCGGAGCTTCGGGAATAATATTTGATCCTATGAGTGACACTTTATTGGTATCACAATACACCAATACCACAAATTCAATTTCCAAACTTGCACCGGATGGAACCCTTGTTCCATTTTGTAGTCATCCTTTACTCAACGGTCCTGTTGGAATGGCTTATGATGAAGAGAACAACCTTTACGTTGCAAATTTCAATGATGGAGAGATCTATCGAATCAGCAACGACGGCGAAGAGCTTTTTTTGTTGGGTGACGTTCCGAACGTATCTTTTTGGGGAATTGGATTTATAGCTTATTCTAACGGATACATTTATGCAACGGGAATCGGTACTCACAAGATATATCGCGTTAGTCTTGATGGTGAGTTAAGTGAGTTTGCCGGAAACGGAATTGCGGCGAGCATTGACGGAGATTTGGAGACAGCAAGCTTTGATCGCCCGAACGGAATAGCTTTCAGCCCGGATGGACAATATCTCTACATTTCAGATTTAGACACGGAGTCGATCAGAAGAATTGATATGAATACACTTTCATTTTCTCCTATTGATCAACTTCAAAAGTTTACGTTGGTTCCAAACCCTGCTTTCGAACAGGTAAGTCTGGTTTTGCCTGAATCAATCTCGGGTGACATAGAGATAAGGATTTACAGTACTTCCGGAAAACTAGTAAGATCGAATCGGACTGTTCCAACCGAAAGAATCACTCTAATGATTGATGATCTTCCAAATGGAGTATATGTCTGTACTCTTATAAACGAAGAGGCCTTCCAGTCTCAAGAGCTTGTTATAGCGCGTTAAGAGCCTCGATTTTCTAGAGCATTTCGGTGTGGGGGATTTTTTAGTACTTGTCCGCCAGTTTCTTCATTAGGCCTG
>CAZWQX010000139.1:0-10277 GCA_964635965.1 uncultured Cryomorphaceae bacterium
TGACTCAATCAACCTAACATAATCCAGGTTCATCAATCTAAGATCGTGGAAGGTATTTTGGTTGCTGATCCATTCGTAACCGAAACTAGTACCGTAATTTGCTTGTGCATAATAATCAGGCTGATTGAAAATTCTATACTGAATGCGGTATTTGGTTTTCGGAAGATTTCCCGTGAGTTTTTGCCTTTTCAACGGGCCACTCACTCTTGGGATGAGTAAATTAGCTTCCAGGTCAATTTCATATGAATCCAGACCTTTTCGTGAACCCGATAATTGCGTTTCATAACGTCCGGTGGCCGTTATTCGCAATTGCTCCGCTCCTTTAAACAAACTTCGGTTCAGGTATCGAAATTGGAGCCCAGGACCTGTAAAATTATTGGAGGTCGTTGTGAGAACGACCTCGGCCCGCAGCGAATGTTTGGGCTTGGGATTCAATACGATCGACGAGACCAGTTTATTCTCTTTGCTGCTGGTATCGCTCTTGAAAGTCAGATTAACAAATTCGAAAATATCCAGCTTATTCAGTAGCTCAATCGTAAGGTTTGCGTTTCGCCTGTTGTACTTTTCTCCGGGAACAATATTTATGAACGGAAGTAGTTTTTCATGCTCGATAAATATGCGCTCGGGGTTGTATTTAGAACGAATTCTATCCCCGATGAAATCAAATTTTCTCGCACCCGCGCTTAAATCGATTTTCACTGAATCAAATCGAAAGATTTCGAGGGCTTCTCTAGGGATATTGTCGTGAAAATTCAGTCGAATCCGAACATCTTTCGTTGCATTACTGCTATCGGCTTCGTAATAGGTCAGGCTATTCGAGAAATAGTAAAAACCTCTGTTTTGGAATCCTGTTGCAATAGCTCTTCTTTCTCTTTCCAAAGCATCAATTGAAAAGAGATCTCCTTTCTTTACATAAGGTTTTTCCTTATGAAATACCCTAACAGAATCGCAAAGAGGGTGGTTTTTACTACAAATCTCGAGGGAATCAAAATAATAGGGACTGGCCAATTTCACTTGAAAAGTGACTTTCGCCTTATGTGCAGAAGAATCGACGATTGCTCCGATTTCTGATCTGAAGAACCCATTCTTATTGAGTTTCACTTCGATGGATTTTAATGCATCACTGAGGTTGACCTCAGAAACATAGGATGGCTCACTTCCTAGTCTGTACTTCATGAAATGCTTAAATCCTTTGTTTCCCATCCCGACGGTATCGAATTGGTGAAATAGCCAAGTTCCGGGGCGACTAAGGAGGAATCTTCTAGTGGGTGTAGGCTTGATGCCTTCCAGAATTGATGCTCTTAAGCTTTTTGGAAGCTCACTTGAATCGTCTAAATATTCAATTTCATATCCTTCAAAATATCTGTCCCCACTTTTCAAGTACTTGTTTGCCGAGCACGACATCAAAAGAATTGCAAAAAGGCCATATGTCCATTTAGGCATCATTCGTCCTCTTCTTCCTCCTCTTCTTTCGGTGTGAACAAATACCTGAAACGATCAAAATCACGCTGAAATACAATACCACCTCCCGACCTGGTGATTCTTCCCACAACGATGTCCTCTAAATCAGTTTTACTAAAAACCAACAGACGGTATCTACCATCAGGAGTCACCTTGTATTCAACCTCTACATTGGTCAAGAGCTGTTGATTCGAAGCTTGAGCGGCGTTACTTCCATTTTCTTCGAGAGCTAAGGTGCTTCCAACCCTCACAAGCATGCGATCTTCGAAAAAGTTCTTTTCTACATTCACCGTCAAGTCCGTACTGCCTTGACCTGCCTCTCCACCATAAGAGTAAAGATCGAAATTGATATTCACTCCTTGGATGTATTTATCCGAGAGCGAATTCAGCTGGTTGGTTAGTAATTGACTGGCACTGTTCCTCGCTTGGTTGGTGAGAATGTTTGCATCGGAGGCATTCGATTGTGGGATAAAGGAATTGAGCACCAGCAGTGCGAATACTTGTTTGTTCAGCTCGTTTTCGTTTTGCTCAATTTGTTGAAGTCGCGATTCAACTGAACCGCTTAAGGCACCTTCGGATCCTTCTTCCAAACGAATCCCAAAGAAGATTTCAGGATCAGTCAGACTTCCTGCAATGTTCATGTCGATAACAAAAGGAAGCTGTTGCTTAAAGGCATCGTTATAAGTTGCGCCGGGTTCTGTCATCATCAGATTGGCGACTCCTGCCCTTGTGCGATACTCAGCGGTGAAATCTATCAGACCATCAGTAGGATCTCCATTCCAGGTTAATTTGCTCCCTTCGCGGAAATCGAACCGCTTGCGAATCAAATCATAAAAAGTCATCTGGTAAAAACCCCTTTTCACACGGTAGTTTCCAGAAAACCTTAACGAACCTGTCCTGTCGTAGCTGATTCCTAATTTTCCTCCTCCCTGTACTTCTAAATAATCTCCCGCTATCGAATCTACAATCACTCTGAATTTTGCCAATTCATCGACATCGAGAACTCCATTGATTCTCGGATTATTTCGAAATACAATTCCTTTCTGAACGGTCTCTCTTCGACCGGTCAGAATTTCATCTTCATTCACTTCATCAAATTCCGTCCAAGTCAAAAGTGTTTGATCGAACGCTTCTCTTTCGGTTGTTGAAGTAACGATGTAGGTTAGATCGGTTTGACTGTCGATTCGTAAATCTGCTTCAACATCAGGAGATAAGAAGTCACCTTTAATCTTGAGGTTTAAATCGGATATCAATTTCCCATAGAGCGGACTTCCCGCCGATTTCTTTAAATCAAGGAGTGCGAAGTCATTGGCAACTACGGTGAGATTTTGATCGAAATTTGAGAACAAATCATGCTTGATTTCTCCATTTACTTTGAGTTCGTTATTTCCGTCATCAAGGATGAGCAGTTTCTTCAGCCTAATCAAGTCAGAGGTCACCAAGACTTCTTCACCCGAAATTCGATAATCAGTCCGGCTATTGGTCAATCCCAGGCGTATTGATTTCGGTTCGAAATCTCCGCGTATGTCGGGATCATTTGTATTCCCTTTGATAACGATGCTTCCCGTCAGAATTCCTTCACTGGTCGTAAAAGTTTGAGGGATAATATCTTTTAATGGTGCGAGATTAATCTCACTTATATCCATTCTTAAATCCAGCTTAGATTGTGTTTCTGTTTCAGGAATGATTGATCCGTCCAAATCAAAATTCCAAAACCCACCGGAGGCCTGGATTGAGGCCGTATAGATGCCATCATAGCGAGAAGCTTCGTAGTTAAGCTCTCCCAGCATGGCTTTTCCCAAGCGAATTTCATTTATCGCTCCTTCACCGGAAAAGCTGCCCTTTCTATTTAGTTCAATGTCTCCGTTAAATACTCCATCAAGAATTGGTTTAGCCGTATTAATTATACCGGAGATGTAGGCTAATTCAAAATCTTTGGCATTAATGGTTAAAGGACTATTCGCGTCTTTCTTTGAAATACCCAAGGTTTTTGCTCCATTGCTTATTTGAGCATTCTTTGTGTATAGCTGTCCTTCCGAAAATCTTACCTCAAAATCATCATTTCCTTTCCAACTTTCACCTTTTAAGATGATTTCGTCGCGGAGGCTCATTACCCTTGTTAATTCCTCAGCAAGAGAATCTGTTTTGAAATCAAAGCCAATATCATAGGAGGAAAGAGAGTCTTCTTGATTTATGGTCAAGAGCACTTCACTTCCAATCGGAGTTCTATTAAAGTCAAGATTAATAGCTGTTACACTCAAACTGTCATAACCCAATTCAACAATGTGGAGATTTCGTTGCAGTTCGTTACCTGATTTATTGGTGTTTATGCTTAGGCTATCCACTCTGAAATTGCCGTATTCGACATGAGGTAAATTCACATCCAGCAGGAGCTCTCGTTTTTCTGAGGAGAATCTGGCGCTGCCCTTGGCAGGTTCGAGACTTTTTAGATCAGGAAGGAATACCTCGGCAAAATTCTCCGATTCAAAAACCTCAAAATCAGCTATCCATACGGCCGAAGTGTCCTTTACTTCTGTTGAACCACGTGAAAGTATTTCCGTGATGACCAATCCTAGTGAGTCTAATGATCGATTTGAGTAAGAATGCAAATCGATAATCTCGGCATGAAAATCTATAACGGTAGAATCAACACTTTCGAAATAGGATCCGGAAATTGGTTCCAATGGGAATCTATCAGCATCCTTCACGAAAAGAATGTTGTCTAAGCCAGTCTCAACGAAAAGGTGATTTGAATCTGATTTTAGACTCAAATTCAAGCCAAGCTTTCCTCTAAGATCTTCTTCAGTCACTTTTAGTCCATAGAGATCCATTCCTTTTATTTGACCCGTAGAAGTAAGTTCAATTCCTTCATTAAGCTCAATAAGACCAACCAAATCCGCCAGTAGAAAGGAATCGTTTACGGTCAATGAATAAGTCAAAAGGCTGTCGATTAAATCCGCGTTGAGGTCGATATTTCTTAATTCGGTTTGGTCATACTGTAATGAGTCAATTCGCAGATCTGTGCAAAGCTTGATCGAATCAGTTAAAGGGTGAAAAAGATCAATCTCCATCTCTAGACTTGTAGTGAAGTCAGTTTCTAGAGATAAGTACTCTCCAATGTTCAAAGAATCAGAGAATATATCCGCCTGGATGGAATCAAAATCGCTTTGCCAGCCTTTCCCCGAAGAATTGATAAGAATCTTCCCTAATTCACTGTCGAGATTAAATTTCAGATTCGTTGACTCTCTGGCATATCTGCCCGAAGCTTCAATATCAAACTTGGAAGGAACCAAGGCAGAATCTAAATCAAAGAAGTTCAAATATGGATTCAGGTCTTCTCTGTCTGCATCAATTATGAGGGAATGGATTCTTACATCACTTTGCCAATTATCCTGGGCGGCAATGGATCCCTCTAAAGACAATAAGGTGTTTCCTGATCGTAGGGTAATTTCTTGAATATCCACCCTGTCTGAATTTCCTGAAAGCGATAAATCCCCGTAAATATCACTGGCAATGGATGGCAAACTATCCAAACCCAATCCTAACAAACTTTGATTCACCTCTTGTTTGTCAAGGTGAAGTTTTTTCAATTCTAAATTCAACAAGGTGAACTCTTGTTGATTGATAAGTTTGTCGATCCCGGTGTATTTTACTTCAGTTGATATAACAACTGAAGACCTTTCTCCTTTGATAAAGAGATTATTCAAGCCAAATCGGGTAGGTTCTAAGTTCACCTCAAAGCCCGCATTCAATTCCGGAATTCCCTCAGTTCTGAGCACAATTTCCTGTACTGTAGTCTTAATTTTTTGACTGTTTACAACGGTCTCTCCGATATTGAAGTTCGCGTCAAAAATCCGTGAAGTCCCAGTTGAATCCTCGAGTTCTAATTGAATCTCATTACTTCTTAGTTCCGCTAATTGGAAATCAATGGGAGGAAAGTAGTCAGTGTTTTTCGGCGGGCCCGGATCGGTGGTTTTTTCAGATGGTTTCGTGTACGGAATAAAGGAGTAAACCGAGTTTAGTTCTACCTTTGAAATGATGAACTCTCTTTCGTTCAAATCGATTGTTTCTGACTCTAAAAGCAATTGATCCGCATTCAGCACATACGGTGAATCTTCATTTATTTGAACCGAAGCTGCGAGTTCATCAATTTGAATTTTTTCTAATCCTATTTTCGGCAATCCAACCGTGCTCGAATTGTTTGATTCCTTTTCTTGATTGTCTCTTCCTGTACTGATCTTTGCCTTCAGTTTAATCTCTGAAAGGCTAATGTCTCCGAACTCATATAAATTCTCGTTTACGGAGAATGCAGTAGTTTCCAACTCCAATGAACCAAGCTTTAATCTGATGGAATTGGAACGGCTGGAATCGAGATATTGAAACTTTATATTGTCTAAAGACAGTTTGCCTAGTTGAAAGTCCCAAGGAGTTCCCATTGAGTCGATCGGGGTGCTCTTCGAAGTATCGACGAATGCCTCAGTTATGAAGTCGAGATTTGTTTTTCTTTTTGAGTCAACATTATAGGTCATTTTAACATCCGACAGAGCGACATCATCCAGCAGAATGGTTTTTTGAAAGAGGGCGCGCCAGCCCGGATAAACTTCTAGTTGACCTACCGATACAATATCATTAGTTGCAGGACCTTTTAATTCAATTCCTTCTATTCCAATGTAAAAGGGAAGTTTTAGATCTACCTTTTCTATTGAAAGATTTCCTTGAGTTTTGTCATTGAAATAGGTGGTTCCTTTTCTGACGGCATAATTGTGAACGGCGGGAACCTTCCAGACGATGAATACCAGAAGGAAAACCAGTAAAAGAAAGGCCAGGAGCCAAAGGGCTATTCTTCCGGTTATCCGAATGATTTTTTTGATCGTCGCTTTCATTTAGCTTTGGTCACCCATTGGCAAGCGCTGGACTATGCAATCTAAGACAATTGAGAAAATTACAAACTTTTCTGAGCTAGGAAGAGCCTTGTTTTTGGGTATAACTGCATTTTTCATGGCTTTCGGTGTCCACACCGTAAACCGTGATTTAATAGCGGATGAAAACCCTGGTTTATTGCGAAAAGGTTTTTCCGTTTCCACTTCGGATGATGCCTCTTACCTGCGTCCCGCTATCAACTTTGTGGAGGGGAATGGTTGGAAGAGTTCCGACTCGGGCGTGGAAGCATACGTTACCAGATCGCCTGGATACGGCCTGATTTATGCCTTGTTATATCGTTTTTCTGACGAGCGACAATCTCTTCAATTTCTTTTCTTTATCCAATTACTGCTTTGGAGCGCAGCTGTCGCGTGTATTCCCTTCTTGGCCAGATCAGTAGGAATCTCGTCAATTCTTTCTTTCGCTCTGGCATTTGTAGTGTCCATACTCCCAACGTTTTCGCCCTTTCTCAGCTACTCCATTACTGAAGGAGTTACGCCGGCTTTGACAATTCTGTTTTTTGGTGCTATTATCAATAGTCGCGAGGGTGGGAACAAAAACCTTCTCATTGCCGGATTGGTTGGCGGTTTAATTCTCTTAATCAGACCTCCTCTTATTGTATTGCTTTTTTCTTTTTTGCCGAAGTTGATCAAAAGTGAGGAACGTCGAATCTCAATTGCCGCCCTAGCCATCATGCTTTTTCCGCTTGGTCTATGGCAAACGAAAGTTTATCATCACACAGGCAGAATTGACCTTCATCCAATTTATCACGAGGACTCGAATAGTCTTTATCGTCCAATTCATCGTGAAATCTGGGAATTTCATAAAATGACGGGGCAGGAGGGAGTTGAGTTTCATAAATCAATTGAGTTGATTAATCAGGTTGCTCGGGATTCCAGCCTGGGCAAAGTCAATATTTCAGGCGTATTAGAATTTCTTCCCAATTCGGTTTTTGAATCAATCGATAAAGAGCGGCTATCATCGGCTTATTATGACTATGCCTACATTCTTCGCACCCAGTTCGAAAGCGGAATAGAAGGTGATCATATGCTAGGTAATACGACGAAAGAACTCAAACTCATGGAGAGGTTTCAGGCATTTCGAAGCGAATATGTTGCTGATCATTTTTTACATGCCTGGCTGATCAGTCCCTTAAAGAATGCCAAGGATTTGATTTTTCACAGCAATCTATCTCTACGGTTGTTTCAAAAATATTGGAGAGGCAATATCTTCATTGAAACCATTCGATACCTATCCTTTTTCATTCATGTATTTGCCTATTGCGGTCTGCTCTTATTGGTCTTTCGTCCAAGCGATTCGCGAAAAGTAATCTTTATCCTACTTCCTTTTCTTATCTATTTCGGGTACCTGATTTTCATTCAAAGGGGGCTGGAGGAGCGTTATCTCTTGCCATTCCTGGTCCCCATTTTCATCTTGTCGTTTTCGGGATTAAATAACCTGATAAAGAAATAGCCCGAACTTTGTGTTCAAGCCAAAGCGAATGGTCACTTTTGCAGAATGAAGAGTATCGCAATCTTTTGTGCTTCCGCCATCGGAAACAAACCAATTTATGCTGAATCTGCACGCGAGACTGGTAAAATCCTTGCGGAAAAGGGAATCAGAGTAGTGTTCGGCGGATCGAAGCTGGGGCTGATGGGTGCTGTAGCCAACGGTGCATTGGATGCAGGAGGAGAAGTTATTGGGGTTCTGCCTGATTTTATGGAGAGGAAAGAAGTACGACATGATTCGCTTACAGAATTGATCATGGTTGAATCAATGCACCATCGAAAGCTCAAAATGCACGAGTTAAGTGATGGGGTAATTGCCTTGCCAGGTGGATTTGGGACTTTTGAAGAACTCTTCGAGATGCTGACATGGTCGCAACTTGGTCTGCATAACAAGCCCATAGGAATTTTAAATGTCGACGGCTATTACGATAAGCTAATCGAGATGTTCGATCATATGTGCGATGCGGGGTTGCTTAAAGAGACTTATCGAGATATGATCGCTTCTTCAGACAAGCTCCATAATCTCTTGGCGGAAATGATGGATTACCAAGCACCACCTTCGGCATTGACCATGTTGGAAGATCAAACTTAGAGCGATTTTCTCCAGTACCTTCCGCTCCAGTCTATTTCAACGATTTCCTCGGTGATTCCGTGTTTTTCACGATAGTCATGCACCGCCTTGGCGCATGCGGGGATTGCTCCATAATCGTCGATGATGATGTATCCTCCCGGACTTAGCTTGGGGTAAAGATTAACCAACCCGTCCATAGTAGACTCATACATATCCCCATCTAATCGAATCAACGATAACTTCTCCATTGGGGCATTGGGTAAAGTGTCTTTAAACCAGCCTTTTAAGAATTTGACCTTGTTGTCAAGGAGCCCGAAATTTTTGAAATTGTTTTGAACGTCTTCTTTTGAGATTCGAAGTTGCTCGACGGTGTAGAGATCATCTCCTTCATCATCAGGATACTTTTCGGCATCAGGTTTTGGCAATCCTTGGAAAGAATCGGCAACCCATACATTCTTATCTTCAATTCCATAGATCTTCAGAATAGCTTTCATGTAAATGGTAGCACCACCGCGCCAAACACCTGTTTCAATACAATCACCTTCGATTTTATCTTCCAAAATCTTCTCAAGACAGTACCTGATATTATCCATCCTTTTGGTACCAATCATCGTGTAGCCATTAAGAGGCCAGCCAATACCGTTGTGTCTGTTTTCAACGTCTTTATCAGTTACAGGGCGGTCGGAAATTATTTTGAATCTCTTTTTTGCCAAGAAATTGATCAGTGAATTCAGCAAGAAACGTTTGATGAAGTTTCCCTGTCCCGGAGCATACGGTGTTAGCTGCCACTTTCCGGCATTGTCGATATCGGTTAGATGATCGCGTAATAATTTGAGATAGGAATTCGAAAGTGCTTCGGTAGTCATTTGATCGGTTGATTCGACCGAACCAACAGAATCTGTTTCTTTTACTAATTGATCAGACATGTCTTTATGCGCTATTTCTGCTTGCGTTAATATTTCCGTAGAGCGATCGGATTATCAATTTCCGATAACTCTCTGCCAATTTTGTTTTTGCCTTCCCGGACTTCTCGAGTTCTTTGATTTTGATCAGAGCATATTGTTGAATGGTCAAAAGGGGGAGCACGATACTCTCTCTAAGTTCAATACTCGCTTTGATAACGGGATTGGTCTGTAGTAATTCATTCTGTCCGGAAACCAAAAGTAAATACTTCTTTGCCCGAAGCGACTCCTCAAAAATCATCTTCCAGAAATCTCCGAAATCAGGATCCTTTTCCATGTATGCCGTCAAGCGGAAATGACTTTTGGATAATGATTGCATCGAGTTTTCTACTAAGGTTCTGAAGAATAGTGATTTCTTATACAGTTCGTGTAATTCTTCGAGCCTGCCTGATTTATCGAATTCTTCAAAGGCCCTGCCCAATCCATAAAAACCGGGTACGTTTTGCTTCAATTGACTCCAGGCTCCAACGAATGGAATTGCTCTTAAATCTTCGAATTTCAGCTTGTTACTTTTTCCTCTTTTTGATGGTCGGCTCCCAATATTCGTCATTCCGTAGTACTTCAGGGTACTCATTTCTTCAAGGTAGGGAACGAATTTCGGGTGGGCCTTAAAATCCGTGTAAGCCTTGAAACTCCGTTCAGACAGTTCATCGAGAATTGATCTGTCTTCCTCCGAAAGTTCCTTTTCGGGTGAATGAATCACCTGATTTTCAAGACCTGCCGTCAGCAATTGTTCGAGGTTATAACGCGACGATTCGATGGTGCCAAAGTTTGAACTAATGGTTTGCCCTTGAATGGTTAATTGAATTTGGCTGCTGTCGATTGTTGGTCCCAATGAAGCATAAAACTTGTGTG
>CAZWQX010000140.1:0-10186 GCA_964635965.1 uncultured Cryomorphaceae bacterium
GGGAATAACTGCGGCTCACATGCGTTTAGATGGACGAATTGACAGAAACACAGACATCTACAGTCAATTCCGATTCAGCGGCACAGAGAATACGGCTATCGGAGCGAACTATGGATGGCGATTAGCAAATTTCTTGTTCTTTGGTGAAACCTCTCGCAGCGCGAATGGTGGAGTGGCGACACTCAATGGAGTGAATATTGAAATGAATCCAAGACTATTGGTGAATATTACCCAACGGTACTATTCAAGAGATTTTCAAGGCGTCGCTTCTGTTGGTTTTGGTGAGGGATCAAGAGTAGAAAATGAAAGTGGTGTTTATTTCGGAATTGAGTTCAGACCCTTTAAGCGCTGGAAACTAAATGCCTTTATCGATCAGTTTAGATTTCCCTGGCTTCGATTCCAGACGGACGCACCTTCAGCCGGGTATGATTTTTTTGCACAGTTGGAATACCAAGCGACGGGTAGAACAAACATCTATTTGCGGTACAGGGATAGACTTCGGCAAATTGACACTCGGCAAGATATTGATGGAGCAGACTTCTTGGTTGATAGCCCGAGACGAAATCTTAGATTGAACTTCACGCACAGTGTCACCAGAAGCGTGAGACTCAGATCGAGAGTCGAGCTCTCGGAGTTTGGAAGAGGTAGTGAACCTATCTCAAGGGGGTTTATGGCCTATCAGGATGTGATTTGGGATCTTGAAAAAATCCCGTTGCGAATAGCCGCACGGTATGCCTTATTTGATACCGATAATTTCGATTCCCGGATATACGCTTTCGAAAACGATGTGCTCTACTTTTTCTCTATACCCGCTTATGCGGGAAGAGGAACCAGGGCATACGTTTTACTGAAATACGATCTAGGAAGAAGAACTGATATATGGCTACGTTGGGCACAAACCTATTTCACTGACAGGCAGATCGTAGGCTCAGGACTTGAGGCCATTGATGGAAATACCAGAACGGAAGTCAAGTTTCAGATTAGATATCAGTTCTAATTATTGAACAATTAAATTTTTCGTCATAGGGACTTCACCTTCTGACCTGATAACATAAACACCGGGTGATAAATCCGAGATATTGAATCTAATTTGACCTGAAGCATCCGTAAATCCCGAGCGCAATAACCGTCCATCCAACGAGAATATCTTGACGGGAATCACATCCGTATTTGTATTTCTTATTAAGACATTTACTTCTTCTTGAGATGGATTTGGCCAGATAGTGAAGTTTATATCAGATAGCATATCCTGAGGGGTAGAGAAATAGGATATTTCAGAAAAATCGCTTACTTGACCACCTTCGCAAATGGCTTGAACGGCCCATCCATAATTGGAACCGGGCAATAATCCATTAACTGTTTTCTCCGTCTGATTTCCAGGAATATTCAACGTTACCAAAGCACTACCTTGTCGTTTGCCTTTGATTTGATATCCTGTGGCCCCGGGAACAGGATCCCAACTTACAGTAACAGAACTCGAACTATTCACCTGTGATTCGGGATTTTGTGGTACTCCACAACCCATGAAATCATCGATGGAAATAAAATAGTCGTTGCCATTATTATTGTCCCAAGTGTCGTCGTTGTAGTGAACCACGAAATTTAACCCTTCGACGGATTGATTAGGATTATTAAACGGTCCCAGCTCAAGGGAAAGAACTCCATCAACAGGTCCGTTCATCGGCGACTCAACGGCATTCGATCCAGGCCAAGGGTTAGTACCTGCAGGTTGATAAGCGGAGATTGGTTCACTCCAAGAACCACCCTGACCCGTTTGTACTCCCCAATGAAGATTTGCACCTTGAATGGCTCCACCAATGTAAACCGTAATAATATCATTTTCAGTCGGCTGTTGAGGAGTCCAAGATACACCCGGGGGAACTCCATCGGTGGCAAAATTAATTCGATAGTCACTACCGTTATTGTTATCCCATGTATTGTCGTCGAAATGAATAACAAAATCTATCGCATCGGGAACTTGAGTAGGATTGTCGAATGGACCTATAGTGAGTGTGAGGTTACCGGCAGTGTCAGGTCCCAAGAACTGGGTTTCAACCGCCCCTGATCCCGGCCAAGGTGAAGTTCCTTCGGGCTGATATTCTGATAGTGGAGTTTGGAATGATTGTCCTCCCTCAAAAAGTCCCCAATGCAATTTCGCACCTATGTTTGCATCGGTAACTACAATGGTAATTTCATCTGTGAGCTCAGGGTTCTGTGGAGTCCAAGTCACAGAATAGTCATTTCCACTTCCTCCTCCACCAACAGGTGTGCTTTCGCCAACATATACATGCTGAATATCTGTTTTGGTAATGTTTCCATGAACATCAACTGCACAAACATAATAGTCTACCAAAACCTCGCTCAAACCCTCAATTTTCGCATAATACTGACTTGCGATAGCATCAGGTAGAACGAAGAAATCAATTTCGGGATTATTCGTGATGTTACCCACGGGCATTACCCTTTCATCCATGGAAAGTGTTTGCCAATCACCAACTCCCGCGCCTCCTGCATAGGTTTCATTTTCATCGGAACTCATCGGGTTAGTTCCGTCTTCATCAATTCTGTATGCCACAAAAATGCTGTCTATACCACTTACATCATAAGCCAATGTCCAGACCGTAAAATCACTTGGGTTACTGAATGTTTGGTAGCCATAGTTTGGCCCAAAACCAGTACCTCCCGGATTGTACGGATAGCGCTGCGGAATAAATACCGAAGGAGAAGTTTCATCGTTTGATCCCATTCCTGCCAGCACAGGTTCTGCCAAAGCAATGGCTTGATTACAAGCTATTGTTTGCTTCACTTCCATATCGATGGACGACCCGTAATACATGTAGCCACTGGTGTATCCAGGTAACAAAAAATGCCACGCTAACTCGGCATTGGTCGATTGAGGTCCAGGGAATACTATATCCTGCATATCCACACCTCCGGCAAGGTCTTCGGCCGTTTGCGCATGATTTTCGGCAGCGGTAAGCACAGCCCAATTTCTTATATCTTCCGTCCAACCGTTGGGATCAAACTCGTGTGTTTGTGAGTTGTATTGTGGCCAAATCCAGTTAATAAACTGAGGGTGCCCCCAGTCATTTGCCGCATTAACCCAAGATCCGTCCTCAATATGCACCACATCAGAAGCAGGCACAGGATGATCATTTAAATACTGTTCTATTGTGGTTGGAACATAGCCTGCTGCATTTGCCTGACCTGCGAACCCCGGGACAGACTCCATGTAATAACTGAATCCTCCTCCAAAGGCATTATCACCATCATGGGCAAGTAGAACCAATGAAGGACGCGCAGGATCGTCGTATGGGGCAATGTTGTTGGCAATATCTGAGGTGCTCATGGGAGCAAAACCGTCCTGATAGCTTAACAAGTCTGCCATCGGAACAGCCACGATCTTACTCTCCTCTCCCGTTTCGGGATTAACGTATCTTGCCCAATGCGGTTGGTAGCATATTGGGGCCGCAAATGTGCCACCTCGCCCGTCTATCTGACCATTCCACCAGTTGGAACCCGTTAAAGATGTTACATCAGCTGCATTAGGAGGATCATAGTTGGTTCCACTCGTACCAAAATTCAAGGGATAGTCTGCCAAGGTTCTGGCTATATGGGAATTCGCAACAATGGTCCACTCCAATCCTTCTTCCACCAATACATCAATAATTCTTTCCGAAAAGGAGCACTCTGCTGGCCAATAACCTTTCGAATAATCAGGGCTACTTCCAAAAGTATTTTCATACATAATTCGGTGAGCCTGAATTTGCTTTCGCAGAACTTCTTTACTTATGAGTGGACTCAAGGCATGATGATAGGTGAAAGCGGTGAGATCCATCCTCGGAAACCCGCCTGAGGTAGTTGACGCGCGCCCTGAAATGAAATCATTTTCCCAATTGTTATAGTACCCCCACTGATTTGCACTCGCGAGACTGTTCACGTTTTCAATTAAGCATCCCGAGTAATTTACCTGTACCCCCGCTTCAGGGTATCCGTCTATCGTTTCGAGCGCATCCTTCGGTCTGAATTGGTATGCTGCAACTCTGTCGGGCTTGTTGAAAATCTCTTCAAGATCATTTAAAGGGTGTGCTAATCCATCGGAGTAGTTATTCTGTCCGCTGAATTTGAGGTCATGAGACTCTTTTGCTGCTTGCCAATGAAATGGATCAGCAAGACTCGCATCAGGCCAATAAATAGGTTGTTGCATATGCCATAGCCAAGTAGTGTGAACTTGAGAATTGACTAATTGCGGTACTAAAAAGACTAAAAGAAAGAATGGAAACGCTTTTCTCATTGTGATGATAGATCGGTTAGTGTAAAATAAACACTAATAACCGAAACGCGCAACTCATCTTGTTACGAAACCGACTCCACCAGCACTCCAAGCTTCTGAAATTCATCAAAAAACAATGGAAAAGACTTAGAAACAACTTCCGGGTTTTGAATCTCCAAATCTGTCAAAAAGGCAAGAGGTGAAAAGGCCATTGCCATACGATGATCTTGATAAGTCTCGATTTGGGCAGAGACCAAATCTCCATCGCGTTGGTGAATTTCCAATTGAGCAGATGAACTTGAAACACCGACACCGAATTTCTCCAATTCATTTTTGACAGCCAATATCCGATCCGTTTCTTTTACCCTGAGTGTATGTAAGCCGGTTAGGGTGAGAGGAAGACCTAATCCTGCATATGTAACTGCAACGGTTTGTGCCAAATCAGGAAAATCCGTAAAGTCTATTTCGCTGTCGGGCTTAACCTCACCACCATGACTGAGCAGAAGTCGATTACCGACGAATTCACTTTTCACCCCTAGTCGGCCGTACAAATTAACCAGCGCGCGATCTCCTTGGACGGAGTCTTGCTGTAATCCGTAAAGTGATAGCATCAGCCCGGGATTCAGGGCAACCGCTGAAAAAAAGTAAGAAGCAGAAGTCCAATCAGATTCTACCTCAATTCGGGCTTCTCTGTATGAGTGTGCGGGAATTACGATTTTCTCTTTGGAAACCTGAGTGTCAACCCCGCAACTTTTCATTACAGATGCGGTGATCATCAGATAAGGAAAAGATGTCGGCTCTTCGGTGAATCGGATTGTCAGTCCTTTGGGCAACTGCGGAGCAATAAGCATCAAAGCTGACACAAACTGACTGCTCTTTCCCGGATTTATTTCAATTTCTCCACCTTCAAGCTCCTTACCCCTTACCTCAACGGGTAGAAAACCTTCATTCTCTAAGCAATTCACTTCACCTCCCAGCTCTCGGATGGCTTTGATCAAAGGTCCGAATGGGCGCTCTTTTAGTCGTTTACTTCCCGTTATAACTCGCGTGCCGGGAGTGACGGCAGCAAGCGCAAGTGCAAATCTTGAAGACGTTCCCGCCTCTCCCACATCCAGTACATTGTCATCTTCAAGGGCCCGTTGCAGATTTTGCGTATCCATCGCTTCAGATAAATTCTGAACGCTTACTTTTCCTTGCGTGAGGAATTGAATTATCAGGGCTCGATTGCTTATACTCTTGGAGGCAGGAAGGTTTACTTGTTGCTCTTCACTGAGTGAGCCTTTTCTTGTCAGTCGAATAATATTCATCCGACCCAGCGTTGGTAATAATTTAAAGATTCTACTACGAGCTCCGCTCTTGTACTTTGATCAAATACGGCATCGCCAATTTCAGGAATCAAACTAAAGTTCAGTTCACCGTCGTGACTCTTTTTATCATGCCTCATTAATTCTATGAGTCTTGAATAGTTGTAGTGGTCGAGATTTATTTTTGGATACAGGCTGTGGATAAAGGATGAAACTTCATTCATTTCCTTCTCTTTAAGACCTGCCACTTTATTTGAAATGTAAGCTTCGCAAACCATGCCAATCGCTACCGCCTCACCGTGATCAATTAATCGGACATCGCTTTCTTTTGAGAATGATTCCAAGGCATGTGCCATGGTATGGCCAAAATTTAAAATCTTTCGTCGTCCGGTTTCATATGGATCACTCCCCGCAATTTCATTCTTTATTTGAATTGAGCGAAAAATGGATTCATCAAGCGAGCTTAGATTGAGTAGTGAAACCTCTTTAAGTTCTTCCCAATATCCCGGAGAAAAAATCAATGCGTGCTTGATCATTTCAGCAAATCCGTTCAAAACTTCCTTTTTTGGGAGAGTAGTGAGAAATGAGGGATCTACGTAAACCATTGAAGGGTTATTGAACAGGCCAACTTCGTTTTTCAATCCCGAATGATTGACCCCCGTTTTCCCGCCAATTGAAGCATCAACTTGAGCGAGCAGAGAGGTTGGAATATTAAAAAACCTGATTCCGCGTTTGAAAGTGCCGGCAATAAAACCTCCTAGGTCTGTAATCACACCTCCGCCGAGATTAACCAGTACACTACTTCTATCAGCACCCAATTCTGAGAGAACTTCCCACAGCCTTGAAACAACTTCAATTGATTTACTTCCTTCACCAGCCTCTACCTCAATAACCTCCGCATTTTCTAAGTTGGGGATTTTGGATATTAAAACTGGAAGGCAATGCTGAAGCGAATTTTCATCGACCAAAATGAATATCTTCACTCCTCGATAGGTCTCCTCGGATAAAAGCTCTGCAAACTCTGCAAGACAATGTCTGCCGAACAATAATTGATGACCATCGGTTTTAATTCGCCGGATATCTACATTTGATTTTTGCGAACTCATTCGGGCGAATATAGGTTAGGTTTTTGATAATGGAAGTGTCAAATCAAACAAGTCTTTCTGTGAATAAGGACCAAGACGTAGTAGAAGTTCTAAATTTTGATGATACAAAGGTTGCTTTCGCAAGCAAAACGGAAAATGATTTACGTCAGGCTTATTGGCTATTTCGGTTAATTGCCAGTCCTGCAATGATGGTTCTTGGTAAACATGCATCCCTTTTTGCATTGAAAATCAGGTTGCCGATTGCAGGAATAATTAAAAAGACCATTTTTCATCAGTTCTGCGGAGGAGAAACGATAGCTGAATGCGCCAAGACAACAAAAGTTTTGGATGAATATCAAATCGGAACTATACTCGATTACTCAGTTGAGGGTAAAGATGAAGAAGTTGAATTCGAAGCGGGCTTCGCAGAAATCAAACGAACCATTGAAACTGCTCATAACAATCCTCATATACCCTTTTGTGTATTTAAGGTGAGCGGTTTGTGCAGAAACGAGCTTTTAGAAAAAGTATCTTCAAAATCGGAACTCAGCCGAGCCGAGAGCGAAGAATACCGGGCACTCGAAGAACGAATCGACAGACTCTGTTCTTTAGCAGCTCAAACGGGGACTCCGATTTTTATCGACGCAGAAGAATCATGGATTCAAGATACCATCGATGATATCACAACGGAAATGATGGTGAAATACAACAGATCAAAAGCCGTTGTTTTCAATACGCTGCAGATGTATCGACACGATCGGCTGAACCATTTGAGAGAGGCCCATTCCAGGGCAAGCGAGAAGGGATATTTTTATGGAGTAAAGCTAGTGCGCGGAGCATACATGGAAAAGGAGAGAGAGAGGGCTGAGGAAAAAGGATACCCCTCGCCTATCCAACCTGACAAAGCTTCAACTGACCGAGATTTTGACGAAGCGGTCAAATTCTGCTTGAATAATCTGGAGAATATTTCTTTCTGCGCAGGGACCCACAATGAACAAAGCAGTTTGGATCTGGCAGAGGAAATCGACAAGCGAAAGATTGATCGCAATGACCCACGAATCTATTTTGCCCAACTATATGGGATGAGCGATCATATAAGTTTTAACCTTAGCAAAGCGGGTTATAATGTGGCAAAGTACGTTCCATATGGCCCGGTAAAAGAAGTGATGCCTTATTTAATTCGGAGAGCTGAAGAAAACACGTCGGTTCAAGGCCAAACAGGAAGAGAGCTCAAACTTTTGATGAAAGAAATCAAAAGAAGAAAAGGTCAATAGTCACAGGGGCAATTTACCTTAATGAAAGGGGCCTCAATTTTTGACAAAATCGCAGAACTATCAGAAGCCAAAAAAGTATAGCGCAAAAGGCGATCTTTGTACCTTGAGTCTACCACATATTTTTTTGGCTCTACTTGTGCTTCGCTCAGATCGAAACGCACATCACCCTCGACAAAGAGTTCTGCAAAGGCCAGAGAATCCAATTCAAGGCATTCAATGAAACATTGAGCTCCCGGTGCAGTGGAATCATGAGTCATTTCCAGACGGAGCAAAACACGCTCATTGGGTAACCACGATGTCAACACCGATAATCGTTCGCGAAAGAAGAAAACTACGAGGATACAACCCAATCCAACACCGATTAGATAGAGGCGCAGACGACGTAAAAATTTCATTTAGAAAGCTGCAAAAAGTAGATCAATGTCTTTGTATGGAAGGTTAAACGCTTCTCCCAGAGATTCGTTCGTCAAGGTACCATTGTATAGGTAAACTCCGTGCCTGAAGCCTCGATCCTTCTTTATGAGGTTTGCGCATCCACCTTCTTCCCCAATGTTGAGAATGAGCGGAGTAAAAATATTGCTTAAGGCTATAGAAGCGGTTCGGCTCACATCCGAAGCGATATTGGGTACACAATAATGGACGACGCCAAACTTTCGGTAGACCGGTTTTTCATGTGTAGTAACTTGTGAAGTTTCAAAACAGCCGCCCCTATCAATGCTTATGTCAACAATAACTGAACCTTCTTTCATTTCAGACACCATTTCTTCCGTTACCACGGTAGGTGTTCGACCTTCTTTACCTCTTATTGCCCCAATGGCAACATCTGCAGTAAGCAGAGCTCTCTTGAGTTCTTCCGTTTGAATAACCGAAGTGAAGACTCTGTTTCCCACGTTGTTTTGTAATCTCCGCAGTCGATATGTCGAAAAATCAAAAACCCTAACAAGCGCCCCAAAACCATGAGCTGCACGGCAAGCATGCTCTGCTACGGTTCCTGCACCCAAAATCACTACCTCAGCGGGAGCAACTCCGGAGATATTTCCTAAAAGCAATCCTTGGCCTTTACTACCACTACTCAAGTACTCTGCAGCAATAACAACAGCCATATTCCCCGCAATTTCACCCATAGCGCGGACAATGGGATAAATCCCATCCGCGTCTTGAATGTAGTCCCAAGCAATGGCCGAAATCTTCTTAGCCATTAGCTGTTTCAGGGTATCTCGAGGTTGAACGCTTAATTGCAGAGCAGAGAAAAGGGTGCTTTTATGGTTCATCATCGCGATCTCCTCCTTGCCTGGAGGGGCGACTTTCAAAACAAGATCGCACTCGAAAACTTTTTTTCGATCGTAGGCGATTTTCGCACCTGCCTCACTGTACAATCGATCATCAAAGTTGGCATTCTTTCCCGCATTGGCTTCAACAACAACCTCATGACCATTGCTTACTAAAACTGCTACTGAGTCAGGCACCAAACCGACACGATTCTCTTGATAGGAGGTTTCTCTTGGGATACCGATCTGTAAACGCTTGCTACGTCTACCAACCTCCAGCATCTCTTCCTGGGGTTGGAGGGCTACATCTCGTGCTAATGCCCTAAGTGCTTCTTTGGAACTAATCATTCAAAATGGTTTCCTTGCAATCCTGAAAGTACGAAAATTGGCTTCAACTAGGAAAATCGACCTTAATTTCACGTACAGAATTATCATGTCGCATGCGAACTATTACCGCTTCTTCAGGTATCAATTCTTCAATTTTTTCAGACCATTCAATCAGACAAAAATTTCCGCTAAAAAAGTAATCCTCATACCCAATATCGTAGACCTCTTCGATATCTTCAATACGATAAAAATCGAAGTGATAGACTGGAAGACCAGAGCTATCTCGGTACTCGTTCACCAGTGAAAAAGTGGGGCTACTCACTTCATCTTTCACACCTAGCCCCATTAATAACTCCTTTATAAATGTCGTTTTTCCTACGCCCATTTCACCGAAAAAGGCAATTACTCTTCCTTCTCCAATTTCTTGTATTAATTCCCTGGCTATCGGTTTGAGATCTTCCGGTGAGGCTGCAATATAGGTTCTCATTTAGCAGACAAACTCACCACAGGTATCATAACTTCTTCCATCGAAATCCCTCCGTGTTGGTAAGTATCGCGATAATAACGCATGAAATGGTTGTAGTTATTAGGATAAACGAAATACTGCTGCTCCTTGGCAAAAATGTAACTCGAACTCATGTTCGATTTTGGTAAA
>CAZWQX010000141.1:0-10016 GCA_964635965.1 uncultured Cryomorphaceae bacterium
ATCTTCAATGCGAGGATTCGCGAGACGTTCACACGCCAGGCTGATTTTACGGCTTATGACTTCTCCCAGCGAGGTACCTTTTACACACTGGGTATCAGTTACGGGTTTGGAAAGGGTGAAGCGATGACCTATTCCGGGCGCCGGCGATAGGGTATTATCGTTCATTACAGTTGCCATTATTTGACTACTTTTCCCGCAAGCAAATAGTCATATGAGCAACAAAATTTATCCCTGTCTTTGGTTTGACGGACAAGCCCATGAAGCGGCTGATTTCTACTGCAGCATCTTCCCGAATTCGAGAATTTTGAATAAAACTCCGATGGTTGCGGTTTATGAACTCGATGGCAATCGCTACATGAACATGGACGGCGGCCCGGAATTTAAATTCAACGAAGCCATTTCGATTGTGGTGAGCTGCGAAGATCAGGAAGAAATAGATCGTTACTGGAACGCTTTGGTCGAAGGTGGAGAAGATGGAAAATCAGGTTGGTTAAAAGATAAATACGGGGTCTCTTGGCAAATTACTCCCAGGATATTGGGCCAGCTTATGAGCGATCCAAAGAAGGCTCCCAAGGTGATGTACGCCTTTATGCAAATGAGGAAATTTGATATCGCCAAACTAATGGAGGCTGCAGAAAGCTAAGGTTTTGATGACCGAATCATCTATCTCAGTTATGAGCAAAAAGGGATTAATCATATGTCTGTTTTTTATCACGGGGCAATTCTTCTCTTTTGGTCAAACGAAGACGGATTCACTTCTCCAAATCTGGGAAGACGAGTCCCAAACCTTTGATCAAAGATTTGACGCGGCAAAAAGTATTATTTACCCGGATTTGATGTATTCAATCCCCGATAGTGCCGAGCGATTCGCAGCTGAATTGCTCCGGCTTAGTTTGGGAATTGGAGACTCCGTCAGGATTGCTGAATCGTATCAATTCTATGGCATTGCCTTATCGATTCAGGGAAAATATGGAGACGCAATAGACAAGCTTACCAGTGGAAGAGCGATTATGGAAAAACTTCCGAATCGCAATGGTCTCTCATCGGCTCTGATAGAAATTGGGTTTGTATACGACATGCTGGGGGAATATGAACAAGCGCTGGATTATTACCAATCAGCCCTTGCTATAGACTTAGAAATCCGGGACTCCAGCGGAATGGGATCGGCATACAACAACATTGGGTTGATGCACCGTGAAATGGGCGACCTGGAAAAAGCTTTGGAGTACTACGAAAAAGCTTACCTAACGTCATTCTTTGACGATGATTTTCAATTGCAGTCATACGCCTTATTAAATATGGGCGAAACCGAGAATGAGCTTGGCAATTTCAACGATGCTGATAGCCTGATACAATTAAGCCTACGTTTGGCCGAAGGGTTGAACGATAAAATTCATTCTGCCATAGCATACAAGATTCTTGGTACCCTTTCTTTTGAAAGAGATCAATTTAACCAGTCGAAAAACTATTGCTTAAAGAGTTACCGGTTTGCGCTGGAAGCTGAACTCCTAAAAGAGAGAAAAGAAGCTTGCGAGTGTTTGTATGAAGCATACAAGGCGCTTGAACAATATGAAAAATCGGTCGGCTATCTGGAAGAAAGTGTTAGAATTTCCGATCAGCTTGCCGTTGAAGAGGCAAAACAGAAGTTGCAAGTACTCGAATTTAGGCAAGAGGCGTTGGCCGACAGTTTAAAAAGAGAAGAAGAACGGCTAAAGTTAGAGTTCGCTCATCAGCAAGAGATATCACAAAAGAATCGAAGCAGAAATATTGCAATTGCCAGCGGGATAATCGTGCTTATTCTGGCTTTGGGTCTGTTAAGCCGGTATACCTATATCAGAAAATCCAAGGCTATTCTGGAAGAAGAAAAGGATCGATCAGAGAATTTACTCCTCAATATTCTGCCCTCCGAAATTGCCGAAGAGCTAAAAGAAAAAGGTGAAGCGAAGGCAAGACGGTATAATGAAGTATCCATTCTCTTTACGGATTTTCAAGACTTCACCAAGGCTGGTGAGAAATTTAGTCCTGAAGAATTAGTGGAGGAGATAAATACCTGTTTCAAAGCTTTTGATGAAATTGTTTCTAAATACGGGATTGAAAAAATCAAAACCATTGGGGATGCCTACATGGCCGCAGGAGGACTTCCAAAACAAGGAAATGAAACGGTTCTGAATACGGTACTGGCAGGATTGGAAATGCAGGTTTTCATGAAAAAAAGAAAGTCCGATAATCCCAGTGCATTCAATATGAGATTGGGAATTCATACAGGCACCGTAGTGGCTGGGATCGTTGGAAACAAGAAGTTTCAGTACGATATCTGGGGAGACTCAGTCAACACCGCTTCCAGGATGGAAAGCAATGGATCGATTGGAAAAGTAAACATCAGTCAATCTACATATGATCTTGTAAAAAATCACGACAGTTTGAGCTTCGAACCGAGAGGCAAAATCAAGGTGAAAGGAAAACGAGAAATGGATATGTATTTCGTCGAAAACAATTAAGCCCCGCTTCCGAAGAAGCGAGGGCCCAACTGCATGATCAAAGATCGTTATCTCGAAACGGTACCGACCGGGAAATTAGTTGCTACCTGATTATCCATTGTATAGTTAGTATGATCCATTGCCGAACCGGGAACCATATCGATCAAAGGTTTGAAAGCGAATGGTGCAGGAGAATTGTCGGGCACGGGTTCAATGGAAATTACGATTGCCGCATTACGTAGATCAGTCGGAAAGCTCACTCCTGAAGGGGCGTTCATAATGAAGTCTTCACCGGGGTAAGGAGGACCCGGGTTATCTAAACCGCTGAATACTGATGACATATCCATTCCTGAAACTGAGGTGAAGGTTCCGGTAGAAATCGGCGTGCCGTTTATAACAGCCCACCCTTCATAAGCCCAAGTTGATGGTAATTCAGGAAGGTCGAGACCCGCACTCATATCGGCACCATTTAGAAACCATACTCCGCTGAATTCATCATCCATGGAAGCTGAAGTTGGTGTCGCAAGAATGTACGTTCCCGTTGCCCCATCAAAGGAAGCATTTAAAGCTGCCGGGTGATCAACACTTACCGATGCAGTATTCCCAGCGAAAGCTCCACCTAATATCTTAATGTCACTCGGAGCGGGATCATTATCCGGAAAAGGCTCGATACTCAAGACATAAGCTGTAGCATTTGCCCTGTCCGACTCAGAAACATTAAATGACGTCTGGCTAGGTTGTCCGTTTCCGTCTACTTGAAATAGTCCCGTAGAAACAGGATTTCCATCTACAATCAGCCACCCTTCGTACCGCTCATTGTCAGGGAGGGATTCTAAGTTATCGATATCCATGGTTATCATAGAGGCAGTCGGAGTCGGGTTTGTTGGTGGGTTGTCATCATCATCATCGTTGTCACAAGAAACGAGAGCAAAGACGCTCAACCCGAGAAAGAATTTTACTGTATTTTTCATCATGCTTTGTTTTTGATTTGAAGCAAATGTCCCGATACAGTATCACGGCCTCTTCACGAAACTTTAACATTTTCGTGAGATTTAGGATGCCAGCGGTAATTGGAAAGTGAAGTTTATTTTTTGCCCTTGTGAAGCGGTAACTTGGATGATGGAATTGTGGAACTCCAGGATCTTTTTGACGATGGCCAAGCCAAGGCCAATTCCACCCGTCTGACTGTCTTTCGTACCTGCTTGGTAGTTTCGATCAAATAAACGTTCAAGTTTAGTTTCGTTGATCCCTTCCGCGGTGTTTGACACCGTAGTTAAAACATTCTTCCCATCCGATGCCAGCTTAATTTCGATTTCACCATCTTTTGGTGAGAACTTTACTGCGTTATCCAGTAGGTTCTGAAACACTCGATTAATCATTTTTACATCTCCCAAAACAACTTGATCATCAAGAAGAGAAAGGTCTGCGTTAATTTTGAGGTTCTTTTTCTCGGCCAACACTCCGTATTCTTCGGTGATTCTTTTCACCTCATCAGCTATGGCAATTTTTTCTTTTTCAATTTGAACCTGACCCGACTCTAATTTTGATAATTCGAATAGGTCAGAAACCAATCTATTCAGCTTCTGACTACTTCTGAAAACAATATCCAAGTACTTCCGTCTTTCCTCAGTTGAGAGCGTATCTTCTTTCATCACCAAAGTTTCGATGTAACCGTTTATTACGGCCATAGGACTTCTTAAATCATGAGATACATTGGCGATCAATTCCCTTCTCAGAGTGTCTACCTGTTTGAGTTCCTCCATATTTTTCACGATGGTATCAGCCATCGAATTAAATGTTTCGCCAATAACGGCCAACTCATCTTTTCTAGATACAGACACGCGTTCGTCATAGTTACCATCGGCAAAAGCCCGCATGGTTCTGGATATACTTCGAACATTCTTGGTCAAAAAGAAAATGAGAATGAGACCAAGACCAAATGCGAAAATCAAGGTCAAAAGGAAGGTTGAAGTAGCAATCCGCATAAAATAACTTCCTGCAAGTGCTTGAGAGATATTCTCGTATTTCTCACTGGCCAAAACCATGTAGACATAACCCAGTAATTCACCTTCTTCTCTCACTTCGGTTGCGGAAAAAACGGTTGTTTCACCTGGCTGGCGGGGATCGTCACCCAGAATAAACTCCTCTCCTTTTGTATTTAAGAAACTCCGAACAGGGTCGATATCCACCGATTTCAATCGAACATTTTTGTCTAATACCACATAAGATAGAATAGAACCTGCGGGGTCTAGAAGATAAACCTCAAGACTTGGATTTACCGCCATCATTGAATGCATGATCTTCCCCAACGCTTCCTCATTAACTTCACCATCGACAAACGGATTCACCTCCAAGAGCATATGTTCGGCAACATGGGAATTCAATTTCTGAGTGGTCTCTTGGTAAAACAGTCTGGCGGAATAAGTCGTGATCATCACGTAACTCATCCCCAAAATGATCATGATGCCAAGTAGTGCCAGCGACAACCTCCAAATGAGGCTTTTTCGAAGTTCAATTTTTTCCATGGCTAGACTTCTTCATTAAATCGATACCCCACTCCCCAGGTGGTTTTAATTAAATCAGGGTAATCATCGATGACCTCAATTTTGCTTCGCAGCCGATTCATATGGGAATTGACTGTATGCTCATAACCACTGAACTCATAACCCCACACCAAATTGAGAAGCTCCTCTCTTGTATAATTCCTTCCAGGGCTTTTTGCTAATAGGCTGAGCATGGAATACTCTTTTGGAGTCAATTCAATGCGATGATCGTCGAGAAATACCTGTCTTTTAGAGAGATCTATTTTCAGTTTACCTCTTTCTATGATTTCGTTTGGCTCACCTTTGGTCTCTTTATCCAATTCCGTTCTTCTGAAAATGGCCTTAACCCTGGCGATAAGCTCGCGAATGCCAAATGGTTTGGTGAGGTAATCATCTGCTCCCGATTCCAAACCCATCACTTTATCAAATTCTTCGGCTTTAGCCGTAAGCATTAAAATGGGGGTGTAATTATCCAATGCTCTCAATTTTTGGCAAATGGTAATTCCATCCATTTCAGGAAGCATCAAATCGAGGATTATCAAATCATAAATATCGGCCTTAGCCAGGTCAAAACCTTCGCGTCCATTTGCGACCCAGCGGGTGTCACAACCCAGGTCATCTAAATGTAGATTCACCAATGATGCTATATCCGAATCATCTTCAACGAGCAGTACTTTTTTCATGGTTTACAAAGTTATTTTGTAATTCTCACGAAAATGTCACGGAGGCGATAAGTAGCTGTTTCTTAATAATATTCTCAGTGGGGAAAATTGATATCCTACTTGATTAACCGGTCGAATATAGCCTCAGAAGCGAACGGTTTCAATGGATAGACCCAAAGGAGTTAATTTCGCCCTTGCAAGAAATCACCAATTCCATTGAACAGACAATTCATCGCCCACTTGGCCATTTTGGCCGCTAACCTGATTTATGGAATCAACTACACCTTTGCAAAAGACGTGATGCCCGATTACGTCGAACCTTTTGGTTTTATTGTGCTGAGAGTGTTGGGCGCCACTCCCCTGTTCTGGCTAATTTCTTTTTTTGGCCCAAGAGAAAAAATCGCTAAAAGAGATTTCATCAGGTTGGCCGCTTGTGGACTTTTTGGTGTGGCGTTGAACCAGTTGATGTTCTTTGCAGGACTGAATCTGACTACACCGATCAATGCTGCAATTATCATGACAACGAATCCAATATTGGTTCTGATCGCAGCCTTCTTAATCCTCAAACAATCTATTACAAAAAGAAAAATATTCGGGATTGGTATGGGCATCATCGGTGCGGTTACCCTTATTCTATTTCAAGGTGGAATGAGTCTTGAAAGTGGAACAGGAGCAGGGGATTTACTGATATTTTTAAACAGCACCTCTTACGGTATTTACTTGGTGTTGGTAGCACCTTTGATGTCTAAATACAGACCGATAACGGTAATAAAATGGGTCTTTGTTTTTGGGGCGATCATGGTGATCCCTTTCGGCTATGAACAATTTTCTGCAATCTATTGGGAATCATTCTCCACCGATATTTATCTGAAGACCGGATTTGTGGTGTTTTTCACAACCTTTTTGGCTTATCTCTTTAACATTATCGGTTTGAAGTCACTTAAACCATCCACGGTTAGCTCATACATCTATTTGCAACCGTTTTTTGCTGCTGCTTTTGCTATAATGCTCGGCATGGATCAGCTGGACACGGTTAAGATCGTTGCGGCAGTGTTAATATTCACCGGTGTCTATTTGGTGAGCAGTAAGAGGAAAGTAGCAGATGGCGAGTAGTAGGTGGCAGATGGTTGATGGAAGTTTGTGGCTTGTATCAGTTAATGAGCACCGAATACTGAGTACTGAATACTGAGCACTAATCCAATCAACTCCCCCCCTCATTTACATATATTTAACACGGTATTTTAAAACTTAATTGGTGGAATCTCCGTATGGGAATGTATTGAAAACGGACTAGAGGTAATCTGACCTTTTTCGTTTTCCTCAATGCCCCTTAAAACATGGAGAATTTCAATACTTCACTCGCCGTACGTCATGTAAGTAATCGATCTCAACGCAAAATGGCTCAGTTCCGATCTTTGTTAATTGAGCTCGATGGTTTTGAGTTGGACCTTTCCACGAGAGAGGCTATTTCCAAAGAAATCGACAAAGTCAACGACCTCCATGACTCGAGTAAAGAAATTAGAAAGGCCGTTTCAAAAGCAATGCGAAATGTTTTGAGAGAGGTTCGCATCAGGCAAAACATTGTCACCAAAAACTATCACCGCAATATTGGCCTTGCCGTAGGAATGACCTCTATTGGACTTCCACTGGGTATGCTAGCCGGAATAGGAACAGGAAATCTGCTAATCCTCACAATTGCCATACCTTTGGGAATCGTGCTGGGTATGATCGTAGGTCTCATTAGAGATGCCGAAGCCAGGAAAAACGGACTCCAGCTAAACTTCGAGTTTGAATACTAATCGAAAATGCTGAAATTCTTTTTCACACTTACAGTCGCAATCGCATCATTATCACTTCTAGGCCAAAAACAAGATCCGAATAAGGAAAATCCAAATCCTGTTATCGGTGAGTGGGAAATAGACTTAAGACCCATTCCCAATAGTCATGAATACCTCATAACATTTGAAATAATTCAGGTTGAGGGAAAGGTTTTCCAAGGGACATACTTCGGTAGTGAAATTGCTAATGGAGTCATAAATGATCTTTGGGACTCACCTGTTCTTTCTTTCACTACAGCCGATGAAAACCACACCTATTACCACAGTGCGAAAATCATGGGAAAGACAATGGAAGGCATAACATATTGCCCTGATATTACTTACACGGCTCCTTGGAAAGGAAGCCTGAAAGATTGAACTATACATCTCATTCTCTTGTTTGAGGAGAGATGATCAAGACGGAAAATTTCGAGAAAATAGAAGTCAAGTCGGTTTCCGAGCTTAGATCCTGGCTCCTCGATAATCATACAGGCTCGGATAGTTTTTGGCTGGTCACATACAAGAAAAGTGTTCCCGATAAGTACATCTCCACCTCCGAGGTTCTTGACGAATTACTTTGTTTCGGCTGGATAGATGGGATAAGAAGAAAGCTCGACGAGAATCGGACAATGCAACTCATTTCACCTCGTAAAACGCAGTACTGGACAAAAACATATAAAGACAGAGCTCAGAGGCTGATACAAAGTGAGCGGATGCACGAATCGGGGTTTCGAAGCATGGAAATATCCAAAGAGTCAGGGCTTTGGAATTTCATGGATGACGTTGATCGCCTTGCGATTCCGGGAGATCTAGAATAGGCCCTGGCGAAGAAAAAAGAAGCGAGACTTTTCTTTGATGCGATAAATGATTCGAGTAAGAGGTTTGTCCTGCGATGGCTCAAGCTGTCCAAGACAGAAAAAACCCGTAAGAATCGAATCCACAAACTGGTAGAGCTTTCAGCTAAAGGGGAAAAGCTGCCAGGAAGTTAGAACTATACCTTTATCAGGCACCACCTTCTTTTTCAAAAGTATATTCCCTCTCAACTTTTGCAATTCTTATTGAGTACTTAGCGTACCACTTCGCTTTACCTAGGTTTTGCGCTTCGAGATGATCCACTTGGTTTCTCCAATTTCTAATTGAATTGAGATCTTTCCAATAAGAAATGGTTATTCCCACATCTTGTCTTACAGAATCCGCACCAAGAAATCCAGGCTGCTCTGAAGCCAAATCCATCATATTTTTAGCCATGTCCTCATAACCTTCCGTTTCACGGGAAAGCTGATTGGTAAAGATTACCGCATAATAGGGCTCTGTCATAGTTTTAGTTTTTTATCGATTTCAGTTCCTGGCTGTTTCAAATCGAAAGTATTGAATATCCCCAAACGATAGATTTCTATATTTGACCAAAGCCACAAAGGATGAAAAAGAATTTGCTTGTCTCAGCATTGCTCTTGATACTCGCTTTCGGAACGGCAAAAAAAGCCGAAGGCCAAGCAGCCATAATTGCATTTTTCTTTGGAGACAAGGTAGCCTCGGAGAACTTCAATATTAGCTTGGAGTTTGGTACAACCCAACCGTGGTATAATGAGGTTGAAGATTCAAGGAGGTCAAGAGTAGGAATCAACTTCGGAATAGGTACCAACATCAAGCTATCAGAAAATTGGTTTCTCTGTCCGAATGCCTATTTCTTGGGTGCCAGGAGTTTTAGGGTCAACTCATTCTCACCCACAACCGGAAATATGGGGATCAATGATGCTTTTGCCAATAGTGAGATGGAGATTATTCTTAAGTACATTGATGTACCTGTATTCCTTCACTACCAAACCAATAACAAGAAATACCGTTTCGGCATTGCTCCACAAGTATCGTTTTTCAGTTCGGCAGAAGCAACCTTCACCAGAGATGAAGGCAAGTTTACCCAAGATGTCAAAGACGAAGTAAATGGACTCGACTATGGTCTAATTGGCAATGTGACCTATGTATTGGGTAAAGCCCACAAAGGCCGCGGAATTTTAATCCATCTAAGGTACTACTACGGGTTCGAGGACGTATTCAAGAACAGGTACATCGCAGGTGATAACAACACACAATTCGTCTCACTTCATCTAAGCCTTCCTTTTATAACAGACGAATTAGCGGCCAAGAATTTGGCACAACCCTAAATCTTACTTCACTACCGTCACTTCAACTCCGGAAACCTTTCCCGAACGATTGAAGATTTCGCTGGATGTACCTGCATCCAGTCGATCTGATTCAATCACCACCGAACTCTTATCACTGAAACTTATCTCAATAGACTGCTTACTTCCCAGCGAATAGGTAATTGGTACTTGGCAGACCGTAAAAATGAGTGATCCCGTTTTAAGGGAAGAATTCAACTCTTGATTCTCCACTCCATACAAGGCAACACGCTCATCCGTACTGAGAAATTCTTCTTTCCTCAAAAGGAATGGATCGAACACCAAACAACCATCTTCTATTCTCAAGCCCCATTCTCCAAAGCGAACCAAGACATCC
>CAZWQX010000142.1:0-10011 GCA_964635965.1 uncultured Cryomorphaceae bacterium
CATCCTCTCCATCGCTTTTGCAAACCAATGTGGGTCCGTCAATGGAAAGCTCACCCCCTTCTGCGGTGCAGCAGTTTTCACGAATGACTTCGATTGAATTTGAAAGGTCAAAACAATCGCCTGAGAGATTGCCCGCGTTGGCTCCGATTTCGGCACCCGATAGTTCACCGCTCCAGCTTAAGTGCCAGATAAGGCAAACACCTTCACCTGCTCCGTCCAAATCAAAAGGAGGTCCTGCAGGAAGATCCAATATGTTCAATTGGTCATCAGTAATTACCCACGCAAAGTTCAAACCTTCTTGTCCTGACAATTCGACATCGATCGGATCGCCAACGCCATCACCAACGCAAATTGTGGTAGGGTCATCAGTAGAGATTTCACCTCCATCGGTGAAGTATTCAATTACCTCTACCGGGTTGGAAAGGTCGAAACAGTCACCCTCAATTTCGAAAGCATTCTCACCAACTTCCGCTCCTGAGATTTCGCCATTCCAGCTCAGGTTCCAGAAAAGGCAAGTTCCGTTTCCAGGGAATCCTTCCAGATTCACCTGAGGGTTTTCAGTGATCAAGATAATTTCGCCGTCTTCCCAAGTTGCAACGAAGACTTGGTTTTCACCTGAAGCACCTTCAACAGAAAGAGTTAGAATATCATCCTCTCCATCGCTTTTGCAAACCAATGTGGGTCCGTCAATGGAAAGCTCACCACCTTCTGCGGTGCAGCAGTTTTCACGAATGACTTCGATTGGATTTGAAAGGTCAAAACAATCGCCTGAGAGGTTACCGGCGTTGGCTCCGATTTCGGCACCCGATAATTCACCGCTCCAGCTTAAGTGCCAGATAAGGCATACGCCTTCACCAGCTCCGTCCAAATCAAACGGAGGTCCTGCGGGAAGATCCAAAATGTTCAATTGATCGTCGGTGATAACCCAAGCAGAATTCTGTCCGACATCACCTTCCAAGGAAACATCAATAGGATCAGGCTCACCATCTCCGGCGCAAATGGTGGTCGGATCGTCGGTAGCTATTTCACCTCCATTAGTGAAGTACTCAATCACTTCAACGGGGTTTGAGAGATCGAAGCATTCACCTTCAAGCTCGAATGCATTCTGACCAACCTCCGCACCGAATATTTCGCCATCCCAGCTCAAGTTCCAGAACAAGCACGCCCCGTTCCCCGGGAGGCCTTCAAGATTAAATGTCGTTTCCTCCGTAATCATGAAAATCTCGCCATCAGCAAAAGTCACAACGATTACCTGGTTTTCTCCCTGAGCGCCGTCTACAGAAACAGTTAGGATATCATCTTCTCCATCACTTTTACATACTGTAGTTTCTCCTTCGATGGAAAGCTCACCACCTTCAGCGGTGCAGTTGTCTTCAGATACTAAACTTCCTGCTTCAAGGAAAAGGCCGCTATCGAAATTTGGCACCGTTCCATCGGCAATGGCCCATTTGAGATGATATGTTTCACCCGGAGTAACATCAACAGATGCAGTGATAACGACTGTTCTACCATCATATTCAATATTTTGACCACCTTGATTATCTATATAGAATTCTGAATTATCCAGTCCATCTGTAGGACATCCTTCTTCGCCAAGTCCATTTTCTCCTGAACTTCCGTTATTCAGTGTATTCGTGGTAATTACTAGATCTGTTCCGGGAATGAGTGCAATATTGACGTTATCGTATTCAACTCCGTCGATGAAAACGCCCATAATATCCAGAAAAGGCGAACACACATACTCATTGTATTCTTCGGAAGCGAATACATATGAAAATTGCAATGTTGAACCGGATGGAATCAAATCAGCTTCAAGGATGGCGGCATCTTCAGTCGTTATGTCTGAGAAAATGCCGAGATCTTCAGAGATAGTATCTAAGTGCTCATCTCCCGGTGTTTCGTTGTTCGTGCTGGCGCCTTCGAGTAGATTGGGCCCTATGGCGTTTTCTATATCTCCCGATGTTAAAAGCACGCCGGAGCCTTCACCGAAATCGGCATCTGAGTAGGTTCCTGTAGCTACATCAGCACCTGTTAGTTGGGCATTGGTGTAGGTAATGTTACTGTTCTCTCCCAACAAGACCTCAACCAATTCGCTCGCATTTGAAGAATACTCAACAGATAGCTGAGCGTTGGATTGAAGACAAGGAATTGCCAGTAGGCAAATTGCCATTAAGAAGTGTCTAAGTGATTTCATTTGTTGGTTTTGGTTTATTCGTTAATCAGCGTAGGCAGATTTTGCAGTTCTTGATTCCAGTCGGCAACAGTCCAATCAGGATGTCTTTTTAGCTGCAAGTAAACATTAACAGTATTCAAATCAGTTTTAGGCCGAAAAGCAACTTCGTTTGAATTGAACGAGTTGAAAAACTCAATGGCTTCTTCAAACGATTGAAAGTTCAGACTGGAAATGTCAATCGTGTACAGTTCAGAAAGGTCTTGATTTTCAGGAAGGACTATTTTTCCTTCGGTGGGTTCAAGAGCTTCAATGGAGCTTTGACCTATGGCCAGTGCCGGAAGAATAAGCATAGACACGACCAAGATCGTTTTAATACATCTCATATTAGTTAATTGGTTTATAGGTGATTGTTGATTAGCTCTCTAAAATTATCGATAAAACATCAATTTACATCGATTGGTTCTAGATTCTCTCACATTTTTTTGTGGGAAAACTTGAAACGCTAAGCCGAGAAAGATTTCTTAAAGAACCGTATTGATATTCAGGCTACACCGTAAATGAATCGCTTGAAAGGTTCAGCCAATTCAATGCTGAACCTCCTAGTAGCTGCGCCTTTACCGAGTTGTCATAAGGCATGGAGTGGATTAAGTTTCCAGGACTTAGTTCTCCGAGAGGGAAGGGATAATCTGTTCCAAGAGCGATTCTTTCGGCTCCAATTAATCCCACAACATAATCCAAAACTTTGGGATCATGAACAAGCGAATCAATCCAAAACTTTCCCAAATAATCCCTGGGATTGACATTGTTATCAATTGCGCATAAATCGGGTCTGACATTAAAACCGTGTTCGATACGTCCAACCGTTGCGGGGAATGAACCTCCACCATGGGCAAATGCGACTCTTAGATTCGGGAGTCTTTCAAATACCCCACCGAAGATCATGGAACAAATGGCCAGTGAGGTTTCTGCAGGCATCCCAACTAGCCAGGGTAGCCAATACCTCTCCATATTCGACTTCCCCATCATATCCCAAGGATGAATGAATACCGACATGTCAAGATCTTGACATGCTTCGAAAACAGGGAAGACATTCGGATCATTCAAATTCCACTCGTTGACATGTGACCCGATTTCGACTCCTTTCAACCCAATGCTTTTGCAGCGCTCCAATTCTTCAATAGCCAACTCCGCATCTTGCATTGGTAAGGTTCCCAGACCAACAAATCGCTTGGGATATCTATCGACTATTTCCGCAATATGATCATTTAGAAACTGAGCAACTTCCAAACAATCGTATGGTTTGGCCCAATAGCTGAACATGACTGGAACTGTACTCAAGACTTGAACGTCGACATGTTGCTCATTGCATTCCTTCATTCTTGTTTCTGCGTCCCAGCAATTATCTTCAACTTCTCGAAAGAATTTGTTGTCCATCATCATTCTCGCGCAGCAAGGTTTGTGGTGTTCGAGATGGATAAAACCACCGTATCCAAACCTTTCCTTGAAAGAGGGTATTTTTTCAGGAAGAATGTGGGTGTGGATGTCGACGGTGAAGAGCTTCATTCAGCGTATCGGGTGGCGTAGTCTTTGGCAAAATACGTTAAAATAATGTCTGCTCCTGCACGTGCGATACTTAACAACATTTCATCTGCTGCTGCTTTTTCATCCAACCATCCCATTTTTCCCGCCGCTTTAATCATTGCGTATTCACCACTTACATTGTATGCAGAAATTGGCAGAGTGGAATACGTTTTGAGCTTGGCAATTACGTCCAGGTAGCAAGTTGCCGGCTTAACCATCAAGATATCAGCCCCTTCTTCTTCGTCTAAGATGGCTTCTCGAATAGCTTCCTCAGAATTTGCAGGATCCATCTGATAGGTTTTCTTATCACCGAATTTGGGCGTTGAATCCAAGGCATCACGGAATGGACCGTAAAAAGAACTTGCATACTTTGCCGTATACGACATGATAGAAACGTCAGTAAAACCCTCGTTGTCCAAGGCTTCTCTAATAGCCCCAACGCGGCCATCCATCATGTCTGAAGGACCTATCATATCAATGCCGGCTTGCGCTTGGGCAACAGACATTCGTGTTAAAATCGGCAGCGTTTCATCATTCAAGATCTTTCCATCTTCCACCAATCCGTCATGCCCGTCTGAGCTATATGGATCCATCGCTACGTCACTCATTAGCATTGCATCGGGAAATGTCTCTTTGACTTTACGAATTCGATGCAGGTAGAAATTATCGTCAGCCCATGAGTAAGTCGCTGTTTTGTCTTTAAGTTCTTCTGCTACTGCAGGGAAGAGAACGAATCCATTGATTCCGAGTTTGAGGGACTCTTCGATTTCGTTGAGAAGTTCCTTCTCTCCAAGTTGGAATTGTCCGGGAAGTGATGAAATCGGATTTTTCGCGGAATCATCTGATACAATGAACAAGGGATAAATTAACCGATCAGGAGTCAGTCTTGTTTCCCTGATCATGCCGCGAAGCGCTGCACTTTTTCGGTTTCTTCTTGGACGGTTATTCATCTCCTGCATACATTTCGATGGTGGTGAGAAGACCACGAATCTCCGTGGCTACCTCGTCGAGTCGGAATTTCAATGCTTCCTGTAGTTCTAGGATCTCCTTATCACTCATATCTTCAAGGATTGCCTCTTTCGCATGATCGTGACTGTGATGGTGGTGTCCATCGTGATCGTGATGATGGTGCTCATGTCCCGGAACACCAACAACCGATTCTTCCCATGTTTTTAGAATTCTGAAGCTTTTGTCGATGCTGCGAATCATTGCTTCGTAAGAAACTTTCATTTCACCTCCCGGCGTATTCGCCAATCGTTTTTCAATGTCTTCTCTCTTTTCCAATAGCGCGGAATAAATAGAATCGTGGCGGGTAAGGATCTCTTCGTGAATCGCCGCCGCCTTTTTGATATTCCTGTTCTCAGATCTTCCCGTATTGTCACAAGCCGCCAAAACCACAATTGCCGAGATTAGAATAAGTAGTGTTCTCATATTAATTTTTCTTCTGTTCATTTTTTGGAACGGGGTCATAACCATGTGAACCCCAGGGATGACATTTTGATATACGTTTTATGCCCAACCATGTTCCTTTAAACGCTCCCCATTCCTTTATCGCATCTATGGTATATGCTGAACAGGTAGGTGAGAAGCGGCAATTTCCACCAAACCAAGGAGAGATGGCAACCTGATAAAATCGGACAAAGCCGATGAACAAGTAATTGAGCACCTTCACAAGGGCGCAAAATTAAGCATTCTAAAGGCTTAGGTTGATAAGGTTAACTGTTTTTATGGAGTGGTATTATTCCTTTACGACTCTACGGGTCATTTTTCCTTCGAGTGTGTGGAATTCAAGGATATAGGTGCCACTTGGAAGAAGCGATAGTTCTACCGTTTCGAAATTCTCCGGTTCTGTATGGATCAAATCTCCCTCGATGGTGAAAATGTTGAATTTGGTAATGGTATATATTCCGGGGTAGATGTTCAATTTTCCATTTGTAGGATTTGGGTAAAGGATAAGTTCTTCTGAATCTAAAAAATTGCCGGACTCTTCATTATCGATTCTGATCTCCTCAAAACTTTCCCAGTTATAGTCTTCCATATCGGGACGAGGTGGCGTATAAAACGAGTTCGGTAAAAATGATCCGATGGTATCACCATTGTGGACTCTTCCAAGAAAGTCGTGAACTTGTTCAATAAGCCCATCACGAAATTCAATGAAGTAGCCTAAATTATTATACCAAGTAAGATCTATAAGGAAATCACCGCTCGAGGATGGTGGCACTAATATTTCAGGATATCCATTAAGGGGCCTGTACTCTAGCATTTCTTTCTTTTCGATACCATCTTCCTCATAAAATACCATAACTGCACTCGAGTACTCTCCCTCTATATATTGATTAGGGTATGCATTTGCAAATATTTCTAAGTCAACCGAAGCCATGTAGCCAACGGTAAGGCCAAAGTTGGAAACGGAGTCAATTACCTCCGTTATGAGGTTTTTTCGAATTCCATCAATCCGTATCAGCAAGTCTAAAGGTTCTGAGATTATTTCAGTTATCGACCCTCTAACTATATAGGTTATTGTTGAAACGTTTCCTCCTGATCCATAACCCTTTTGACGCCAAAAAACTTCTACAATATCTCCAACTTCCATTTCCACGAAGTCGGATAAAACCGGCATTTGTTGGCCAATTTCGATTTCGTTTTTGAGTCCTACCAGATGGTAATAAACATCAAAGGTAGGTCTGAATTTTAGTATCCCATGGTTCTTTGAAAGCCTTATAAAACCTCCCGTACTTAAATTGATGTCCTTAATTGAATCAGCCACCCCAAATACGTCACCGAGGTAAATAGATCCGACAGTAGCACTTATCCAATTTTCTTCATCAAACATCCAACTATCGCCAACCTTAGCGTTGTGTTTTATTACTAGTTCTCCGGGATCATGGAAACTGAAAATTGAGTCACCTTGATTAATTGCGGTTTTCTGCAGGAATTGCGGTTGATTCGCTCTCATGTAGTCGTCCTCCTCACAATCTGTGCATATAGTTGCAATTCGGTTTAGGTAATGTGTGACGTTGTTTCCTTCTACCTCCGAGGAGTCGACAAGAATTACACCTGTAATTATTTCGGAAGTATGAGCGCGATAGTTGTACTCTGTACCCTCAACAATGGGCATCCAGTTCTGTCCAAGCGATGCAGTGACTAATAGAAAAGAACAGATAAACAATCTGGTCTTCATGAGGAAAGATGTTAATAGTTAGCAGTATGAAATCCTCTGCTCGCTGCAGGATCAAGATCATTTATTCTCCTTCGCTCACATTCAGACTCCCTCTAAAGATAGATCAAATGTCCTTGATTACCTATGATTCGAGGAGCTTGGCAGAATGACAGTATTTTGGGCTTTCCAAGAATCATGAATTTATGCGAGCTTCAAATCGGAAAGTCATGGAAACAAAAAAGGCGCCGAATGGCGCCTCTCAATTAAAGTCCTAGCTTCTTAGCAATGTCTTTCGGAACGGCATCCTTGTGGAGGTAGATGTTCATCGTTTTCAACTTCACATAAGCTTCACTGGCAAAGAAATACCCATCGAGGTTGTTGTATTTGGTTCCCCAAGAGTTCTTAACCAGGTAATATTTATCTCCGTTTTGGTCTTCAACAATACCCGTTACTTGCATCCCATGGTCGTCTGTGGTCTGCCAATTATCAAACTGCTCCTGACGCATTTCCTGTGTTACTTGCTTCTGAGCTACAGGCGTTTCAAATGCATTGCTAATTTTTTCGGCGCCCGCATCGTTGAATTGAGAATTATCTTTTCCCTTTACATTAATGGTCGACTCATCTTCCGGTAAGATCGCTAAACCTTCGCGGAAGGCAAATCCCTTTTCAGATACATCGGCACCCCAAGCAAAACTGTAGTTGTTCATTACCGCGTAATCCATCACTTCCATCAACTCTTCGATGGGGATGTTGTAGCTCTGCACGTGTAGCCAGTTGTCGGGGATTTCGAGCACGAATTTCTCATAAAAGGGGTGATGAGAATAGCTGGTGATGGAAACGTAATCATCCATATTAAGCCCTAAATCCTCGGCGTAGGATTTTGGTGTGTACCGCTTTCCTCTATATTCAAATTCAGAAGGTACTTCTCCTAAATAAGCTTCTACTACAGCGTCGTAACCCACTTTCCAGTTTGGCGTGAGAGTCTTTTGCTTATTCTCGATTACCGCATCAACGTATGCCTTGAGGATATTGTCTAATTCAGAGTGATTGTGTTTGTCCGTACCATAGTTCAGTCCGTCATAGATTTCTTCCGGTATCATTCCGTATTTGTCCCAAACATGAGCGATGTCTACGAAAGCTCCTCCGGCACCGAAGTTGGTTTCACCGTGCATTCTTACATAACGATCAGCTTTGTCTTTGTAGGTGTGGTTCACCACATACATCTCGCCGAGGTTGTGTTCGCCTTTTCCTGTTCGAATCAATTCGCTTTCGAAGAAACCCAGGGTTGAAAAGCTCCAGCAGGTACCGGTGCGGTACTGATCTTGCACGGGCGTAGCTTCGATATCCTTTACCACGGTAAACGAATATCCGCTTTCAGGTTTGATCTTGATGGTTTGGCCATCTTGAGCTAGAGATGGCATGGCAAAAGCTAAGAGAGTGGCTCCTGCGACTAGGTTTTTTATCATGTTTCTCAAATTTTCGGAGGCTGAAAATACGGATTATTTGCCCTTTGCTCAAATCGTTTCCATTCCCAAAAAATGCAAAACGAGTATCGTTTATGGTCATCGGAACCACACCCGCGAATTGTCTATTTTTGTGCTCATGCCTGATCAAGAAGCACCATCCCAAATTCTAAAACGGACCTACTTAGATTACAAGGACACGGGATTTTTCGGGAAATCTGTATTGGATTATCTGGGCGATGATGAAAAGATCAGACCTTTTTATCACCGACGTCCCGAAATCAAAAGCTTCAAAGATCAAATTACCGAGAAAAGAGAAAGCTTCAAAAATAGAGAGGTACTGGTTGAAGTTTTAAAAAGCCAGTATGCTTCACAGAGATTGAAATCGAAATCGATCGAGCTTCTTGGAAAAGAAAACACTTTTACTATCACCACGGGACATCAAGTATGCCTCTTCACAGGGCCACTCTATTTCTTTTACAAGATCGTAACTGCAATCAACACTGCCAGAAAACTATCAGCTGAGTATCCTGAAAATAATTTCGTTCCTGTTTTTTGGATGGCTACGGAAGATCATGATTTTGAAGAGGCCAATCATTTCTTCTTGAACAACCGCAAAATAGAATGGGAGAGTGGTCAGGGTGGAGCTGTGGGAAGGATGGAAACAGTTGGAATGGAGGATGTTTTGGAAGATCTGAAAGACCAACTTGGAATAGGTTATGACTCTGGCGAGGTTATTGAATTATTTCAAAAGGCATACGAGAAACACGATACAATTTGCACGGCTACCCGCTATTTGGTGAATCATCTTTTTGGGGAGTTTGGAGTAGTTTGCGTCGATGGAGATGATCCCGCGTTAAAATCCTTGATGATTCCTCATTTTGAAAAGGAATTAAAAAATGAATTGTCGTACCAAGCGGTAGCTGAGACCAATAAGGAGCTTGTTTCAAATTATTCGCTAGGGGTGAATCCGAGAGAAATCAATCTCTTTTACTTAGGCGAACAGTTACGGGAGCGTATTGTAAAAAATCCCAATGGGAATTTTGAAGTGCTAAATACGAGAACCCATTTTTCTGAAAAGGAAATTTTGAGCGAATTGAGGGAGCATCCCGAACGATTCAGTCCAAATGTAATCTTGAGACCCTTGTATCAAGAGGTGATCCTCCCTAATCTGGCCTATGTCGGTGGTGGGGGAGAGTTGAATTACTGGTTCCAACTCAAAAAAGTCTTTGAGATTTTCGGTGTTCCATTCCCGATTTTGATGTTGCGAAATTCGGTCATGCTGGTCGACTCAACCACTTCGAAGGATTTAGATAAATTGGGTATTTCTGTTGAAGATCTATTCGAAGAAAGAGGTATTAAGCTCGAGAATAAGCTCATTGTGGCTGAAGGGAACCAAGAACTTGGTTTGAGCGATGAAGTTCAAGAATTGTCAGAATTATTCGATCGGGTTAAATCAAAGCTTGGAAACATCGATTTTTACTAATATGCTGCCATCGACTGGGGTATCTAATGTAGTCGTTTAATTCATTTGCGGCGTCGATACTCAAACAAAGCCTAGTTTTGCGGAATTTTTTTAATTTATTATTAATTTTTAGTACGCTCATACAATAGTTCAGTAATACGAAATGTAG
>CAZWQX010000143.1:0-9975 GCA_964635965.1 uncultured Cryomorphaceae bacterium
ATCAATGGTGATGGACAAAACCTTACGGGAATTGTTTTTACCGAGGAAGCCGATTTCGGAGATAACCGAATTTTTGATCAAGAGAACAACCGAATCCTGATTTATACTATTCGATAAACCTGTTAGCTGTTAGCCAAAGTTGGATATTCCTAATTCTTGACGAAAGGAATGGCACTATTTGAGCCAACCTGAACCAAATAAAGCCCTGTTTCTAAACCGGATACATCCAATTCTTCTCCTTCGGTTATCCAGCCCGCTGATAAGCGCTGTCCAACGGCGTTGAAAATGACATATTGCTCATTATTTCCAAAACCCGTAATTCGGATAAAGTCCGATGAAGGATTGGGAAAAAGCCCCAAGTCTGAACCGGATTCATCAATCGTTCCTAAACTCTGGTCTGAAGATCTTTCATAGGTGAAGGATCCTCCACCCCCTGAACCGATGCCCCAAGCAGTAAATCGAATATCGATGTAAATGTCATCTTCCACCAAATGAAGAACCATATCCTGGTTTACTGCGTCGGGAGGACCATCTGATCCATCAACTCCGGAAATGGCTCCTTCCCATGACTCAAAGGTCAGGTTGTCAATGTCAGCGGTTGTTCCAAATGCCCACTCGGTGCCTGCAGGACTAAGAAAATCAAAATAACTCGATTCCGTGGCCGCATTAAAGAGGCCCATTGTATTTCCCCTGGTGATCCAAACGTCATCTGTTATCCGATCCTGGTTTTCTTCAAGCGTAAAATCGGAAAAACCGGTCTTGGTAAACGTGATGGTCTCACCTGTCCAAATGGTCTGTCCAAAAACAAAGTTGGCAAGCAAGGCTGCCCCTAAAGTCAAAGTGTAAAGTTTTTTCATTGTCTGCTTTTAGTGATTTTATCGCTAAGCTAGAATCAAATCGAATCGATAAAATATCCCTCCGAATTTTATATCAACAATGGTATGATGCTAATCTGGCTATGTCAGATCGAAACACCATCCCAACCAGCAACTAACACGGAATTCCCACTCGTCCAACGAAGCTTTAGCGAAGGTGGAATTCATACTTCGTCCGCCATCCGCGTGCCGCCTTAGCTATAGCGGAGGAGCAAGCCTTAGCGAAGGCGAAATTCATAACTACCAAATCCCCCTGTCCTACCTTTGTCCCCCTTGCAAATTAGGAGCAGCCTCACCAAACATCTAAATTTGTCGAAACACTTTTCTTCAATCAAATCGACATCTATGAAAACTCGTCTTTACACCTGCTTGATCATCCTGACTGCATTCTCCGCAGTAATCCAATCGAAAGCACAAGAGATTTGTGAAACCTCATTTGATAGTTATAACTCAACTCTTTTCAATGGGTCGACTTTGTTAGATGGCCTCTGCATTGAAATTGAAGAAAACTTTACCCTGGGATGTGATCCCGAAATGTATGATGGGGAGTTTATCCCTGAAAGTTGGATTGAAGGTGTGCTTGAAAATCCACAAAAATGGAACCGCATACCCGCCAATACCGATATTACGGTTTATGTAGAATTCCGTTTTGTGCAACCCATTACTTTACCGGGTTCGCCACATATCGGTCTTTTGAATCCATTTGATGAAATAATCCAAGTGAACTGGAGAGGCGAAGAGTTTTTAGTCGAGCTTCAGCAGATAATGCCAAGTCTAACAAGTAGTGGATCCGATTACTCCTTTCTCTTTGGTGAGTTCACCTTTAACTCGGGACCTGCCATCGTTGAAGGCGACATGAGCACAGGACTGGAAATCAACTTTACCAATATCTTATCCGATAATCCGGGTTATGAAGCGGCCACATGGATGTTTATTGAAGGTGACGGAATCGTCAGCGATCCGGAATGGACCACCACCGCCCCTGCCGTACCGCAAATCATCCTTAGAGATCCACCTGGTGATGGAAGTTTTACCGAACTGCTTCAGGGAGACGAAACCTGCCATGGTCATGCTGTGTCAGTTTCTACCGATGAATCGAATTCTGAATGGGGATCCGTGCGGTTAGGTGTAAGCGGCGAAGTCGGCTTTTTGTATTCTACGGAAGTAGAGACCTACGTGGAGGTTTCCTCGGGAATGGAAATGGGATTCGTGCACACCACGGTCGATGAATCAAAACTCTGTGTGAAGGTGGAAAACTCCTACTCTACGAGCATCGACGACCCGATTTTTGAAGAAAATGGAGGCGACCTTTACATTGGTTCTTCAATAACTTATGCTTACGGGGTTTTTAAGATTATTTCGATGGATGAAACCTGTGAGATCATCGAAGAAAACAGCTTGGCATTCTTGCCCATTAGCTCGAATGGATTCTTCATTTATCCTGAAGGCTATATTACGGGCACCATCATACCTGAGCTAGAAGAGAACCTTGAAACATTCGAACCAAGTTCAGATGAGTACCGATTGGTTGCCGATCAGTTGGAAGTATGGGAGGAATACGTGCAAATGAATACGGATATCAAAGCGGAAGCCTTGGCGATTCAAGTGCCATCAAATCTTCAGTTTTTGGCAGGAAGCTCAACGACCAATTCAGTGACAACCACCACTTCGGAAATGCGTTCCGTGGAACACAACATGTACATCGAAGAAACCGCGGCTATGGAAGCGGGTGTATACGTCGCAGGTTCAGGTGGGTCTTTAGGCGCTCAAATCCGGTCGAGAACTACTAAGGGGAGCACGGAAACGTCGAGCAATGTGCATTCAACGGAAATCAGCTACACATTTAACGATGACGATGCCGGAACCGGTAGTCAAGATGGTGATGTGTTCTCTGTAGATATCTACCAGGATCTCACTTTTGGAACACCCATTTTTGATTTAGTTGAATTTGGAAGCGCTACCTCATGTCCGTATGAAGGAGGATACCTTATTGACAATCCCGGTATAAGCTTCAGCAATGGAGATCCAAATGAATTGAGCGTATCAGATATCCCGGATGGCGAAACATTCACCTTTGAAGTAGACATTTGCAATGAGAGCGAATTCGACCGTGAATACTTCGTTTACGTGCCACTTGAGAGTAATTTAAACGGATTGCAGGTATCTCTTGCAGGAACACCAATCAATGTAACTGATGGAGTCACAACGGGAGTAATTCCCGGGAACACGTGTTTAGAAGGAGTTGACGTGACCATTTCGCAAACAGAAGGAAGTCCCGAGCTCAACTACGAAGACGTCAAAATAACGGTCTTTACTCCATGCCAACCCGATTTCGAGCCAAGCATTGCTGAAGTCTCTTTTGATGCATTCTTTAATGCTTCATTGAGTATTGATGAAGCAGGTTCGAACAGCGAAGACCTGAGCATCTTTCCGAATCCAAATGATGGCCGATTCAGTGTACGAACTGACAAACTTCAAAACACCGGTACACTGCAGATTCATGACTTATCCGGAAGGTTGATTCACCAAGAAGTAGTGAACCTATCAAATGGTGTTTTCGATCTTGAAATGAACGAGGCCTCAAGCGGATTATACTTGCTTTCGATATTCAATAGGGAAGAAAAAATAACTGAGAAGTTTTCAATTAAGTAAAGTATTTTATAATACTCATTATCTGTTATATATGAAATATTGATTTATCTTAATTGGAAATGGATATGATCATCGTGACGCACGGAATGACATCCTTGGTATCGCACCTTATCACTGGATAAATGAAGACGGGTTTTCAGGTGGGGCTCGACAAAAATCTTGCCCACCTCAGGCTGTTTACTGATGATCTGAATCAGTTTTCGGTTGGCTTCATTATCGAATAGCAGATGTGAATTCACCCGCCCAAAACTGAGGTATCTTGGAAAATCATATTGCCATGCACCTGCATCCCGACAAGCTTCGGGTTGGTCGTATTCTCCGGCGTCAGGGTTCTCATACACCCCATAACCCAGTCTTGAAACTTTATCATTCACCGAATTTCCGCTCTCGTTCTTGTAAATAAATGCCAAATCAACCTTCTTTCCGTCGTTATGACTCAGATGAGGCAGTAACGGAAAGCCATCGAAAAACGGGAAGTTGGCGTCCAAAACCAACACTTCTAGGTCCTCATAGTCATTCCTGAATTCCGTTGATATGGTTTTCAGAACATCATTCAACTCGGGCCTCACATAATTCCTATTGGTCAATGTGTAAAATGAATGGTAAAGGCGAACCCCGTCACCCTTTATCTTTTCCCTTCCGAAAATGGGAGCGACTAAAGGAGTGACAAGGAATGTCAGAGCCAAGTAAAAGACTACAAAAACTCCGATTCGTTTCAGTCTTCGATACTTGGACTTGGACGAGAAAAAGAAAAGGGAAATCAAAAAAGCCAAACCTCCTATCTGTGTAATTACAGTAAGGGCAACAAAGATCAGCGCATGAACAAGAAATATGAGAAGCCTAGTCATTCTCTTGATTAGCAGCCGTCATAAATCATTTTCTGAGATGGCACAGCGTGTAGACTAGAACGATCAGCCTGGGAAAAATATTCTAACGAAAACGGAAGTTTTATTCCTTAACGATTCTCTTGGTACTGATTGAGCCTTTAGATCGAAGCTGTAACAGGTAAACCCCACCGGGAATTTCAGGAACTGAAACAAGCAATCGCCCATTGCTCGAATATGACTGCTCAAAAATCACCTTCCCCATAATGTCGACCACTTGCAGTGAGAATTGAGTACTTTCAGTTTCAGGACGCACATAAAAGACATCCTCAAAGGGATTGGGGTAAACTTCAAAAGGAATAACACCTTCCTCTTTAAGGCCAGTCGGTGAAGTCGAATTCCAGTACACATTTGTGTCGTCCACAAAACCCTGAATCACTAAATCGGGAAGGGCATCGCCATTAAAGTCATTTACTGCACAAGCTGCGATATACTCTCCACCCACGGTATCAACCGGAACAAAGACATTTTCACCTTGATTGGCATAAACGATGTTGTAGATATTGGGCAATCCCCCGTCTTGAGAACCCAAAATAACCAAATCATCGTCTCCATCGTTATCCAAATCGGCAACGGCATTGGTTCCCGCGAACGTGTTTTGAATCCCCGAACTCGCCAAAGGAGAAAATACTCCCTCACCATCGTTCAGGTAGAGCGTTGTCTGTACACCTGAATCTATGGAAGCACCCGAAATGAGCAAATCCATGTCTCCATCATCGTCGGAGTCAAATCCATCGATATCATCGGCTTTTAATTGAATGAGATCAACTGATTCGTCTTCAGTGAAATTCCCTTCTCCATCGTTTAAATAAAGTCTTACGGAAACGGAGCCGTTCTCCTCATCTCCCGAAATAACGACGTCGTTATCCATATCTCCATCTGCATCAAAACATTCAATTCTGGCAAATTGAACCGGTACAAAGGCAGCACTTTCCACAAAGGTGAAACCCGCGTTGCCATCATTGAGAAAAACACCTGCAACAAAAGCCTGATCAGCCGTTAAAACGTCCAGCACGATATCAACATCCCCATCCCCGTTTAAGTCTGCCAAGGAAACACCCGTGTCAGCAAATGCGGGTAAGTCTTCATTTTGCAAAAGGGTGAATTCTCCTTGTCCATCATTGAGATAAACATGGGCAAACTCTTGCAAACCGAACCCATTTCCCGAAAAGAAAAGATCGAGATCTCCATCTCCATCGAGGTCTTCGAAAAAGGTCACACTTACCGATGCGTCGGGAAAAGGAGTGTCTACATCTTCGGCAAAATTTCCTTGTCCATCGTTCAGATAAAGAGCTGTTCGCTTTCCCGGATCGATGCCTGATATGATTAGATCATTGTCGCCGTCTCCATCTATATCTCCGCTATCAGATGAGCCGCTGTACACATCAATAAGTTGAGGTTGTGGTTCAGCGAGGGTGAATTCGAGGTTTTGCGCGGAGGTGAGGGAAACGAGAAAAGAGAAGACAAAAATCGGCAGGACTCGATACATGTATAATGGGTGATTTGGTGTGATGGTTCCGTTACTTGACGACAACTGAAAAATTCGGTTGTATTTGATTGCTCAAGATTCGACGCTCTTTTTTTGTAAGAAGTGAATACCACCTGAAAGAACTGAAAACTCAAGAGATTCAACCCCAAAATGATCCAATAATAACCTCCTGTGCTTTCTTTGGTTTGTTTGCCTACTTTTGGCGCCTTTTTCAGAGCATTTGCTCAATAAATTGATGCTGAATTAATGAAGAAGTATCTGAATCTATTCGACTTTAAGCAAACGGTCAACTACAAAACCGAGGCGCTCTCCGGATTAACTGTGGCGATAGCCCTCGTTCCCGAAGCCGTAGCCTTTGCCATAATCGCAGGTCTTGAACCCCTGACAGGTCTTTACGCTGCATTTGTGATGGGTTTGGTTACGTCCATCTTAGGAGGAAGACCGGGTATGATTTCGGGGGCAACGGGCGCCGTGGCGGTTGTAATAGTTGCATTGGCTATAAGCCATGGCCCTGAGTACATTTTTGCCACGGTTATATTGGCAGGATTGATTCAAATGCTCGCCGGTTTTCTCCGATTAGGAAAACTAATGAGACTTGTTCCTCATCCGGTGATTTTTGGATTCGTGAATGGTTTGGCGATCATCATTTTTATGTCACAGCTCACTCAATTTAAGACGGACAGCGGAGAATGGCTAACAGGAAATCCACTGTACATCTTGTTGGGCCTTGTGGTTCTGACAATGGTCATTATCTGGGGATTGCCCAGAATTACAAAAGCTTTTCCAGCTTCTCTCGCTGCCATTCTGGTCGTATCTGGTATTGTGATTGGATTTGATATTGAAACCAAAACGGTCGGCGATATGGCTTCTATTCAAGGAGGCTTCCCTCCTCTGCACTTTCCCGAAGTACCATTGACTTTTGAGACGCTGGCTTTGATTTTTCCTTATGCGGCTATTGTGGCAGGAGTTGGTTTGATTGAAAGCTTATTGACGCTCAACATCATTGATGAAATCACAGGAACACGAGGTCGGGGTAATAAAGAAGCGGTGGCCCAAGGTGCAGCAAACCTCTTATCAGGGTTGTTTTCGGGGATGGGTGGTTGCGCGATGATTGGTCAAAGCTTGATCAATATTTCAAATGGCGCAAGAGCAAGACTATCTGGAATCGTTGCGGCAATCGTGCTTTTGATATTTGTCATGTTCGGAGCGAGTCTGATTGAAAAACTTCCGATGGCAGCGCTGATTGGACTGATGATCATGGTATCGATAGGAACCTTTGAATGGGCCAGTTTAAAAACCTTCAATCGAATGCCCAAATCAGATGTTTTCGTAATGGTTGTGGTGACATTGGTAACCGTATTCCTTCACAACTTGGCTTTGGCCGTATTAGTTGGGGTAATTATCGCCGCTCTGGTTTTTGCCTGGGATAACGCAAAGCGGATTCGAGCCAGAAAGTCAATCGATGAAAACGGAGTTAAACACTATGAAATCTACGGTCCATTATTCTTTGGCTCCGTCACGGTATTCAACTCAAAATTTGATGTTCAAAACGACCCCGATGAAGTGATCATTGATTTCGCTGAAAGCCGTGTTGTGGATATGTCGGCAATCGAAGCTTTGAACAAACTAACCGAGAAATACACCAAAGTAGGAAAGACGGTTCACCTTCGTCATCTGAGTCCCGATTGTCAGCGGCTGCTCAAAAATGCCGATAAGCTCATTGAGGTGAACGTATTGGAAGATCCAAACTATAAACTGGTTGTAGACAAGATATAGTTCAATTGACACAGAGTTCTTTCTCTTGACTTTTTTGTCTCCCTATTAATCAACATCTACCGGAGTAGACACGTCCTCATCAGAAGAATACTTGCCGACGATTTTACCAACGAACCAAGGAACATTCGTAATAATAATCCCTCCTAAAAGTATCTCTACACAGACTACGAAAAAGCTATATTGATCGACATATCTCACCTCTCCGGGTCCGACTTGGTACTGTGGACTAACGGAATCCGCAAAGAACGATACGATTGACATGATCAGCGGAACGAGGTTCGTCAGAATCAGGTAACCCGAAAGCAGCAACAGCGCAAATTCCGCTATTCTTTTAGAGTCCCAATTACCCACGTGAACTGACCCTTCATCCTCGGTTTGCCCTGTTAGACCCAACATGCGGACAAGTGTGCCTGCCTTGTTTATGATAAGGATCGCCAAGACGAGTGGAACAATTTGGTAAGCCATATAAAGCGTTTTCTGAGCTTTCATGTCTTCAGGCCAGGGTTCAAAAGAATAAAGTCCAAAGGAAACGAGGTTGTAGGCATTCGTGATAAATAAATAGGCTCCGAGGAGTTTTATCGCCGTGAGGTAAAAGTCATTTTTGTTCATCGTCACTAATATTCGCAAATGCGAAAAAGTCGCACAGGGTTGGTTGACGAAAATAAAGATTGATGCTAACTCATTCTTGAAAAACCGACCAAAAATCTTTGCTAAGAACTTCAAAGTGAATTGTTCAATTGGTGAAACCACTGAACGAGAAAGGAGCAAAAAAATATTGGCTCTGCATTTCCATCCCTTGAATTTGATAATAAGATTTGACCTTTTTCAGAAAGTAATTGCTCTTTCGAATCCTTAACATTGCTCTGTGATAGCTAGCCATATCATAGAATTTAAGGGAATGCCTCTTTTCCAAAAGGCTCGGTTCTCACCACCTTTTATGATACAAGGTGAGATAAAAGATTTCGCCTGTTTCTTTTACATGACTGAAGGTATGATGCTGAGCTACGATGCAAGAGGACAGCACCGCATTAACGAACGAGAGGCTGTTTTGAAACAATGTGGAAACTACGTTCAGCGGTACATGGCCGCTGATGGATCTGAAGAATGCGAAGCGATTGCGGTTTATCTTTATCCAGACCTTCTCCGAGAGATCTACAAAAACGAAGTTCCCTCTTTTCTGAAAAAGTCCAACATCACGGAACTACCGAAAAAATTTGTGGGGAACAAGCTCATCGAGCAATTTATGATGAACCTCTCCATTTATTTTGAAGACCCGGAGACCCTGGATGAGGAATTGGGCATTTTGAAGATCAAGGAACTGATGATGATTCTCCTTAAATCAGAGAATCACGAAGACATTCGGCAGCTGTTATCGGAAATATTCACGCCCGTAGATGTAAAGTTCAAAGAAGCTGTAGAAGCAAACATATTTAACAATCTCGGCCTGGAACAATTGGCCTTCATTTGCAACATGAGTCTCTCCACATTTAAACGAAAGTTTAAAGAAGCCTATAACGAAACTCCCGCCCGTTACATCCGCAATAAGCGACTCAACCACGCTGCTTCCCTCCTCTTGAGTGAAGATGATTCTATTGCCAATATTTCATACGACTCAGGCTTTGTTGACGTCACCACCTTTTCGGCTTCTTTTCATCAGAAGTTTGGTGTCTCTCCTTCTAAATACCGTCAGTCAGCAACGGAACGAACCAAATAAGAAAGTACTCGCCCTTTTTCAGAAAAGGTTTGAGCCGTCGCGGTGGCAACTTTGTGATGTAAACACTAATTCATCCAACATGAAAAAGTTAATCAGCACCCTAGTACTTCTATTAACGCTAAACACAATTGCCATGTCACAACAAGGATTTGAAGTAAAGAAAGAAATCATTATTGATGTTCCCGCTGCGGAGCTTTGGGAAATGGTAGGCCCCGGATTCACCGATGTTCATAAATGGTCTTCCAATGTGGATCACGCCGAAGGTTCAGGCACACCCGAGTTCGAAGGAGCCGTTTGCAGCAACCGTTCCTGTGATTTGAATGTAAAAGGATTTAATAAGATAAGCGAGAAACTCTTTCTCTATGACCAAAACAAAATGATGCTGGGTTATAGCGTTGAAGAAGGAATGCCGGGTTTTGTTACCAAGGCAAAGAATATCTGGACCGTCGAGGCGGTGAACGATAAGCAATCAAAGCTTACTATGAACGCCGAATTTGGTTCTCAGGGATTCATGGGAATGATCATGCAGGGAATGATGAAGAAAAAGATGACGGAAACCCTGGAGACTGTTTTGATCGATGCCAA
>CAZWQX010000144.1:0-9754 GCA_964635965.1 uncultured Cryomorphaceae bacterium
CATCGCAGAACCACGAATACTGAAGACTTCGTTCAAAGGGTAACTCAATCTGTAGGCACCTTGGTACGTAACCACTTCTCTCAGATTAAATCCGTTTGGTGAAAATCTAGCTTGTTGACGAAAGAGCTGAATTCTCTTATCTGTGCGTTTGGACAAATCCTCTCCCATTAACATGAAAGTGTTATTGTCAAAATTTCCTGCAATTCTGAAACCTCCGACTATCTTGTAATCTTCAAATAAGTCGCTAACACCCAACTGCATCAAACCACTTAATCCAGGATTCAGGTCATCGGCTCCACTCAAAGGTTGATAGAACTCTGCCATAAAAGTATTGTCAAGCTGAGCCAAGACCTTATCTGTCGTAAAATTTAAATTGTAATTCCTTGCTCCAGGCAAATCCATTGAATCAAGCACGGTTGCACCTTGAATTATGGGGCGATACTTTTCCTCCTCATCAAGAACCTCCAATAGAGTAATGGTTTCTTTCTCATATGAATAATCAGGTTCGCCCTCGAAACGGTAATTCTGAATGTCAATTTTTCCATCCTCCTCTTCGGGTTCGATGATGATCAACTCAGCCATTCGCTTCTTCTCCTGAGTTACATCTCTCGTTTGATTCTGCTGGACCTGTTCGTTATCGGCAACCTCGGATTCCGTTTCCTTCTCGAGCAAAAGAGCTTTGCCATCATCCTTGAAATTTCCTCGGTAGAACCTGTATGCGTTGTCGGCATATGTGTAGATGCTGTACTCTCCGGTAGATGGATGAGCGGTATAGTCCAATATATCACTCGCATAATTGGAAAGAGGATCAGCAACGGTAAAATATCGGTAATGAATAGTAGTATCAATTCTGCTAATTGCGCTGTCATAAACCGCAACGTAACGGTTCACAGTCCCCTTGTAATCCGCCAGAAAAGAATACTGCCTTCCCTCATATTGATATGGATCTTTCTCAATCAGTTCAGGGGTATCCGTAATTCTCTCCAAATAGGGCGATCTTGATTTTATATTAAAAGCGAACACATCTCTGTTTTCAGATAAAACCAACGGTTCAGGCTTGGTTCTTAAAGTGTCGTCCGGGCGGTTAGAAGTAAATATAACTCTGCTACCATCCTTGCTGAAGCTCGGATCGAAATCACCATATATGTCATTGGTCAAACGTTCTTGACGATTTCCAATGGTGTAATAGAGATATAAATCTGTTTGTCCCTGATCAACGGCAGACATAATTAGCTGTTGCCCACTTGGGCTATACTCCATAGAAAGAATCTCATCTAGCAAGAATACTTCTCTTTCGGTTGTCTTTCCATTATCCAAATTGTACGTGCAGAGCATAACCTTTCCTCTCCATTCTTTGGCATAGGTGAATGCTTGAGATGATGGGTGCCAAGCCAAAACGGGAAAACTGTAATCCGGGATACGAAGTAATTTATGTTCGGCTTTAACGAGTTTTTTGCGCTTTCCGGAAAGGACATCATATAGGTAAAGTCTGTACTGCCCCATCACGTTGCTTACATAGATCGCATGCCTTCCATCGGGACTTATTTTGAATGAAGTGTAGACTCGGTTTTTCTTCGTTTTAAGTGAAAGCTCCTCTAATAGAATTCTCTCCTTCTCTAGGGAAAGAGCACCATATTCACCGCGATAGTAGGCTATGAACTCTTTTGTGATGGTATCAAGTGATTTTCCGAGAACAAAGAGAAATCCACTTTCAACATTCCTGCTTACCCCACTCATATAGAGAACATTAGGTATGATATTCTCTCCATAAATTTCTGATACATAACGCCAAAGGGCATAGCCTGCAAAAGAGGCCTCTCGTCCTTCCAAGCGATTTAGCTTTTCAAAACGTCCTGTCATCACACCACTTCGTATGATGTTTTCTGCGTCATCATCTACTACTCCTGAAGCATATAGGATCAATCCTTCAATGTACCAATCGGGAAGATTCAAGAGGGTAGATGACTTTATCACGTCGCGCCAATTGCCTCCATAGAGGCGATTATTGATGAGTACCTTGGCAATTCCTTTCCTGATATTCCTTTCGAATTTGATATAATCTCCTTCAAAATAAACGAAGACCTTAGAACCCACAATCTGGGTCGTTCCGCCAATATTCCCTTCCTCTTCCCCATTAATACCGATATTACTTTGTTTGAAATCAGAGTGAGAATTGTAGACGATGAATTGAATTTTATCCCTAACAGGAAAATCAAAAACTTCTTCCAGTGAATGGATGTTTTTCGAGGCAACCTTACTAGTGAATTCGGCCAATTCTTGACCACCTTCGTAGAAATAAGTATCGAACTCCTTAAACCTGTATTGTTGCCAAAGAAAGTCCTTGTATTGAACCCGATTTTTACCGAATTCCTGATAAGAACCTTGATAAAACTGGGCATGAGCCGATGTTGCAATAAACACCGCAATCATTAATACTCCCGTTCGTTTCAAGATACTATCGAACATAAGGTGATAAAGATAACTAATAAAGGAGCCGATTATTTTGAGGAATTTGAAATCGTTGGTCTTTAAATTAAACAGGCTCCATCCCGAATTCCCTACCTTCGAGTAAACAAAATACCATGGTTAAAGTTTGGCAATTTACATTCAATCCTTTTCAAGAAAACACCTACCTCCTGGCCGCTGAAAATGGTGATTGTGCCATAGTGGATCCAGGTTGTTACAACCAAAATGAGTGGAAGACGCTCAATAGGGCTATCGAAGAGAATGGCCTGAAGCCAACTCTACTACTAAATACTCATTGTCATATAGATCATGTTTTCGGGAATTATCTTGTTCAGGACAAGTACGGGTTATCGCCGATGATCAGCAAAAATGAGAAACCGGTGTTTGATACGGTATCTCAAGTTGCGGGGATGTATGGTCTGAACTATACACCCTCCAAAGACCCGATATTCTACGAGGAAAATTTCATAAAACTGGGAAATGTCGAATTTGAGATTCTAGAGGTTCCGGGGCATTCACCGGGTCATGTAGCATTTTATCAGAATGAGTCAAAGCTACTGATATCAGGAGATGTTCTGTTTAAGCGCAGTATAGGACGAACCGATCTCCCGGGTGGAGATTTTAATACCCTCATTAAATCTATCGAAAGTGAAATCTTCAAGCTTCCAGACGAAACAAGGGTTTTGGCAGGACATATGGAAGAGACGACTGTTGGTGAAGAAAAGAGGTTCAATCCTTTCTTAACAGGAGCTTACCAAGGTTGAGCACCCGTAGATCCAAAAAGAGATTCGCTGTCCTTCCTTTTAGGTTTCTTCGAAGGACATTTTCTATTTGCTCGTTTGTCCAAGAGCAAAATGTTAAGTCTAAAAATTAAAGGGCGGTACCTTGAATTAAATACCAAATGAGTTGACTTCAAATCTTCATATTGATAGAAGGTGAGAATTGGAGTTTCAATTTCGGGCACTACCACAACACTCCTAGATACTTTAAAGCCAAATCCTACCCGGTAATGTGCCTGGAAAATAAATCTTGTGGGAGAATCGATTGTGATGGGCAATCCGTTTGTTTCGTAACTCTCAGTGCCTCGTACACGGTAGTCTCCGTTTATCCCAAGGGTATTTTGTAAAAAGCTCGTAGCACTGAACTGTTGAATATTCGATGCGGCGAAACTCATTGTCGCATATGTATGATTAAATGTTCCTTGGCCCTCTATGGTCTGTGGGGCAGGAGCACCGGGATCATCCAGGACTGCCTCGTATCGCTCTATTCCATTTAGCATTTTTATCCCCATCGTTAATTGCACATAGGAGATAAGTCGTGATCTTTCGATCAGATGAAAGCGTCCAAATTCAAATCCAATTCCGAGTTTACCTGCAGGATCATAATTGACATCATAAACAGATCCTCCTTCTAACCACAACCTTTCTGATGCAGTTTTGAAGTTGGGAAGTGTATAATTAAAGGATGGGGCCGCTATCCAACCTCTTCGATGAAAATCACCATAGGTGGGAAAAACATCTTGGTATTGCCTATGACTGTATTGAGAATAGGAGCTCAACACTGATAATGAGGCTATTAAAAAAAGAATAACGGTTCGTAACATGGACTACAGGTTTATCTTGCCACTCTTAGAGCGGTTTTTGATACGTAACCCGTATTCGAAATGTTACTCAGTTTCTGCCATTTCGAGTGCTTCTTGCTCAATTTCTCTTGAATCCCAAACCTCATTAATATCAGGGCGATTCATAACTTTTTTCATGATTTCATCATGCCTTTTCCCTTCTCTCAGGGCATCGCTGTATCGAATATTGCTGAAAGTAACCTGAGAGTACAACGGAATCCATCTTTCACCAAAGTGTTCGTGAATATTGGCTTCTATCTTCTTTCTCAGGATGAAATTCGGGTCTGCAACCAAGTCACGCATCTCTATGTAATTACGCATTGCGAGCTCAGCTATTGCATCAGCATCAGGCTTTCTTGATTTTTGAAAGGCATCTAGAACCAAATTCCAATTTTCGCCGTGTTCATCCAACAGATCATTCATGACTGAACAATCTTCAAATCCCGAGTTCATTCCCTGTCCGTAAAACGGGACTATTGCATGAGAGGCGTCTCCCATCAAACAAGTATTGTTTTTGAGCCAAGGATAGCATCGAATAATTACCAAGTCCGAAAGTGGATGACTGCGGTAGTCCTTCACGAGATCGGGCATTATTTCATAGAAGTCTGGAAACTTGGTTTTGAAGAAGTCATCTATTGCTTCATCAGAATTTAAGTTTTCAAATGAATTCTCGCCTTCATAAGGCATGAAGAGCGTACATGTGAAAGATCCATCGGGGTTAGGAAGCGCGATGAGCATATACCCACCTCTTGGCCAAATATGCAATGCATTTTTTTCAATCATATAATCTCCCAAATCGGTTGCCGGGAGGAGAAGTTCGCGATAACCGTGAGGTATAAACTCCTGCTGGTAGTTGAAGCGTTTGGTTTTTTGCATTTCCGCTCTTACCGCAGAGAACGCGCCATCCGTTCCAAAGATCAAATCAGCTTCTTCCTCAAATAGCTCACTTGACTTAGAATCTTCAAACCTGGCCACTCCTTTCTCAAAATCCACATCCAGACACCTGGTATCAAATTGCATTTCAACCCCTTCAAATGATTGAGCCGCATCGAGTAAAACGGCATTTAAGCCTCCACGAGAAACCGAATAAATTGCCTGACCTTCTTTTCCGTATGACTGAAAGCTCACCTTGCCGTGGATGTCATGAATTTTCCTGCCATACATTGGAATTGCAACTTCCCGCACCTTATCTGAAACACCGATCATATCCAAGGCTTTCCACCCCCTGGTGCTAAGGGCAAGGTTTATCGATTTTCCAGCTTGAATTTCAACGGAACGGATATCGGGTCGGCGTTCAATGAGTTTTACCTTCAATCCTCTTCTTGCCAAATTGGCCGCATGGAGTGATCCAACCAGACCCCCTCCAATTACTAATGCTTTCTTCATTCTACTACTGCATTTTGATAAGCTGAGCTTAGAATTTTTCCAAATTCCAGTACATCAGCAAAACTATTGTAAAGCGGAACCGGTGCTATTCTAATAACATTGGGTTCGCGCCAGTCGCTAAATACTCCATGATCCTGCAAAAAGTTGAAGAGTTCTTTGCCTCTGCCATGGGTGAGCAGTGACAACTGGCATCCCCTTCTTTCAGGATCTTCAGGAGTGATAATTTCGATATTAGCCTTGTGTTGGGATGCCACCTCACTCACGACTTCTTCCAAAAAAGCGGTCAGTTTCAAGCTTTTTTCACGAAGTTTTTCCAAACCTGCTTTGGAGAATATTTCGAGTGAAGCCAAATGAGGAGCCATGACAAAAACAGGGGCATTACTCAATTGCCAACCTTCCGCTCCTGAAATCGGCTTAAATCCTTTTTCCATTTTAAATCTGGCTTCCTTATTGTGACCCCACCACCCCGCGAAACGAGGTAAATCAAAATCTTCGGCGTGTTTTTCGTGGATGAATATACCCGAAACGGAACCCGGGCCTGAATTTAAGTACTTGTAAGTGCACCATGCGGCGAAGTCCACTTGCCAATCATGAAGTCGTAAAGGCACATTTCCTGCTGCATGCGCTAAGTCATAACCCACAACAGCTCCTGCCTTTCTACCTGCTTCCGCAATTCTTTTCAAATCAAAAAACTGTCCCGTGTAATAGTTCACTCCACCCCAAAAAACAAGAGCAATTTCATCTGCATGTTCTTCGATAGCTTGAATTATATCTTCCTCCCTGATGATGTACTCACCAGGTCGGGGAGAAACTTCAATGATGGCGTCATCCGGCTTATATCCGTGAAACTTCACCTGGGATTCAAGAGCATACTGATCACTCGGAAATGCCTTAGCCTCACAGATTATTTTGAACCTCTTTCCTTCGGGACGATAAAAGCTAACCATCAACAGATGAAGATTGGTAGTAAGCCCGTTCATGTGTACAACTTCTGATGGCTTTGCCCCGACAAGCTCAGCTGCAGGTTCAATGAGGTTTTCGTGATAACTAACCCAAGGCCGACGAGCATCGAAATGACCCTCAACTCCATAATTGGCCCAATCTTCCAATTCTTCATTCATGAAAGAACTCACTGACTTAGGTTGAAGGCCTAAGCTATTTCCTACGAAATAAACCGTGCGGCCCGATTGGTGTTTTGGGAAGTGAAAAAGGTCCCGAAAACTCGATAGTTCATCTGCTGAATCAAGAGATTTTGCTTTTTCTTCCAGGTGCTTCATGCGGTTGGGATCGAGTGAAGGATTAAATTTGCCGAAAATTACCATCAATCTCTCAAAGAGACTAAAAAGAACACAACAGATGATCAGAGAAAATTCTGAAAGGCTATACGACAAAGCGAAACACTACTTCCCGGGAGGTGTAAATAGTCCCGTAAGAGCATTCAAGGCAGTGGGTGGCAATCCCTTATTTATCGATAAAGGGAAAGGAAGTAGAATTACAGACGCCGATGGGAATGAATACATTGATTTTTGCTGTTCATACGGACCATTGATTCTGGGGCATGCTCCTGATGAAGTGGTGAAGGCAATAAGTGCGGTAGCAGCAAATGGGACCTCTTTTGGCGCCCCGACCCGCTTGGAAAATGAATTGGCAGAGTTGATCTTGAACAACCACAGTTACCTCGAAAAAATCCGATTTGTCAATTCGGGAACTGAAGCTGCTATGTCAGCCATTCGATTGGCCAGGGGTTATACGGGGAGAAATAAAATCGTAAAATTCGAAGGCTGCTATCACGGTCATGTAGATGCCTTGTTGGTTAAGGCCGGAAGCGGACTGGCAACGCTTGGCACTTCGAGTTCGGCGGGAATTCCTGAAGCTTATGCCAGCGAAACGATTGTTTTGCCTCTTCACAACAAAGAAGCGGTTGAGGCTGCAGTGGAAAAATACAAGAATGACATCGCTTGCATAGCCATTGAGCCTATCCCGGCGAACAATGGCCTACTTTTACAAGGAAAAGAATTCTTACAATTTCTTCGCAATATCTGCGATCGAGAAAACATTCCTCTCTTTTTTGACGAAGTGATTTCGGGATTCAGAGTTGGTTTTGAAGGAGCCGCAGGACTTTATGGAATCAAACCTGATTTAATCGCGTTCGGCAAAATTATAGGAGGAGGATTACCCGTTGGGGCTTATGGTGCATCCAATGAAATAATGAACTGCGTTGCGCCCGAAGGCCCCGTATATCAAGCCGGAACCTTAAGTGGAAACCCTGTAGCTATGGCCGCTGGAATCGCGCAAATTCAAGCTTGTTTAGCGCCTGGTTTTTATGATAAATTACAATCAAAAACCAATGATTTGGCCGATGACGTGAATGAGTATGCAACAGAAAAAGGATATGCATTTAAAATCTTCCACATCGGCTCTATTTTCTGGGTAGCATTCACCGAAAGAGATACCATTTCTGCAGGTTCGGAAATTGATGACTCAAAAATGGATCACTTTAAGGTATTTCATGGTGAGCTTCTGAAACGCGGGGTATACATCGGACCGTCAGGATTCGAAGTTGGCTTCGTATCAAGAGCGCATAATCAAGAAGATCTAAGAATCGGGGCTCAAGCCATGAAGGAATCACTTGACGTAGTGTTCGCTTAGTAGAAAAAAGAGGCCCTGGAACAATATAAGTCCGTCTACCAGGATTGTAAAGAAAAGGTCATCCTTGTTGGGGTCGCTCTTACGAATCACAATTGCCGATGCTATGAGGACCACCCAATGGAGTATAACTTGCTTTAAATCAATGTCTATCGACAGAAAGATGCCAAGACTGGATAATCCTGAGAAGATCAAAAGTGTTTGAGCAAGGAGAATTGATTTTCTTACACCAATAACTTGCGGAATTGTCCGCTGTTCGGGCCAGTCTTCTTTCAAATCCCTAATGTCAAAAGGTAGGGTTAGTGCAGTGATAAAAAATGCTTGCTGAAGGGTGAAAACGATCAGTACGGTCAATGATAAGCTCATAAGCATTCCCGGTAAGAAAGCCAAAATCGAGGTCCAAACAATAACTATGATCCAGAGCTTTAAGCGTGGTAATAATCTCAAGCTCAATTTTCCTCTAGAGCTGGGAATAAAAGGTACCGCGTAGGCAAAGGACAGAATTCCAGCGACGAGCATCGTGGTGAGTTCCAACCTGCCGAGATTGAATGCCGAAATTATGAGCCCAACGAACCCCAAAACCATGAGAATTCTTGTCTCTAGTTTAAAAACGCGATTAATGCTAAGGTCGCCAATGACCCTTTGGAAGTTGTAGGTACAGATGGTTGCGAAAAACACAAAAAAAGAAAGTTCCCACCTTTCGGGCTGACTAAAAAAACAAAAAGCACCTGCCACTGAAATAGACGCTGCAAGTGCAATGAAGATATTGGTATCAGCCAAAAACCTTAGGACCCTATATCCGTACGACTTCAATCAGGAGTTGTTATCAATTATCGCGAAAAGAACCAATCCGATAACCGTACCGATAGCACTCCCTTTTAAAGCTTCTCTGGTATTTTTGCTCCTGGCATATTGTTCGTAGCCAGCAGCATAATCTTCGTTGTATTGGTACTTTGAATCAAGAATATGCTCTTCTTTGATATTGATAATTGGAATCTTTGCACCCAAAGAAAACAACGGAGGAACGGCAAATGCCAGAACGCTGGTTCTCGAGGCATAACCAGTGGCTAAGCCCACGACCAGCCCTGAATAGAACCAGCCCTTTCCTGAAACACCGTATCGAGCATCTCTTTCGCCCATTACAAATGCCCTCATTTCTTCAACCGAAGCAATATTACCAACCGGTTCGTCATAGTAGTAATACAGTTGTTCTCCCTTACCTTTTTCGGAATATGAAAATGTTTCACGACGATCTAAGGACCCACTTTTTAAAACAACGGGAACAGATTTTCCCTTTTCAGAACTAAAAAAGGGATCATGGCCCCTGCCCGCTCTTCTTGCTTCTCGTAGATCAATTCGCTGTCTTTTAAATTGATTCTTATCAAACCTGTAATTGAGCGTTGTATAAGTTGAATCATCAAAATGACTGACTTCCAACACCTTTCCATTCATCAACAGAAGAGTACCCTCCGATTGTGCCTTAACCTTGTCGAAAAGCAATGAGAAAAAGAAAACGAAAATCGCCAGTAGACAGCTGTTTTTCAAGTGATAAGAATTATTTTTGCCGAAGCTTAAAAACTGGTGTGAACCGCGAAGGTAGTTAATCTGTTCTAGGTCAATTCATCGTATATTTGC
>CAZWQX010000145.1:0-9749 GCA_964635965.1 uncultured Cryomorphaceae bacterium
TGGTTCTCCTCTAAACCGGGAATAGCCGATTTGAAAATGTAATTCACGGATACCCAATCTCCGCTTTCGGCAATTTTAACCACTTCTACCCCGGTTAAAACCTGAGCCAAAGTCTTAGCAAGTTCGATGAATTCTGCCTTGGAGTTAGCAGTTGCCGTCGGATCGGTAAAATGATAATCATCGTCCAATAAGGCCAGTGATTCACCTACTCTATCAAAATCATTAAATCCTGCTAAAAAGGTTGTCACAACTGCTTGATTGGTCAATTGGCTCCGGTTCTCTTGAGCAAATCCAGCGCTCGTTACTAGTCCCAGTGCGATCAAAAGTGCTAATCTGATTTTTTTCATTTGTCCTGTACGTTTTGATTTACATGACAAAATTCAGGCGTATATCTAAGTCTATTCTTGGTATAGACCAAGATTTAAATCTTGATGCGATTGATCAGTTTACTGAAGTTGGTAGCGTCAATATTGAGGTAGGACGCGATATCTTTTTGCGGGATGATCTGCAGTAAGTGAGCGCTTCGAGAAGAAAAAGCGCGAAAGCGCTCTTCAACAGTGAGAGCCATGACCTCGTGCAGTCGATGAACGAGCCCGTAGAGAAATCGTTCAGACATCTTTCGAAAAAGCGTTTCCAGTTGCCTTTCCTGACTGATCATTCGCTCGTGCTGTTCAAAAGAAATTCGCAAGAATTTACTCTCCGTAATGGTCTCCAAATAATACCTGGATGGAGTTTGGGTAATAAAAGAATCAATCATACCGCTGAATGAGTTTGGGTAGGCAAATGCGATAATATGTTCCTTATTCTTATGCAGGAAATAAGACTTTTGAACTCCTTCTTTTACGTAGTAGAGATACTTCTCCACCTCACCTTCAGCGCACATTACTTGTTTCTTACCAATCGAGAACTCATTCCACCGGGAAGCATATTCTTCAATGACGGCGTGGTCTATTGAATGAAAGCCTTTAAGGAAGGCAACCAATTCTTGCATTTTGAAAAGTTTTCTGCACAAGTTTATGACAAATTCATCCTTTGTCAGAATCTGTACCCGCCGTTGATTCCCAGATTCGGAAATCCCGAAACGGAAGAAGCCTTATTGAATTCACCGCCGATTCCGATAAAAGCCTCAACTAAAAACTTTCCTCCAAAGTTTCGTTTATAACCAATATTGACTCCTGCCCCAAAACCAACACGCTCCTCTCCCAATGCAGTGCTTGAATTGGTTATCACTCCATCAAAGAGTAAATCGTCGTCAGAAAACACTATCCCGGCATTTCCTTCGGCAAAAAAACCTGTAGTAGAGGTGCTCTTGGAAAGATAGTACCTCACGTAGGGCAATATCATGCCTCGGAAATTATCAACTTGATTGAAGTTATGGGCCCCAATTATACCAACGGCGACACCAGGTGACAGAACTCTTTCGTATTGAACGCTGATAATTTCCATGAAGGCCAAACCAGCGTTGGCTTTTATCTCATTTTTGTTGTCCACAGCTTTGGGATTTCCCGTTTCTGAAGACTGTCCATATGCAAACGTGAATGAAGAAAAAAGAAGAACTATAGATAGGAGTTTCGAATTCATCGCTTTTGGCTCGGTTTCAGATACAACACGAATGACCCTATTTTATTCTATCTCGAATGGTGAAATTCCCTGCATTCTTGGATAGATAAAATCAGGGCATGAACCAACAAAATCTTCACGACTTCGCATTGGTGCGCTGTCTACATGGGTGGACATTCGTTGCTCATCCGCCTAATATTCAATATACTTACACTTCGGGCGATCTTCAATCTCCCATTTTCTAACCAAACCGATCAAAATCAGCGTTGTAAATCCATACAATAGTCGGTCCTGCAAAGTTTTCAGTAAAGGCATTCTGCTCTTATTGGCGATGATGCTCTGCATCTCGGGTTGGAATTCGGTAAATGCACAGGTATTTAAGTTTGAACCTATCCCTTCGGAGCTTGGCCTGTCACAGAATTTTATCAGTGATATAGCCGAGGATACATTAGGCTTTATTTGGATCGCCACACCGAGTGGGTTAAATCGATTCGACGGATATGGATTTAAGATTTACAAGAACAATCCTGCTGATTCATTAAGTCTGGGAAGTAACCGCGTTCGAAAAGTCCTTGTCGATCATTTCGGACAACTATGGGTTGGTCACGATTCGGGACTTCAAGTCTATAATCACTCAAAAGGAACTTTCAAGACGATTCCCGGAATAAGCGGAGTCTCGTCAAGGCATATGGTATTGGCCCAAGACAGCTCCATCTGGCTAGTCGATTCTAAGAGATCCGTTCATCAAATCAAACTATCAGGTCAGGAAGAATTCGAAGTAAAGAGTTATGAAAACCTGTTTCCCAACAATCCGCAAAAAGACGACCTGGTGAGATCGATTGCATTTGATCAGTGGAACAGATTATGGGTAAATGCAGGTGTTTTTCTGGGAGTCCTTGATTTCAGCCAAGCGGAACCCGAGATACGTTACGTCGATTGGAGAATATTCGGCACAGAACCGGAGATGACTTTAAGTCAGAGCTTAGACTTTGAAAAACAGGTTCACAAACATCGACTCCAAGGGTGTTTTACTGGCAGAAATGGAGAAGTCTTCATTTATCACAACAAAGTGATTTCTATTGTGAACGGAGAACGACTCGAATCTTTCAAAATGGATACGCTCAAAAATTCCGAGATCATCGTCCATTCCATCTCTCGCTTCGGCGGTCTGCACGATGCTGAGAATACCCTTTGGCTGTATACCTCTGACAATGGCGCCCATATAGGAATCAACCTTAACGATCTGGAAATCGTCGAAAAGAATAATGTTCTATTCGAAAATATCACGGTGGGCATCACCTCCATCATCGAGTCATCGAATGGAATAATCTGGGCGTCGACAAACGGGCATGGACTCTACAAAGGGATAAGACATAAGGAGATTTTTAATAGCCCTCCCGAATCGAAAAAGTACCCTACAACGAGCATTTATCCCGTTTACAAAGACCCGGAAGGAAATCTTTGGTTTTTTACCCAGCGTGAAATCAGAGTAATTCCCGCAGGTGGGGATGAATCCATCGAGATGGTTTTTCCAGAGGAAGAGAATTCCTACGTCAGTTCAAGAAATGAAGACTTCGACTTCTCTGCCAAATTCATCAAGGGAGATGGAAAAGGAAACCTATGGGTTGGAAACTACGATGGACTTCATCACTTTGAAACGAAGGGAACGAAGGTGCTGAAACATACCCTCTACCCGGTAAAGCAAATTAGTAGAAGTGGAGACGATGATTTTCTTCTGGGCGTTTATGACCTCCTGGAGGATGAAAGCGGGCAGATCTGGCTGACTACTGCGGGTGAGTTTGGCCGGTTTGATATCGAGACCGGTGATTTTGATGGTCAACCTTTTGAATTGGATTTCAGAACCTATGACGATAACAGAATTACGAATAGAATCATACAAACTTCCCCGAACATCTTTTGGATCGGGACCATACATGGATTAATAAAATATGACGATTCAAAGAAGGAGTACAGTCACTTTTACCACGATCCCAATGACCTGAATTCGTTATCGGTGAATAGCATCAAGACCTTAGCCAAAGACCCCGATAATGCAGATGTTATTTGGATCGGTACAAATGGAGGTGGATTAGACCGTTTCGATACGCGTAACGACCGTTGGCAACATTTTACCACTACAGACGGGCTTCCCGATGAAACCATTTATGGTATTCTTCCCAATGAGGGTGACGAGCTCTGGTTGAGCACCAACAAAGGCCTCTGCGTCTTTAATGCCGACAACTTCAATATACAAATCTACACAGCCCCGGACGGATTGCAGGATAATGAGTTTAACACCCGTTCATTCAGCAAAGCCGCTGATGGTGAAATGATTTTCGGAGGGATAAAGGGATTAAATCGATTCTATCCCAATCGGATATTCGAATCGAACCATCATCCGCACACCGCAATAACAGGCGTCAAAATCAACAACGAACTTATCTCGTTTAGCGCTAATTCAAAGGTGCTTAGCCACCCGATTGAATCCGCCTCTGACTTGGTCCTAAATCCTCAAGTCAAAATGGTCGCTTTTTCCATTGCCGGGATGGACCTGAGTATTCCGGAAAAAACCAGCTACCAATACCAATTGGAGAAATTCGACGATGCATGGAACACCATCGGCAAGGAGCGCACCATTACCTTCACCAACCTACCTTATGGGGACTATACCCTTAAGATCCGGTCAACCAATCGTTCAGGAAAATGGAGCGACAAAGTGAGGAAACTCAATATTCATGTTCTCTCTCCCTGGTATCAAAAGTGGTGGGCGTACGCTATTTATACTTTGGTCATAATTATCATTGTGATCGCGATTTACCGCTTTCAACTTCAACGTGAAGACGAAAAAAGAGAAGCAAAAAGACTATTAGAGCTAGACAATCTCAAATCACGAATTTTCACCAATATCACCCATGAGTTCCGTACACCTATTACGGTAATACTTGGTATGACCGGGATGATCAAGGATCAGGACAGATACACCAAGCCGATTCGAAGAAATGCCAATAATCTTCTGCAAATGGTGAATCAAATACTTGACCTAACCAAGCTCGAATCAAACAAACTCGAAATAAACTACATCAACGGAAATGTAGTTGAATATCTCAGATATCTCACTGAGTCTTTAAGAAGCACCGCCGACCAACAAGGGAAAGAACTCGTATTCATTTCTTCTGTTCCAACTGTGAAAATGGATTATGACGAGATGAAGGTTCGGCAAATTGTTTACAATCTCCTTTCCAATGCACTGAAGTTTACGAATGAAGGGGATCGGATCGAACTCCGGGTTGATACGAATACTGAGAAAGGCCTCATTGTGGCGGTTGAGGATACGGGTATTGGAATTGCGGAGGAGAAGCTACCGCAAATCTTTGATCGCTTTTATCAGGTGGACGATACTTCGACGAGAAAGGCACAAGGAACCGGGATAGGCCTGACCCTGAGTGCTGAGCTTGTCAAATTATTGGGAGGAGAAATTACGGTCAAATCTCAACCAAATCGGGGTACCACATTTCAGTTTCACCTACCAATCAGAAATGAAGCCGAAAGAGGAGAGTTCAGTCAAGAAGATCTGGTATCAATTAAAGTTGAACCCATTCCCGAAAACGGATCTGCTCCTACTCATCACCAAGAGGACAAGCCACTTTTACTATTCGTTGAAGACAATTATGAAATCGTGCGGTTCGTCAAGTTGCTTCTCGAAGACTCCTACTCCATCATCCATGCGGAAAACGGCGAACTAGGCATTCAAGAGGCGATTAAACGAATTCCCGATATCATTATTAGTGATGTCATGATCCCTCTCAAGGACGGATTTGAAGTCACGGAAACCTTAAAATCAGATATTCGAACAAGTCATATTCCGATTATCCTTCTTACCGCGAAATCGACCCAAGAAGACCGCAACACCGGTCTTTCAAAAGGAGCAGATGCCTATTTAAATAAACCTTTTGATAAAGAGGAGCTACAGATACGGCTGAAAAAACTGGTGGAGATTCGAAAAACGATTACCGCCAAGTTTAAAAACCTGGAAGAATCAACCGAAAAAGAAGATCAGCTGGAAAATGAATTCCTTCTTCAAGTGAAGGAAGTTGTTTTGAGCGAAATCGATAATTCAGATTTCAAAATTGAGCACATAGAATCAGCCTTGAATTTGAGCAAAATGCAGCTTTACCGAAAGCTAAAAGCACTAACGGGAATGAGTCCCACATTAGTGGTGAGAGATATCAGATTAACCGAAGCATCCAAGCTCATTATTCAGGGAAAACTGAATGTCTCGGAGGTGGCGTACGGGGTTGGATTTACCGATCCAAGTTACTTTACCAGGGTCTTTAAAGAGAAATTCGGAACCTCTCCCAGTCAGTATAATTAACTGTTTTTCAATAGATTCAGACCAGTTGCAAACTGAGTCCTAGGATTTGCAAGATGAGTCCAAGCCGAAAGTGGCGGTGCAAAATAGTTTTGGAAACGTAATTCAAAACTTCAAGCATTATGAAAAAGCTAATTTTCTTTTCAGTTCTATTTACGCTTGCTCAATTTTTGCAAGCACAAGCTCCTCAAAAGATGAGCTATCAATCTGTTATCCGTGATGCGGAAGATAACCTCGTTACGGAAACTGCAGTGGGCATTCAGATATCTATTTTGGAAGGTTCACCTGAGGGAACTGCAGTCTTCGTTGAAACCCATGCACCAATAACCAACAGCAATGGTCTTGCTTCTCTCGAGATAGGATCAGGGGTGCCTGTAAGTGGAAGCATAGGATCTATTGACTGGGGTAATGGCCCGCACTACATCAAGAGTGAAACAGATCCTGATGGAGGAACAAACTACACCCTTTCCGGTACGACCGAACTGCTGTCTGTACCTTATGCCCTCTACGCAGCAAGTGCGGCTAGCGATGGTGATTGGACCATGTCCGCAGAATCATTAACCACCACGAAATCGGTGGGTGTAGGAACAGATTCACCAAACTCCCCATTGCACGTGGCGGGAACAAGCACCAATGAAACCGCTGGCTTTGAAACCTCCTCGTCCAACTCGAGTCTCGGTTTTTACGCAGGTGATGCCAAAACGGGAGAATTAGGATTTGGGGCCAACTTATCCCTACGGTTGGATACGTCGAGTAACGGAAACATTAACTTCTTAACCGAAAATGCCACGCGTCTTTCAATTGCTAACGACGGTAGAACGGCTGTTGCGAAAACACTCGCTATCGGAACTTTAGCTCCAAGCCCTTTCAGCCTTCGGGTGAGGAACGATCCCGAAGAAACCGGCACAAACGAAATTGCCAGGTTCGTAAGCACCGCTTCCGACGGTAACATCGTTCTGGCCGAGAATAACATTGTTCGAGGTGCCTTAAGATTCATTGGAGGAGACTTTTTTATGAATGCTCCGAGTACGGATGCTCGTTTGAGATTTTTAGCCAATAATGTCGAGCGTATGACCATCAATAGTCAGGGAAGAGTTGGTATTGGTGTAAGCCAGCCTCAATCGACATTACACGTTCGAGAGGGAGTGGATGCCAGTTTGGTTAACAACGGGTATTTGTTGCTGGGAGAACTGGGCGATAATAACTTGGTCATCGATAATAATGAGATTATTGCCAGAGATGCAGGACAGAATGAAAGACTATTCCTGAACGCGACCGGCGGTCCGATTAGTTTTGGAAACTCAAATACTACATACAAGTTCGAGTTCTCCGGTGCGTCTTCAAATTATGTTGCCCGATTTGTAAATACCTCGAAAGGTGGAAGTGATGGTATCATTATTCAGACGGGACCTGACGATGACCCCGACAATAGCAATAACTTCATTCGGTTTAGAGATGGTGATGGTGATGATATCGGAAGCATCAGAGGAGGAGAAGGCCTTCAAATGGCAATAGTTTATACTTCAGACTCCCGTCTTAAGAAAAATGTAGAGCCCGTAGAAAACGCTCTTTCTGTAATCAACAAGATGGAACCGGTTACCTATGAGTTCATTTCGAAAGGCAGCAATAGAGTTTCGGGGTTCTTGGCCCAAGATCTTCAAAAGGTTTATCCTGAAGTAGTTTCGGGTGATCCCGATGGCAATGTTGAAGAAGATCCAATGGGAATAGACTATGGTATGCTCACTCCGCTTCTCACTGCGGCCATTAAGGAGCAACAAGAGCTAATAAATCTGCAAGCGGAGAAAATTGAAGCTCTTGAAAAAGTAGTAGCCGAAAAAGAAGGTAGCCTAAATACCATGAAAGCCCAACTTGAGTCGAACACCCAAGTTATAAAGGAGCTCCAAGGTTTGTTCAATGCGGAAGCGAGTAAATAACCGATAAACAATCCTTATCATGAAAAATTTAATAGTATTAATTCTAGCAATGATCGTTGGTATCTACTCTTATGGCCAGCAGTCAATAAATACGGCCGGAGGAGATCCTTCCGGTCCCGGACAAGCGAGCTTTTCTGTTGGACAGGTTGTTTACACGGCGCTTAACGAACCCAATGGCGCACGCCTGATTCAAGGAGTTCAAGTACCCTTTGAATTTGTAAACTGCTTAATAGGAGAAGATTGTGAAAACGAATGCCAGGCTCCGTTCCCTTCCGTAGAAGTGTCGAGCCTCAACTCGGTGATCAATGGCAATCAACTTACGGTTTCATGGGATCCCGTTCCCGGACAGCTCGGTTGTAACGTTCAAGGAAGACTGGCAGGAAGTGCACAAATCCAAGTAGATCAAATTATTCCGGGAGCCAATGCAAGTTCTTTCACGCAAAACATAGGCGGAGTTCCACCAGGTGAATATGAGTGGAGGGTTCGTTGTGGTTGTTCACAAGATCCTCCGGTGGTAAGTCCATTTACTCCTTGGCAACCAATTACTATCCCCGCTTCCATCTTGACTTCTAATCCAAATCCAACTACAGGACCTTCGGTGGTTAGTTTTCAGGTCCGAACAGAAGGCCTTGCAACCTTGGAAGTGTATGATTTGAGCGGTCGTTCATTAGGTGTTCTTTTCGCAGGAATGGCGATTCCCGACACACCTTACCAACTTGATTTCGACGGATCGGCCATTCCAAATGGAATTTACATATATCGGCTAACGACGGAAACGGAAACCATTAATGAGCGATTTATGATCGCGAGGTAGCTGCACGCTTGAAGTTACAAGCAGCCGGCTTGCCGATTCCACGCACTAAGACTCGTTTTCAATTCCGAAAACGGGTCTTAGTAAAGCGGCCGATAAACATTCAATTGAGTTGAGTACAACAAACTCAATAAGAGCTAACCCAAGCATTAATCAGATCTCGAAAAGAAGCTGCCCCCGGACTAACTAAAAGCCTTAATTCCATTCATCTATTCCAGGCGAAGATCTTATCGAGCATCTAACGTTTTCACAAAGCGAAAACATTAATCTCTATTAAAATGAAAAAGATAATTTCTTTCATATTCAGCATTGCTTTAGCACACCTCATTTATGCTCAAGCACCACAAAAAATGAGCTACCAATCGGTAGTACGAGACGCAAACAATGACTTACTTACAGAAACGACGGTAGGTGTTCAAATTTCCATCTTGCAAGGTTCAAGTTCGGGTACGGTTGTATTCGTCGAGAGTCATGCTCCAACCACTAATAGCAACGGCCTATTATCAGTTGAAATCGGTTCAGGTGTACCGATAAGTGGAACCATTGAATCAATCGACTGGTCTAACGGTCCGTATTATATTAAAAGCGAAACGGACCCCAATGGTGGAATAAACTATACCCTTTCAGGAACTACTGAATTGCTCTCTGTTCCTTACGCTCTTTATGCCGGTAAATCTGGATCGAATGATGGGTGGATATTATCAGGAGACACCTTGCACAGCGATAACAGAAGAGTGGGTATAGGAAGAACGAATCCGGCTTCCCTTTTGCACGTTGAAGATGATGCAATCGGAATAACCCAAACGTCTCAAGGTGGAGCAATTGCCATTGGAACATACGTTGACGAAACTTTCGGAGCGTATTTCCAAACCCACTCGAATCATCCGTTGAATTTTACCACCAACAATAACACGGCCCAAATGACTATTCTGCAAAATGGAAATGTAGGAATTGGAACCGAAAATCCTGATGATCCAGTGGATATCCGAAGCAGCAGCGATGATAATTACACGGGACTCAAGATCGGAAATGCATCTTCCACTCATTTCATGCGCCTATTCGGTGGATACAATTC
>CAZWQX010000146.1:0-9576 GCA_964635965.1 uncultured Cryomorphaceae bacterium
ATCAACTACTCTGTGATCAAGAAACGGGACTCTGACTTCAAGGCTTCGGTGCATGCTCATGGAATCAACCTTGTAAAGCATGTCATTAGCCAAAACGAGTTCGAAATCTGCCTCTAATACAGAGTTGAAATCCTGATCAGTTAAGAGATTCAGGTATCTTTTAAGCGCATCGATTTTACTGTATTCTCGATGGTCCTTAAGTATTTTTTGTACTTCCGATTCCGTTGTAAAACAAGCCCATTGGAGATATCTTTCCTGAAAAGAACCTGCCAAGCCTCGTGAGTATTTTTTAACCTTTCTTATCCTATCAAAGGTTCGTTTATTTCTTGATGCCGGAAGGACCTCTAAAAGCGGAGACAGTTTTTTAAGGGTCGCGTTCTTCCAATCGGGGGTCAAAGATCTCAGGAGCCCTCGGTGTTTGTTATAACCTCCTAAAAGCTCGTCTGCTCCATCGCCACTAAGCGTAACTTTGACTTTTGATCTGGTGAATTCGGATAAGATATTCACGAGTATACCTGATGAATCTGCAAAAGGCTCATCCATAGAATTGAGAATGTCTTCAATATGTGAATCCAATTCTTTCTCAGTAACGGGAACAACGAAATGCTCCAGCCCAAGGTATTTTGCCGTGCGCCTTGCCTTTTCACTTTCATCATAGAATGGTTGATCGGGAAACCCGATCGAAAATGCAGGAATACTTTTGTCGTGTTCTGCTGCAATTTGAGCTATGATCGAGGAGTCAATACCTCCGCTGAGAAATACCCCTAATGGGACGTCGGAGATTAATCTTTCTTCTACAGACTTGTGCAGCCTTTCTTTAAGTCCATAAGAGGCTTCTCCAAACCCAATTGAGTTTTTTTCCTCGGTATTTATGCGATAGTATTGTTTTTTCTCGATTCCATCAAGACTTGCTGAGATACAGGTACCCGGTTCCAATTTAAAAACCCTTTCGAGCATAGTTTTTGGATAGGGAACATAGCTCAGGCCTAGGTATAGAGAAAGGCTCTCTTGATCTATCTCCGGATTTTTCAGGAAGGGTGAAATGGTTCCTAAAGAACTTCCAAAAACCAAGTAGTCATCAATTTTTGAATAGTAGAGAGGTTTGATTCCATATCTATCTCTTCCCAGGATTAGTGTTTTGTTGGCGTCATCGTATAACCCAAAAGCGAAAAATCCGTGAACTCTTTTGAGAAAATTAATTCCTTCATGGATTAATCCATGAAGCAAAACTTCGCTATCTCCACTCGTACAAAACTTTACACCTTTTTTTACGAGATCTCTTCTGAGTTCTTTGAAGTTGTATACTTCTCCATTAAAGGTCAGGCTATACGATTCGAAATTTATGGGTTGGTTAGATCTCTTGTCTGTATCAATTATTGCAAGTCGCCGGTGGGCTAGGGCACAGTGGGATTTTATTTCTTTCCCTTGAGCATCAGGCCCTCTTCTTTTCAAGGCTTGGGAAGCACGATCGAGTAAGACACTATCTGAAGGCCTTAATTGATTCCGACTCCAAATTCCTGCGATTCCGCACATAATCAATCGATGATAGGCCGAATGTATACGAAATGCATCTTTTTTTGCATTATTAGTTGAGAAATTCCTTCAATGAGCCATAAACTTCTTCTTTTCGTTTGTGTAGTGAGCATTTCTTTAAGTGTATTTGGACAAGTTGAGCGATTAGCAGCGGATAATGAATTAAAGGGTGCAGGGATATCCATATTCCTTGCAGATGCGATCACAGGTGAAGAACTGGAAAATTTAAATGGTGATGTTTTGCTCTGTCCAGCTTCAGTGTGGAAGTTGGCGACAACCGCTGCTGCACTTGAAAATTTGGGTCCGGGATTTACTTTTAAAACCCAATTGGCTTACACAGGCAGCATTCAAAATGGTGTCCTTGAAGGAGATATATTAATAATCGGTGGTAACGATCCCACATTGGGTTCTCGATTTTTCAGGTTTGATATGGATTCGGTATTGAATGATTGGGCCTCAGCAATATCGAGTCAAGGGATCGATTCCATTAATGGATCTATAATTGCGAACGGATCCGGTTTTACCGGCCCTACAATTCCCGGAACACGAATTTGGGAAGATATGGCCAACTATTATGGCACAGGAATATGTGGTCTAAACTTCAATGATAACACCTACTTTATATCTTTCCGCACTCCTGACGAACCCGATGAATTAGCTGAAATCCTAGATGTTTATCCAATAGTTCCCGGTTTGGAAATTGAATCGGAAGTTAGTTCAAGTACGATTCAGAGTGATATGGCATTTATATATGGTTCTCCCCTGGATTCGAAAAGGGTGGTTCGTGGAACCTTGCCTCTTGGAAAGGAAAGATTTCCTATTAAAGGGAGTATTCCTGACCCCTTATCATTTACTGCTTTCCATCTGCGAGAAAGACTCAGGGTCTTAGGTATTTCGTCAAAAGGATTCAAGGCTGAACCAACTCTTTTTAGGGAACAGGTGACGTTCAAAGCTATTCGAACAACTGAATCTCCCAACTTGAAGGACATTGTCAAACATGTCAATGAGCGAAGTGATAATCTTATGGCTGATGGACTACTGGTTCAATTGGGGGCTTTGAACGGAATATCTTCTTTGGAAACAGGTCTTGAAGAATTGAAAGACTATTTATCAGGTATTTGGAGCGATTCTCCGTTCTACGCCTATGACGGGAGTGGATTATCCCGTTTTAATGCAGTGTCAGCAGAACAGTTATCTCAGCTAATTATCGAACTGAGAAGATCAGACGTTCATAGAAAATTTCTTCTTGAAGAATTGCCGTTGGCGGGGAAAGAGGGGAGTGTAAAGTGGTTCGGAAAAGGCACGAATTTGGTTGGGAATGTTCGACTCAAATCAGGGTCCATGAAAAATGTTCGTGCCTATGCAGGAACAATCACAACTTTTTCGGGCAGGGAATTGGCTTTTGCGGCCATTGTAAATAATTACCCGATTTCAGGTACTGAGGTCAGAGACAAGATTGTAGACTGGCTCCTTAGAGTGTATGGAAGGTATTAGAATGCCATCCTGATGATTTTTTTCTCGGGCTTTTTCTCTCTTTCCTTCTTGGCAACACAATGAGCCAAGTAAATCTTTTGTGATTCTGAATCGCCCATTTCTCCTGCTTTGGCGTATAGCTCGCAGGATTTGTCTTTTTCTCCAGAAAAGTAAAGAGCCTCGCCCATGTAAAAATAGAAGTCTTGTGGTGAAGGAAGTTCAATAGGCCGTACATTTTGGAGGAGTTCTATCCCTTTGTCATATTGCTCATTCAGAATGTAGATAACGGCTGCATTGTACTTTGCAACATCAAGTGTAGGATCTAATTCTAAAACGTGCTCGTAATCCTTTAGTGCTAGCTCGTATTTTTCCATTTCGGCAAAAGCCGCTGCACGCATATACAGAGCATCACGGTAATCGGGACGGAGCTCTAATGCTTTATTGTAGTGTTTTAAAGCTCCTGACGTCCGATATTCATAATACTCCAAATTTCCCATGAAATAATGGGCTTCCGGAAGTTCGGGATCTAGCTTCAGCGCAGATTTAAGCTTTGTCCTCGCTTCGTCAAATTGATTCAAGTTTAAATATGCTGCTCCGTGATTACTCTTCAATAGTGCCGATTGCTTATTCAATTTTTCCGCCTTCTCATAGGCTCTCACGGCCGCCACGAATTTTTCTTCTTTCTGAAAGCAATTTCCCAAGAGTAATTGTGCTTCAAAACTCTCCTTATTCTTTTGGATATAGTCGTCTAAAACTTGTATTGCGGCTGTGTAATTATCGCTTTTGTAAAGTGCACGAGCCCTTTCCAGGTCATCCTCAGTTTGAGAGAAACCTGCTAAAGTCAGTAAACAAAGAAAAAGGGTCAAAAACCGCATACTCCAGATTATACGGCGAATCCTGAGAAAAGTTAGTTCTTAGAAATGAAGGTGATAACTTCAGAAGGAATCATTTTATCCAGGAGTAAATGACTAGCTTGATACCTATCTTCTTTGCTCTCAGGAATTGCAATGACTTTCATTTTTGCGGCAAGACCGGCTACCATTCCGTGAAACGAGTCTTCAAGTACCAAACAATTCTCAGGACGACAGTTTAGCTCTTGAGCCGTATGTATGAAAACTGCAGGGTGTGGTTTTCCGAAGTTTTCAAATTCAGCAGAATGAAGAATTTCAAAGAAGTTTGTTATTCCTAATTTGTTCAAGGTTGCCTTTATCAGTCGCATTGGTGAAGATGATGCAACGGCCATTTTGACCCCCATTTTCGCGCAGGATTTAACTGTTTCAAGAACCCCATCGAGTGGCACCCCTTCGGAAAGAATTAATGATTCAACATGGTCTAAAATGGCAGTCTCAATATCTTTTTTGGACGGACCTTGCCAAGGAAAACGAGCATACCAGAGATCTACTACTTCATTTAGCCTATAGCCCATTGTTTCTCGACAATCATCTTCAGTCAGCTCAATACCGACTGTTCTAAACACCTTCATTTCCGCTCTCCTCCAAAATGGCTCGCTATCAACCAATAAGCCATCCATATCAAAAATAACAGCCTCAATCATGTGTCGCGCCAAAAGTATCCTGTGAAGATGATCAATACGGTGAAAATTTCCAGTCTCCCAACCACCATTAAGGCGCCGAGAATCCATTTTGCCAGGGCAGGTAAATGAGCGAAAGTTGCAGAAGGTCCCGTTTCGTTCAATCCCGGACCAACATTACCTAAAGATGTCGCTACCGAGCCCATGGCGGAAACGGCATCCATTCCTAATAGAGTTAGCACAACAGAGGATATTCCAAAAATTGTCAAATAGATGATAACGAATGCCAGAATGTTTCTGGTTATTTCATGAGCTACTGCCTTTCCATTAAATCTAACAGGGATAATTGCTGAAAGATGAAGTTGTCTTTTGAACTCGATAATGGAGTTTTTAGCAATCATGAGGTGGCGAACAATCTTTACTCCACCAGCTGTCGATCCTGCTGATCCTCCAATAAACATTAGTGTAAAAAAGATCAAAGCAACACTTCCTCCCCAAACAGTAAAATCAGCCGTTGCGTATCCGGTAGTAGTCAATATGGCCACAACTTGAAAAAGACTTTCACGAAATGATTGTTCCAAGGGAATACCATTGTTAAACATGAGGATCAGGGTCACCAAAATGGTGACACCAATGGTAAGACCTGCATATGCCTTGAACTCTTCATTGGCCCATATGCGCTTGAATTTACCCTTTAGCGCCAGATATACAAGAACAAAACTTGTACCCCCAAGAAACATAAAAAAGGTTATGGTGTACTGAATAAAAGCGGAATCATAGTAGGCAATGCTCGCTTGCTTCGTGCTAAATCCTCCTGTGGACATAGTGGTTAAGCTATGGTTGATGGCATCGAAAAAAGTCATCCCACCCAAGTATAGAATCACCATCTCCACTAGTGTTAATCCTATGTATAAGAACCAAAGTCTCTTGGCAGTATCTTGAATCCTCGGTTGAATTTTATCTGCCGTTATTCCTGGAGCCTCCGCTAAGAATAGCTGCATGCCTCCTATCCCAAGAGATGGTAAAATACTAATAACCAATACAATAAATCCTAATCCACCAACCCATTGTGTAAGACTTCTCCAAAACAAAATGCTTTCGGGTAAACTCTCAATATTCTCGAGAATCGTTGCTCCCGTAGTTGTGAATCCGGATATACTTTCGAAGAATGCATCCGTAAATCCAGGTATCGAACCTGTTAACATGAAAGGTACCGATCCACTCAAGGCCATAACTACCCAGCTTAGTGCCACTATAATGTATCCATCTCTTTTTTTAATTGTCTGTCGCTTCTCATGACGGTTTGTACTAAACCACAACGTTGCACCCAGCGCAGCGCTCACACCTACAGAGCCCAACCAATTCAAAAGGGTATTATCGCTGTAGTACAAGGCAAACGGGATACATAAGAGCATAAGCCCTGCGTTGATGAAGAGCAGCACTCCGAGAATATTTAGGATGCCGATGAGGTTTATCTTCACTTGAAGAATGATTCTACCTTATGAATGCACTGAAGTTTTGACAGTACGACAATATGGTCTTTTTCCTGAAATTCAAATGTGCTGTCAGGGATATAACCTCTTCCGTTCCTTACAACCCCTCCAACTATTGCACTCTGTGGGAACTTCAATTCGTTTATTCTTTTGCCGATGATTTTTGCATCGTGTTGGACCTCAAATTCGAGCACTTCAACATCAGCGCCGTGTAGGCTGGTTAAGGCCAGAACTTCTCCTTGCCTTATGTATCGAAAGATGAAGTTAGCAGCAATGAGTTTTTTGTTGATCAATGTATCAACCCCTATACTTTGCGAAAGATGGATGTAATCCATGTTCTCGACAAGTGCTATTGTTTTGCCAACGTCGTGATTTTTCGCAACCAAACTTGTAATAATATTGGTTTCACTATTCCCTGTCACCGCAATGAAAGCATCCATATCCGATAGGTTCTCACCTTCAAGAACCTCCACGTTACGGCCATCGGCATTGATGATAAGTGTATCGGGAAGTTGTTCGGCAAGTTCGATACAGCGCTCTTTGTCAGGTTCAACCAATTTCACTCGGTACCGCTTACTCAATGTTTTTGCTGCATGGTATCCAACTGTTGATCCACCCAGAATCATAATATGCTTAATCTCCAGTCGATCTTTCTTGAAGATTTCAAGAATCCTATCTAATCCTTCAGGATTTGCACAGAAATAAGCATGATCATTTATTAGAAATCGGGTGTCTTTTCCGGGAATTATGGTTTCGTTATTCCTTAATATGGAGACCGGAATAAAATTTCTGTCTTCGTTGAGATGGGCAGTTTCCTCAATTGTTTTACCAGCCACCATGCTGTCATGTTCTACCTTAATTCCTACCAAAGACAATTTTCCCTTGTCAAAATCGATGAAATCAGTAAGAGCTGATTCTTTGCAAAGCCTCTTTATTTCTCGCGCTGCAAGTGAAGCGGGAGAAATCAATTCATCGATACCAATATTGCATAAGTCAAGTTTCTCCTTACTTGTAAGAAACTCAACATTGGCAATTCTCGCTACGGTTCTTTTCGCCCCTAGGTGTTTTGCGATAATACATGTTGTCAAATTGACATCCTCACTATTCGTAACTCCAATTACCAAATCTGCCTTCTGTACCTTGGCTGTTGTAAGAGTGCTTATTGAAGTCGAACTTCCATCTAAAACTTCTAAGTCAAGATGATTAGAGATTTGCCTTAGTTGGTCGGGATCTTTATCAACAACTGTAAGGGTATGTCCCTCCATGGTCAGCAACTTGGCAAGGTGGAAACCCACTTCACCAGCTCCTGCTATGATAACTCTCATTCAAGTTTTAATCTGAATATCCAGTACAAATATAAATAGACTGAACGCCATAGACTACTTTATTAATAACCGTTTACTTAACCGAATAGTGGTTAAAAACTTAATAATCCTATCAGGTCGGATTGACTTGAGTTGAGAACAAGTGTTTGTTGTTCATTCAACTTATTTTTGGAAGCATATGGAAGGTAATTTGAAATGGGTCAATGCGAATGATGTATATCCTTTGCGTTTAATGGTCTTGAGGCCAGAAGGAAAAAACCAAGATTGTATTTGGCCAGGCGATGACGATGCCGATCATTTGGGCGTTCACTTGGACGGAGAAGTGGTTTGCATTGCGAGTTTTTATCGCAGAAATTTTGAAAACGAAACCGAAGCGATTCAATTACGAGGAATGGCTACTCATCCTGACCATCGTGGAAAAGGATTTGGTAAAGCTTTGGTTGAATATGCAATGCAGTACTACCGAAAGCATGGAGCCCGAATAATGTGGTGTAACGCTAGAGTAGTTGCCTTGGACTTCTATCGAAAATTAGGTTATGAAATTGTTGGTGAACCATTCGAAGTAGAGGGAATAGGAACTCATTTCAGAATGGTATTCCGACTTGATTTGTAACTTTGCAGCCTTGAAAAGGTCAGTCACACGGCATTTTATAGTTGTTGCCCATTTATTGACTTTGCTTCTGGCAATTTCAGAAATGGGAATTCATGTTCTGGTTCACCACGAACATGAGCATAATGAGGTTTGTGATAATCATGACCATACAGACAATGATCAAAGTTCCATTTGTTCCCATGAACACCAATGTGAACTCTGTGTTCTGATCCAAGCGTCATCGGCCTTCGATGAAGTTTCTAATTCAGAGATTTCACAGTTATCCTTCTTTGGAACCAGAGAATCTCTCTCGGATCCCATTATCCTTGAGGAGCCAATTTCTGCTTCCTCTCCACGTGGACCGCCGATCACTTGAGTTCAGGACAAAAATCTCCACTCTATTCTTTCTAAATAATTTCTCATGAGAATCTTCATTTGGGTTGTATCAATCCTAATGGGGTTTTCGGGCAGTCTTAATCTACGTGCCCAACCTGAATGTACGATAGTAGTTCATGGTCAAGTAGTTGAAGCTACAGAAGGCAATGGACTCAGTTATGCATCTGTTTACCTGGTTGAAACGGATAAGGGAGCCTATGCGGATAGCAGTGGTCAATTTGTAATAACAGGGGTGTGTCCCGGGAAGTACATTTTGAGAATTACTCACGTTGGATGCGCTCCTCAAAAGATTGAAATATCCATAAAATCCGATACGACACTTACAATTTATATGACTCATGACGATGCCATATTGAACGAATTTGTCGTTGAGGGAGAGACAAATGATAAAGATGTTCTCACGAAACTCTCGGTAAAGGAGGCCCGTTTGGAATCAACTTCAGGTCTTCAACTTGCAGAACAAGCTTTGGCAATTCCCGGTATGAGAATGCAAGAAACGGGTAATACGATTGCCAAACCTGTATTTCGCGGATTACAGGGTAACCGATTGCTCATCCTGAACGCCGGTGTTCGGCAAGAAGGACAGTATTGGGGCTCCGAACATGCTCCTGAAATTGATCCATTTCTTGCGCAGGAAATCAGTGTGATCGAAGGAGTCGATGCTCTTCGTTACGCCCCTGACGCGATTGGCGGGCTGCTCTTAATGAATCCTGCTGATGTTTTTGAAAGTGATTCGTTGTCCGGAACGCTATCAGCAATGGGGGCTTCGAACGGAAGAGGTGGAGCCTTGGCTGGAGAACTTATGGGCAAGCTTTCTGAGCGTATTCCTCTTTATTATCGCGGTCAATTATCTGCCAAAAAATTTGGAGATATAAAGACTCCAGATGTTTTTCTGAAGAATACGGGAGCTGAAGAGTTCAATTACTCCTATGCTCTTGGATGGAAAGAAGATAATTGGCTCGCTGAAGTATTCTACAGCAATTTCAATCAGCGAATAGGAATTTATCGGTATTCTCATTTGGGTAATCTCACCGATCTGTACGAGGTACTTACCGGTTCAAGACCTAGTCCTGACACTTCGGATTTCTCTTATGATATTGAACGTCCTTTTCAAGAGATCGGACATGAATTATTAAAGGGGAGAATTCGAATTGAGCTTGATGATTTAAATTCCGTCGAGGCCATTTATTCTCGACAGTTCAATTCAAGGGAAGAGTATGATATTCATTTGGG
>CAZWQX010000147.1:0-9528 GCA_964635965.1 uncultured Cryomorphaceae bacterium
GGTTTACCCATCATTAGCACGGATCGAGGGGCTATAAGACAAAATGTTATCGATCGAGAGAATGGTTTCCTCTTGGAGAACCCTGAACCAAATATTATAGCCGAACGTCTTGCTGAGCTCCTCGAGAATCCTCAGCTCCAACAAAAAATGGGCGAGGCATCTCGCAGACTCTATGAGTCTAACTTTACTTCCAGTTCAATGACCACTAAAATGAAGTCGGTGTTTCAAACCATCTTGGACAAGTCATGTGTGGAATAGTCGGTTTTATCTCCAAAGATCTTTCGACGGTCGATTGTGATCTGGCGCTCAATTCACTCCTTCATCGAGGTCCTGACTATGGCAATTATTATAGAGATAAAATCGGACAAGAGGAAGTGTATCTGGGGCATCGCCGTTTATCCATTATCGACTTAAGCCCTGAGGGGCATCAACCCATGCAAGAAGGTGGGGTCACCATAGTCTTCAATGGTGAGGTATACAATTTCAGGGAACTAAAGTCAGCACATTTAGGAGGTGAACAGTTCCATTCTACCTCAGATACGGAGGTCATTCTCAAGCTTTATTTGAAATTCGGTAGATCTTTTGTCAAGCATTTGAACGGAGATTTTGCCATTGCCATTTTGGATGAGAATCGTCGGGAGTTGATTTGTTTTCGAGACCGAATGGGCGTCAAACCATTCTATCTCTATGAAATAGATGGATTATTGGCTTTTGCCAGTGAAATCAAAGCTTTCAAGTCTGCAGGATTAAGATTATCAGAAAGAGCTGATGCCCTCGGTAAATTTCTTGTTTTCAAATACAGTCCAAGGCAAGAAACGCTGTACAGTGAAGTGAGAAGACTTGCTCCTGGTACTATGCTTTCGGTCGACTTGCAAACGGGTCGCTGCGCAGAGGAGAGGTACTGGAATTTGCGGGACGAAGTAAAACCCTTCACCGGATCATTCAACGAGGCGAAAAGAGAATTGAGGGAGCGATTAGAAGCAGCAATCAAGCTGAGATTGGTGGCAGATGTGCCGATAGCCAATTACCTCTCAGGAGGCCTCGATTCGTCCATAATAGCTTATCACCTGGGAGGTGAAGAGTTCACGCATTACTGTGCGGTAAAGAATCAGGAGGATTTAAGGGCTGAGGGTACCACTTCGGATGGCGCTTTTGCCCAAAATCTCGCAAATAGTTGGGGTTTAAACTTTGAGACTATCCCGATCGGAATGGAGCAATTATCAATCGAGATGATCCGAAATGCGATTACAGCCTGTGATGATTTGATTGCTGACGGATCAATTATTCCAGCGATGCTTATTGCCAAAAGAGCTGGGGAAAAGCATCGGGTGGTTTTGAGTGGAATGGGTGCTGATGAACTCTTTTTGGGATATAATGGCCACTTTTTGCTAAAGCTCACCCAAATGGCTGAATCGGTTCCTGGATTTAAAGGCTTGGCATCGCCGTTGTTGCAAAAGGTAAAAGCTGGAAAGGGTCCTTTTAAGGCCTATCGCCGATACCTTCAAAAGTGGGGAAACAATTTGGACAAGGATTATCAGGTCGCCCGTTTCAGTGTAGTGGGCGATGTGGATTCTGCTTTGAGCATTTTGAAAGACCCTCCCAATCTTGAATCTGTCTTTGGCAGTATGAATGGAGATGGATTTGCGGAGCTATTTGAATTCGAAATGGAGAACTTCTTGGTGAAGAACCTTCATTACTTGGATGGCTCTTCGATGGCTTATGCATTAGAGAGTAGGGTGCCATACCTCGATCACGAGTTTGTGACTTTTGCCGCGGGACTCCCCGTTGATTTCAAACTAGATGGGCAATTACGCTCCAAAAAAGTCTTGAAGGCTGCTTATGCCGATGTGCTGCCCAAAGAAATCACCAAACGTCGAAAGGCGGGGTTTGGGATGCCGCTGAGGAGTCTTCTATCCAAGAGAGAAGTGTTGGACGCTTTAATGCCCTACGAAGTTTTAGAAGCAAATCCTCAAATCAATATGGCTCAACTAAGGGCTTTGGAAGAGGCCCATATCAGCGGAAAGCAAGACCAGTCGGCACTTTTGTATGCCTTGATGATGTACGGCATCAGCCAATATAAGTGATTGGTTATGAATCTATAAGAATTTTTAATTTTCGGATTCCCCTATCTTTTCTTTTCTTCAGACTTGCTAAGGAGTACGATCGATCAATACCTGAGACGAGGTAGCCGAAAAACGAGACAAGAGTAGGCGACGAGTTATTTTTTCCGAATTGAACAAAAAAATCAGTCCAAGTACAAAAGTGTACACTGTTGGTATGGTCTTTTTCTTTGTATTTCAATTTTTCAAGAAATACGATTTAGCCTTTTGCACTGTGCTAATTACAATCGCCTCGAGCGCAGTAATTTTCTATGTCGAGAATAAAAAGAAATCGCCGGATGAGAAGCGTACTGAAAGAGGGAAATATCTTCTCTATTCCACTTCACTTATCCTTCTGATTCTAGCAAGGTTTTTTTTGATTAAAGTTTGAATAGACAATCAGATGGAATGCGCTTGGCCTATTGATAATGGCCTCCAGTTTAAGTCTAGCGATTTTCACAGCGAAAAATAGAGCGAAATGAATAAGGACCAAGTCAAACTATTCTTTGCGCGTTTCATTTCGGGCAATTCAATTTTGCTGATCTTACTTTTTGTCTTAACCATGTTAACCAAGTTGGGTCTTTACGATTTCAATTGGCTTATCAACCTAATGCTCTTCATTGAATTGGGAGTGTTGATTCCGAGCCTTTTCATCGTTTTAGTTTGGCCCATTGAACAGTTTGAATTTTCCAAAATGAAAGCGACTCTGCTAATTTTTGGAATGACTATCTATTCCGGTTTTTTGCTTCTTTTTCGATTTGAAAGTATTGATCGAACCGCACTAATATGCAGTCTCCTGTTTGCGGTAATTTCTTTCTACATGAATTTGAACGAGATGATAAAGCGCTTCACTCTGGTTCAGTACAGGCTTATCTTGATTTCTTGCGTTCTACATTTTTCATTGGTAATGCTAATCGATTAGCAACTCTCATACAACATTAGAAGAATGAAGAGTATTAAACCCACACTTTTCGGAGCGCTTTTATTTGGGGTGTTTTTCACTCTTATCAATGGATTCTTATTCAATGAATTAAGCGGGATAGATATTGGGCTTAATTTGATGCTGGGATTTGGCATTGGTTTGCTCGTTTTCGGATTGATCCCTTGGATTTACCAGAGGCGCAAGTGACCCAACCAAGAATTCTCCTACTTGCAAAACTTGTGTAAAAATCACCCCTGCTTTTAGGCCTTTCAGAGTTTTTAGAAACTTACTTTTGCCTGAAACGGAAATCCCCTTGGATCAACTTCTCCAAAGCCTCAAAAAGGGCGACATGGAAATTACATCTCTCCCCAATCCCGTTCCTGGAAAAGGAGAGGTCTTGGTGCGCACTCATTTCTCGGCGATCAGCACTGGAACGGAGGGTAAAACCGTCAGCGACGCCCGCAAGGGTTATGTTGCCAAGGCAAAAGCCCGAAAAGAAGAAGTAGCCAAAGTGATCAAGGCCGCCCAGAACTATGGGGTGAGCGAGACTTATAAGCTGGTGATGAATAAACTGGAGTCTCTCCAACCGCTGGGGTATTCTCTCTCGGGTGAAGTGGTTTCGGTGGGAACGGAAGTAAAGGAATTCAAGCCGGGTGATTTGGTCTCCTGTGGTGGTGCCTTTGCTTCGCACGCCGAACTGGTTTGCATTCCCAAAAATCTTTGTGTAAAGCTAGCTGACGATGCGCCGATGGATCAAGCCGCTTTTACTACCATTGGAGCCATTGCTATGCAAGGTATTCGACGGGCGGATCTTAAACTCGGGGAGAACTGCGCAGTGATTGGCTTGGGCCTGATCGGGCAATTAACCATTCGATTGCTCAAAGCTGCAGGAGTAAAAACTTTTGGCGTTGATATCAAGGAAAGCTTGATCCAACAAGCAATTAATTCAGGAGCCGACGATGCCACGCTACGCAATGATGAACTCATTGAAGAGAGAATTCGATCCTTTTCAAACGGTGAAGGGGTTGATGCGGTAATTATTACTGCCGCTACTTCTTCTACTGATCCCGTTGAGTTAGCGGGAGTGATTTCTCGTGTACACGGAAAGGTGGTCATAGTTGGTGCAGTTCCGACGGGTTTTAGTCGCAAGAACTATTACCGAAAGGAACTCGATCTTTTGATGAGCACCTCTTACGGTCCGGGACGATACGATGCCAACTACGAAGAAAAAGGACTCGATTATCCCATAGGTCAAGTGCGTTGGACAGAGAATCGAAACATGCAGGCTTTTGCCGATTTATTGAATTCAGATGGATTTGACATTTCAGATTTGATTTCTCATCGATTTCCGTTTGAAGAAGCTAAAAGCGCCTTTGATTTGATTGTGGATGGAACTTCCGAAAAAATGGGAGTACTTCTTCAGTACGATACTACCAAAGTAATTGCTCCTCTATCTCCTGAATCAGAGGGCAAACAAAATCATTTAAAAACTAATTCCATTTCGGTTATTGGCGCAGGGTCTTTTGCAGGAAACTTCTTGCTTCCTAACCTCAACGGAAGAATAAGGCTTTCGGCGGTTGCCAACAAGCGCGTCCATACCGCAGAGAATGCCAAACGCAAATTCTCGTTTTCACGGATTTTTTCAGAAGGAGAAGAACTAATAGAAAAGGATGATGCGGGGGCCATTTTTATCGCCACTCGTCATGACAGCCATGCCTCATTAACAAAGTTTGCCTTACAAAAAGGGAAGAGGGTATTTGTCGAGAAACCGCTTTGTCTGAGCCCAGCAGAACTTATCGATATCGAAGACGCAATTGAGTCGCAACCCAATGCAGATGTTATGGTTGGATTTAATCGGCGGTTTGCTCCCTTAGTGTCTCAATTAAAGAAAAAGCTATCCCCTGAATTACCCAAAACGATTCTTTGTAGAATCAATGCAGGCTTCCAACCCAACGAACATTGGGTTCATGATCCTCTTGTTGGCGGGGGGCGGATTATCGGTGAAGCTTGTCATTTTGTTGACTTGATTTCCTTCATAGCCGATTCAAAGATTAAGACGGTAAGCGGCTTCCCAATTAAGACCCAACCACAAAACCTCGACTCTTTCACCGCTTCGTTTTCCCTGGCTGACGGCTCCGTTGCCAGCTTGGTGTATTTGAGCAATGGAAATAAATCTTTGCCGAAAGAATACCTCGAAGTTTCCAGTGGCGGATTCTCGGCAGTGCTGGACGATTATAAGCGTCTTGCCACCTTCGGCAGTTCAACTGGTAAATCCAAACTCCCGAAACAAGACAAGGGTCATGCAGCCGAAATGAAATTAGTTGTTAATTCCTTGAAGAAAGGTCTTCCATTTCCAATTCCCATTAATGAAGTCCTTCATTCTACCTGGGCCACGTTTGCCCTTCTTGAATCTGTTAGGAACGGAGGAACACCAATTGAGATTGATGAATTTGTGAGCGAATGGATCTCTCGGAAAGCGAATTAATCAGAGTCAAGCGGGCATTTTATGATTTGGAGCTTTACGTCAGAAAGCGCCAATACAAAGGGTACGACCCCTATGACGTGCTACTGAGCCCGTTCCCGTTTAAAAAGCTTGGAAAGTGGCCTCCGATACTCGCCATCCAGCTATTTAAGAGAAACCCGATTAACTTCAGGAAGCTTATTGCCGTTCCGAAACAATGGAATCCTAAAGCCTTGGGTTTATTTCTCAAGGCATACAGCCAACTCCCATATTCCGAAGAGAACAAGAAAAAATGTGAATGGCTTTTTGAAAAGTTGCTCGAACTCAGAACAAAGGAGTTTCCCGGTTATTCCTGGGGTTATCCCTTTCCATGGGCGAGCCCTGAGAAGTACTTGCCTGAATGGTCTCCAACTTCGGTAGTAAGCGGTTTTGTTTCGCATGGTTTGGATGCGTATTATCGAAAATATGGCGATAAACGAGCTCTGGATGCGATGGAGAAAATTTGTCTCTTTTTCTCAGAATCTCTTCATCATACCCTCGAAGACGACAATTTTTATGCGATAAGCTACAGTACCGTTAAGCCCGATTTTTGCTACAACGCTTCGCTATTAGCTGGCCAAACGTATGCTCTGTTTTATGCGCATACCAAGCTGCCCTCTTATGCGGATATAGCCCGTCAGGTTCTCGATACGGTCTTATCCCGACAAAAGAGTGACGGCAGTTGGAATTACAGTGAAAATCTAGAAACCGGTAAGCAAAGGGTACAAATAGATTTTCATCAAGGATTTGTTCTCGACTCTATTCTGGCCATTGCTCAGAGCATCGATTACTTCCCCGATAAGGTTGAACGCGCGCTTCAATCTGGATTTGAGTTCTACCATGACCAGCAGTTTTCAAATGAAGGAAGAGCGCGTTGGAGACTTCCCGGGGATTACCCCGCGGATATTCATCACCAAGCTCAGGGAATATTAAGTGCTTTACGTTATGGTGCTTATTCTGGAAGTCGTCGCGCCGAAGAACTTGCGAAAAGGGTGCTCTTTTACACGCTTGAGAATTTCCGTGACCGAAAGGGCTTCTTTTATTACCGAAAACACAAGTATGTAACCGATAGAACCTCCTATATGAGATGGGGTAATGCCTGGATGTTGCTTGCGCTGTCAGAAGCTGTAGAATCTGCTTCTGATGATGAACGGTCAGGGATCAATCGAAAAGCAACGAGCTTGTGAAACGTTTTCTGTTTTATATGGGGCACCCCGCGCATTATCACAACTTTAAGAATGTGATATCCATTCTCAACGAGCAGGGAAACAAGGTTCTGGTGATCGCTCGAGGCAAGGATGTTTTATTTGATTTATTGGAGGAGCAGGACTGGGATATAGTAAAATGGCCCGCACGTGAGTCGAAAGGAAAAATGGGTCTTGTTCTCAATGTATTAAATCGGGAGTTGGAACTTCTAAGGATTGTTAGAAAATTCAAGCCAAACCTCATGGTAGGCACGGATATTGGCATCGCTCACGTTGGAAGACTAACAGGGGTTCCGTCAATCATAGTAAATGAAGACGATAGCCATGCTATTCCTTTAATGGCAAAGTTTGCCTTTCCTTATGCTACCAAAATCCTCGCTCCTAATTGTTGTGATCAATCCCCTTCGAATCACAAAAAAATCGGTTACGAAGGTTACCATGAATTGGCCTATCTCCACCCTGAGTTTTTCACCCCGAACCGATCACTTCTTCCGGCTGAATTAAAAAAAGCGAAACGATATTTTATTCTTCGCTTTGCCAGTTTGCACGCTCACCATGATAAAGGGAGAAGGGGAATAGACGATAGTCTCGCTGAGAAGCTCATCAATTTGCTCGAAAAGTGTGGTGACGTATTCATTACCTCCGAAAGAGAACTCGGTTCGGCTTTGGAGCAATATCGCTTACCAATAGATGCTAAAATAATTCACCACGCAATGGCCTTTGCTGATTTATACATTGGCGATTCCCAAACAATGGCTGCAGAGGCTGCAGTGTTGGGTATTCCTTCCATTCGCTTCAATGATTTTGTGGGTGAACTGAACTATTTAGAGGAATTGGAGAGCAAGTATGGTCTTACCAAAGGCATTAGGGCAGACAGGGCGGATTTGTTGTTTCAAACAGTAAACGAAATGCTTGATAACCCAGACCTTAAAAAGGATTATCAAAAGAAGCGAGAGCATCTTTTTTCTTCTACGGTAAATGTTACTCGCCATTGGGTTGACGTCTTTAAAGATTGTGCATAAACACACCAATAAATGTTTATAAGTAATCCCTCAAATTCGCGTCTGAGCTTAGAGGGAAATTAAATTCACGTCATCAATCCCCTTAATTGATGACGGAAGAAATAGGTGCTAAGAATGTCGTGGCTGGTGTTGTTGGCAGTAAGCTCCTTCATTTTATCTCTCCTTCCTTGGGAGACCGTGAGAATAAAGTCGAAATCGCCAAGGTTTCGGATCATTTCAACGTGGAGAAACATCCTGATGCATCCCTCGATGCATTTATCAATCTACACCGCGTAAACGATATCCATGGGATTAATCGATTTTTTAGGCTTGTCAACAGCAAGCTCAAGCAAGGTGGAGAGTTCATTGGTTGTTTGGAAACTCTCGAGCAAAGAAGAACCAGAATCTTCAGAAAGTTTCCGTTTGGATTAAATGCTCTTTATTACACTGGTGATTTTATCTTCAAGCGCATTTTTCCAAAATTCAAGTTCACCAAGAATATCTATTTCTTTCTCACAAATGGTCGAAATAGAGCTTTATCAAAATCAGAGGTGCTTGGACGTTTGGTTTACTGCGGGTTTGAAATAAAAGACATATTTGAAACCGAAGGGAAGCTATTTTTCAAAGTTGAAAAGGTTTCGACACCCCTCTCTGAAAGTGAGCCAAGTACGGGCCTTCTTCTCAAAATCAAAAGAGTTGGTTTTAGAGGGCAAACCATTTTCGTTTACAAGTTCCGAACCATGCATCCCTATGCTCAATACATTCAATCCTACGTTTTTGAGCAAAACGATCTTCAAGAAGGAGGGAAATTCGCCAACGATTTTCGGATTACGAAATGGGGACGTTGGATGCGAAAGTTTTGGATCGATGAGATTCCAATGCTTTACAATATTGTAAGAGGAGACCTTAAACTTGTTGGAGTTCGGCCTCTGAGTGAACATTACCTTAGCCTGTATACTGCAGAACACAAGACTCTGCGTGTTCAGGGTAAACCGGGCTTGATTCCCCCATTTTACGCCGATATGCCCGGAACTTTGGATGAAATCATGGAGTCGGAAAGGAATTATATGTTTGCCTATTTTGAGGACCCTGTTTCTACGGATTTAAACGTCTGTTTGAAGGCATTTTCCAATATCTTGCTGAAAAAAGCAAGAAGCCATTGAAGCGTTTTCTTTTCACGATTCTTCTTCTAGTCTTTTCTCATAATCTGACCCGAGGCCAAGCTGTTTATGAGCCAAGAGGTAATGCAGTTTATGCTTTTCTGGACGAAATGGCCGCGGCCGGTTATATCCGCCTCAATACATACGCCAAACCCTTCACACGGGATCAAATCGCTGAAGCTCTCGACGAATTACGTGATAATGAAAAACTGACCACTCGGCAACGAGCGCAGCTTGATTTTTTCCTTAAAGATTATGGTAAGGAGTTGCGTATTGGTAAGGACTGGGACAGGAGGTTGGACCTGTTTTACTACAGCGACTCTCTGTTTGAACTCACCGTAAATCCGATTATTGGTGGATCAGTTATGACCAACGAAAACGGGACGAGGGTTTGGCGCAGAATCGGTGGAGAATTCTTTGCCTCGGCGGCGGGTTTTGGTTTTTATGGTTCGCTCCGAGACAATAATGTGAGTGAGGTTTTGTCGCTGCCTGTGCATTTGACTACTCGACAGGGAGAAAACTATAAGGCCATTACCGATGAGAATCGTAGCGACTTTAATGAAGCGATCGGTGGCTTGACTTACCAATGGAAATGGGGTGATGTAGCAATTATGAAAGACCGAATCCAATGGGGCAATAGT
>CAZWQX010000148.1:0-9471 GCA_964635965.1 uncultured Cryomorphaceae bacterium
ATAAAAGTGCGCACCAGTTAATCAGATTTCGTTTTTCGAACCACATATAGCGGCCATTGATGCTACGCTATATGAGAGAGACTGTGCGCCATGTATTTAACCAATTGTGATGAAGATTTTTTGTTCTGCCAAGTACTTTCTAGCAATCCTTTTTTCCCATCTTACTTTTAGTTTATATGCCCAGAGCCAGTTCGAAGAAGTCCCCGATTCTCTGGCAAGTTTTGTTCAAGGATTTCATTGTTCAGTTGCGTTTGCCGATGTTGATGGTGACAACGATCAAGACGCTCTCCTAACTGGGAATCCTTCCAGCGGTACTTTTGATCCAATTGCTACTCTATACCTCAATGATGGCAACGGAGCCTTCAGTGAAGCTGTAGGAACTCCATTTGTCGGAGTGGCTAATGGTGAAGTTGCTTTTGCTGATATCGATGGCGACAATGATCAAGACGCACTGATTATTGGCAGCACCATGTTTGACAGTTCTACGGCCAAACTTTACATCAATGATGGAGATGGAAACTTTACTGAAGTAACCACACTTATTGACGGGGTGGATGATGGAGCCCTAGCATTTGCAGATGTCAATGGAGATGATACTCCTGACTTAGTGATTACAGGAGACGCAAACCCTGGACCTACGCTCAGAACAACAAAGCTCTACGTTAATAGTGGAGGTAGTTTTTTTGAGGCCAGTCCAGTTGCTGCTCCATTTGATGGGGTTGAAAACGGCGCTGTTGCATTCGCAGATATAGACGGTGATAATGATCAAGACCTTCTTATTACAGGTCTAAACACTGGTTCTGAAAGGATCGCCAAACTATACAGCAATGACGGGACGGGTTTTTTCACTGAAGTGACGGGTACCCCTTTTGAAGGAGTTGAGCACAGTTCAATTGCTTTTTCGGATATAGATGGGGATGGTGACCAAGATGTTCTGATAACTGGAATTGCTGGAATAAGTCCACCTAATAGTATATCTAATGATGCAATAGCTATTCTTTATGCGAACGATGGGAATGGCAATTTCACTCAAATTGGTAACTCCTCAGACAGAACCCCACCTTTACAGCCAGTTCTATTTGGCTCAGTCGCTTTCTCCGACATCAATGGTGATGGAGATTTGGACCTTTTAATAACAGGTGATTCGGATAATAATTTCACAGGTCGTGTCGCCAATTTATACAGCAATGATGGGGATGGAAACTACACGGAAATTAATGGGACACCCTTCGAAGGTGTTGACTTCAGTTCTGTTGCTTTTGCTGATGTCGACGGAAACAATACTCAAGATGTTTTGATTTCGGGTACTCTCTCTGGCTCTACACTCTACATAAATCTGCCAATTTGCGTTGATCCCGACAGCGATGGGGTTTGCATTGATGAAGAAATACCCGGGTGTCAAGACCCCGTAGCTTGTAACTTCAATCCATCGGCCACAAATCCCGCCACATGTTTTTACTTTGATGATCTCGGCGTTTGCGGAGGTAACTTCTTCTACGATTGCCCTGATATCGATGCCAATTTCGGTGATCCTTGCGACGATGGCAATCCCAGTACAGATAATGAAGTCGTCCAAGCCGATTGTAGCTGTGCCCCCTATGAGTGTCCCATTTTAAACGCCAACATCGGTGATCCCTGTGATGACGGAAATCCGAATACCACAAATGATATAGTTCAGGCAGACTGCTCCTGTCAAGGAACACAAGGCCCCATTGATCCTATTGCCCTTTCTTTTGATGGTATTGATGATGTCGTTACGATCCAAGAGGATATTTCAACCTCATTTGGAACAGGAGATTTTTCAGTTGAATTCTGGATCTATCTAGATGATGCATCATCAGAAGGTGGTATTGTTGGAACATTTGATATCCAAGATGGAGGATGGGCCTTTCACACGGCCTCAGATCAAATCTTTTTCTATGTAGCTACGGGTGCAAGTGAAAATGATGTAGACGGCACTGTTTTCACTTTCACTCCAGGAAACTGGATTCACTTAGCTGGAGTGAGAGAGAATAATACAATTAATCTCTATGTTGATGGGGTCCTCGTAAGCAGTGCACCTAGTAATAGAAGCATTCCAAACACCCCGTTAACTCTGGGGCGCAGGTATGTGGATAGCAATACATCTTTTGAAAGCTTCAAAATAGATGAGCTCAGAGTATGGAATTTTGCTTTAAATCCTAACCAGATTAATGAAAATTTGAATTGTGAAATTACAGGGAATGAATCTGGTTTGGTCCGTTATTACCGCTTTAATCAGGGACAACCAGGTGCAGACAACACTTCACAAACTTCTTTGGTAAGCAATGACCTGGACAACACAGTGGATGGTACTATTTCGAACTTTAATTTGACCGGTCCTATATCCAATTTTGTTCAAGGAGCCAATCTTGATAATTGCCAAGGCTTAGATCTAACCGGTTATCCTACTCCTCCAGGTAGTGGTGATGCGCTTGTGTTTGATGGTGTCAACGATGAAGTTTTTATTCCCCATAGCGACGAGTTATCGCTGACCGAATTTACGCTTGAGTGCTGGATAAAGACGACTTCCAACGATGATCTGGGTAGGTTTATCAGCAAAAAGAACGGAGGAGACCAGAATTACTCCTTATTAATGATTGGGGGAAAGGCCCATGTTCGGTTCGATAGAGTTGGATCAGGTTCAAATTTTGCGGAAGGTACAACCGATATCAATGACGGAAAATGGCACCATATCGCGGGTGTACATGACACCAATTCCAATACCCTTCGAGTTTATGTGGATGGAATACTCGAAGGTCAGCAAACAGGCACGGGAACTCCTGAAACTTCAACTCAAGAGCTGGCTATCGGTAACTGGTCAGAATTCGCCTCTACATCTGGGTTTGAAGGAGAAATAGATGAAGTCCGCATCTGGAACTCCGCCCTCTCATTTGAGGAAATTAGGGATTACATGTGCCAAAAAGATCTCTCCTCCCACCCTAGCTTATCTGACCTGGTGGCGTACTACCGATTTGATGATGGTGCTGGTAGCACGACTTTGACAGATCTTTCAGGAAACAATAACAATGGAACACTGTCAGATATGGATCCTTTATCCGATTGGATCATCAGCGGAGCGCCAATTGGAGATGAATCTGAGCAAGTTTATATAAGTGTTCCTGCCGGAGCAGGCATAATTTTTGAATCCTATGGAGTAATTCTTTTTGGGTTTGACACAACGGTTGAAGCCTTGCATGTATACCGAGTGAATGAAGCTCCCAATAACATTACCGTTCCTGCTGGGTATGGTTCAATCGATACATCATCCTATCTCGGTTTCTTCGTTGTCGGAGGGGATGATTCAGATTTCACTGTCAGATTGTTTGATGATCTTAATGAACAACCTGATGCGGGTTCGTTGAGGATTGCCAGCAGGGCAAACAACGCGGGAGGAGCATTTCAAGATGTTGAAGGACAGGTGTTGTCCATATCCGAACCCGACAACACGGTAACCATTCAAGCTACAAATCAGGAAAATAAGGAATATATTTTTGGTCTAACAGGCACTGTTGATTGCCCATCTCTAAACCTCAATATAGGTGATCCTTGCGACGATGGAGACCCCAACACGTCCAATGATGTTGTCCAATCAGATTGCTCTTGTTCTGGCTCCGACGCAAACCTTTCACTCTTCTTTGACGGCTCTAATGATCAAGCCGATATTCCTGCTGATCCAACCACCGATTTCGGAACAGGAGATTTCACCGTTGAGTTTTGGATGTATCTCGAAGATGCTTCTACTGAGTTTGGTGGAATTGCGGGCACTTATAACACAAGCACCGGGGGTTGGGCTTTTCATACTGCCTTCGGTCAGATTAGTTTCCTTGTAGGAACAGATGCCAGTGCTTCACTTGAACTTATATCAGCAGACCTCCCCGTAGATGAATGGGTTCACGTTACTGGCTTAAGAAATAACAATACAATTGAACTCTATTTGAATGGGGTTCTTGCGATAAGCCAAGCAAGCAACCGAGATATCCCAAATAATGACATTACTCTCGGAAGACGCTACCTTAACTTTAATCAATTCTATGAGAGCTTCAGACTTGAAGAATTCAGGGTATGGAACTCCGCATTGGATGAGATTCAGATTAACGAAACCCTCAATTGTGAGATTGTCGGCGATGAGCCGGGCCTGGTTCGGTATTACCGCTTCAACCAGGGACAAGCAGAGGCCGATAATACGGCTCAAACTTCTCTGCTGAGCGATGACCTTGACAATCCCATTGACGGTACGATAACAAATTTTGCGCTGAACGGACCTTTCTCAAATTTCGTCGTAGGTCTACCCCTCTTGGATTGCAATATCCCGGTCTTGGGATGTACTGACCCGAACAGCTGTGACTTTGATCCATTGGCTGACACCGATGACGGATCTTGCCTTACCTTTCCCGGTGATCCCTGTGATGATGGAGATCCCAACACCACAGACGATATCCTGCAGGCCGACTGCAGTTGCCAAGGAACCGCAGAATTAGCCCTTTTCTTTGATGGAGTGAACGATCAAGTCAATATTTCCGAGGATGCTTCAACAGATTTCGGCACGGGAGATTTCACCGTTGAGTTTTGGATGTACTTGGACGATACCAATACTGAGTTCGGTGGAATTGCCAGTACATTTGCAGTATTTCAAGGAGGTTGGGCCTTTCATACCGCGTTCAACGAGATCAACTTCATAGTTGGATTTGATGCCTCAGATGGAACGACTTATGAATTCGTCACTTCTTCCTTTAACGGCAACACCTGGATTCATGTAGCAGGTGTTCGAGAGAACAACGAGCTCAAACTATACATGGATGGAGTCCTGGTCGATAGCGAGCCGAGCAATAGGGATATCCCAAACAACCCCATTACCCTTGGGCGACGTTACGTCGATAATGTCTTTTACGAAAGCTTCAGGCTGGAGGAATTTCGGGTGTGGAACTTCGCACTTAACGAAACCCAGATTAACAACAACTTGAATTGTGAGCTCATCGGTGATGAACCCGGTTTGGTACGCTACTACCGATTTAATCAAGGTCAAGCTGAGGCGGACAACACCGCTGAAACTGCTTTGGTTAGCGGAGATTTGGACAATCCCGTAGATGGCTCCTTTGCCAACTTTGCTCTGACTGGATCCATTTCAAATTTTGTCGATGGACTTCCATTGGTTGAATGTCAACCCCCAGTTGATTGCCCCGTCCTCGGTTTCAATATAGGTGACCCTTGCGACGACGGAGATCCGAACACTACCAACGACATCGTTCAAAGCGATTGTTCATGCGCGGGAACACCAACCTGTGCCAACCCCTTCCCTGCTGTGGAAGTGTCAAGCTTAAGCTCTCAAATAGTCGGGAATCAGCTGATACTTTCATGGGATCCCGTTCCGGGACAACTGGGATGTAACGTTCAAGGAAGAGCTGCAGGTAGTTCGCAGATTCAAGTGGATGAAGTCTTGATTGGTGCCAACGTCGGTTCATTTACCCAAAACATCACTCCTGTTCCTCCCGGAAATTATGAGTGGAGGGTGCGTTGTGGATGTTCTCAAAATCCACCGGTAGTTGGGCCATTCACCCCTTGGCAGCCAATCACCATTCCGGCTTCCATTTTAACTTCAAATCCCAACCCAACGGAAGGACTCTCCTACGTGAGTTTCTCTCTCCGTTCTGAAGGACAAGCCACCTTGGAAGTATTCGATATGAACGGCCGCTTAATCGAATCGCTCTTCTCAGGTGAAGCAAGTTCTGAAACAAACTACCGATTTGAATTTGACGGATCTTCCCTACCCAATGGAGTTTACCTCTATCGGTTGACGACGACAAATGAAGTGTTGAATGAGCGGTTTATGATTGCGAGATAGCACTTGGTAGAAGGTAGGTGGTAGATAGTATTTAGTACTGAGTATTCAGTATTCCGAAGTTCTCGGTCCGAAACTGAAAGCCGGTAGCTGACAGCAGGAGGCCATCGATCCACGAGCACCGCGAGTACGACCATTCTGAATTCTTACTTCGTCCGCCAAAGCCTTGGCGAAAGCGAAATTCATATCTGATTTCTGCTAACTGTACACTGACCTCTAACCTCTCTTCTCTGATCACTGCTAACTGCTCACTGACCTCTCTTATCTGACCACTCTTCACTGATTACTGCTCTCTGCACACTGACCTCTGACCTCTACTCAACCGTTCTCATCGGATTCGGATCTCTACCGAAGGTGTAGCCGAGGGTCCATTCGAAAATATCGGCTTTTCCGGCATGAGCTTTAATGGTACCGCCAAAGAAGATGTTGTTGTCAAACCGATACCGTATTCCTGCCCTCAGGTAAAAGGGCTCCACATCGCCGTTATTTTCGTTTCGGTGCAAATAGATACCCACGGCCAATGGAACGTATAAGTTTTTGTTGAGAATCCACTCCCAAGATCCATTTACCGCAAAGGAGGTGGATTTTGACAAGTTCGAGGCATCAGAAGAATCTCGATCTTGGTATCCCTCGGAGTAATAAATGTCAATACCTCCCCCAAAGCGATACTTGTAATTCAAGGCAAACAAATAGTTGACCCCTATCCCTCCTTTGAAGTAGTTCTTCTCTCCCGCTTCGTAGTTCTTGGAACCCATGATGAAACCGACATTCAGAATGCTAAACTTTTGATGATCGGGAATTTCTAGTTTCCTATTGTAAACCTCTTCGTCCTTATCACCCAATTTGTAGTGCAGACCAATGGTTGCCGGTATCAAATTGATTCCCGCATTTGGCAGACTGAAAGCCCCGTTTGAAAAATGCTTGAACCCTACACCTCCTTCAAGCAAGAATCGTTTACTCAATTTATACTGAGTGGTGAATTCAAGGTGAACGTAATAATTCCTGTATGAACCGATGAAGATGTTCGTAGGGTTTTCGAGTTCGTCAAAGGGATTGAAATTGTACGAAAGACCAAATGCAGCTCCATAGGTAAAATTCCAACGACTATCCGGTCTGAAGGAGAAAGGCATTTTCAGAAAGAAATACAGCGCATTGGGCTCACCTACGTTCTCGTTATTGAAGGTGGAAGAATACCAACCTATACCCATAACAGGTCGTCGGTATAAGTTGCCATAAACTGAATAAGGATCCGTCTTTTGGAAGCCCAACCGAACATCTACAGCATTGTAATAGGAACTGTTTACGATCTGATCGCCAAATTCACTTCCGTTGCTGAGCATGGCTCCGTTTTCCATACGCAGTTCCAAGTACTTGATGTACCTCTTAGAGGGGTCGGGAATACTGTCTTGGGCCAGACAACTGATTGAGATGACAGAATAAATGATGGTTAAAAAGATCCTGTGAAAACGCATCCTTTCGTTTTTTGAAAGCCTAAAACTAGGTATTCAATGGAATTATGGTAGAAAGACAATCTTGAAATGTACCATCATGTCAAATGAGCAATTTTAGCCTTTAGCCTTTAGCCAAAAAAGTTGATTTCTAATTCTCGATAATGATTGCTTTCTCCAATTCAAATTGATGTGGTTCTTCGAACCAACCTTCCATAAACTCTAATTCTTCTTGGGATACCTCAAATTCGAAACTCTCCCCTTTCTCTTGATTTCTGCGCTTCACTCTTGAATGCCTGATTGCCATTGGGACATCTAAATAGTGTAACTGAAGATCGAAGGTATTTTGAGCAGCAAACGATCGAAACTTCTCGCGGTGATTATATCTTGAAAATCCCAGATCGAGAATGGAATCTGCCCCTGCGGCTTCTAATTGAATGATCATGTCCATGATAACAGTTTCGGACCTGGTTATTCGTTCAAGAAACCAATCAAGACCATCTCCTTTTCTTCGGTCAGGAAGGAATAGTTCCTTGTTCCATTTGTCAATTGAAAATACCACGGCGTTTTGTTCGCTCCTCAGTTTTTGAGCATAGGTGGTTTTTCCGGCGCCCGTGTTACCGACTATGAGATGTACCATTGCTAAATATGGATTCGTTTCGGAATTAAAGGTCAACAAATCGTTACACAAACATTCCCTTTTTTCCTTCCCTGCTCCACATAGTGATGGGCTTGCTGAATTTCATCCATTCCATACACTTTATCAATCACCGGCTTCAACGCCCCGTCATCGATCAACTTTTTGAGAATGAGAAGATCATTCCGCAATTCTTTCTTTGAGCGCATATAGGTTGCGGAGAGTATGGCCTTCTTTTTACTGAAAATTGAGGTCCAAAACATATGAAACACCGTTCCTATTCCATCTGCGTCCAGATAAATTCCATCTGATACAAGAGACTCTCTGCATTCGAGAAAAGATCGCGATCCCACCGTGTCAAAAATGATATCATACTTCTCTCCGTTTTCCGTGAAGTCTTCTTTATTGTAGTCAATGACATAATCGACTCCAAGAGACTTGACTAAGTCTATGTTTGATGAACTGCAAACTCCGGTGACTTCAGCGCCGAAATGCTTGGCGAGCTGCACCGCTGCCGTTCCTACTGATCCTGAAGCCCCATTGATCAAGACTTTGTGCCCTTCTTCAATTCTCCCTTTATTCTTTAAGAAATTCAGCGCGGTTAAACCGCCTTCTACCATGGCTGCTGACTCTACGAAGCTATACCGCTCAGGCTTCAAAGTCAGAGCTGATTCTTTTGAAAGACATATGTATTCGGCATTTGAGCCTAGATCAGTACCTGTAAGCCCGAAAACATTGTCCCCGATAGCAAATGAACTGACCTCACTACCTAAGCCGACAATTTCCCCGGCAAGTTCCATTCCAAGTATATCATTCTTGGGTTTTGAAAAGCCGGTAACCACTCTGGCAAATCGGGGTTCTCCTTTTCTACTGATCAATCCCGCTGTGGTCACCGCGGCTGAATGAATCTTTATCAAAACTTCATCTTCCTTTGGTGAAGGCATGTCAACTTCCTGAATTCTTAAGACATCAGGTGGTCCGTATTTTGTACAAACAACTGCTTTCATGCTTTTAAGGAGATTTTAGAGGTTTGAGGGAGTCTTAAGGCAGTGCGGATTATGAAGAAATAAGCCACTACTTGTACCGCCATAAAAAACAGGTCATCCAAATCTGTCTGCGGTATGGTACTAAACAAACCAAGCATAGAGATTATGGCTGCAAATAGATTGACCCATTTATTCAATTTTACTTTTAATATTCTGGATAACAGAACCATTGATATAGGTATCTCAAGTAGCACTCCATATATCAAAAGCTCGACTTCTGAGACTTTCAAATTCATGATTTCCTGAATGAAACCTTCGCTGGCGAATTGGTGAAGGTCCCTGAATATCATATTGAAAAGAATGAATATCCAAAGGGTGGAAAGAAGGGATTGTGGTGATAGTTTGTCAGTTCTCATGTTCTCTTAGTTCGATTTATTTCCTTCGATTATTTTGATCTCTTTGATTGCCCAGTTTCCCTTTTCTCTTTCAAGGGTCAAGACATGGACAAGCGAGAAATCACCTTCAGTCGATACATCTTTGATA